>JAJDWF010000145.1 GCA_022825745.1 Dehalococcoidia bacterium | reverse complement strand
TCACGCCCTTTGGGCAGACGGGGCCGTACCGGAACTACGCGGCCACCGACATCGTGGCCGTGGCGATGAGCGGGTTGATGTACCACTCCGGGGACTCGGACCGGGAGCCGTTGCGCAACGTATTGAACCAGTCGTTTTACGTTGCGGGCATCAACGCGGCGGTGGCGACCACAGCGGCGTTGTTCCAGCGGATGACGACGGGCCGGGGGCAGAGCATTGACGTTTCGACGGTGGAATGCCTGGCGTCGCACCTGGTGCAGGCGGTCCCGTATTACAGCTACATGGGGGCGATCAAGGGACGCCGGCCGGTGCGCGGGTCGGGGTTTGAAGAACTGATGCCGGCGCGGGACGGGTACGTCATACCGTCGGTGCAGGGTTCGCAGCCGTGGGCCACGGTCGCTGACCTGATCGGCGTACCGGAACTGCACGATGAGCGGTTCGCGTCGGGTTCCGGGCGCATCGAGTACGGCGAGGAGATTTACGACCTGCTGGTCAAGGGGTTGGCCCAGTGGGACCGCAAGGCGCTACACCAGGCGTCCGGGGAACGGAGGCTGGTTTTCGGGATGGCGCAGGACGCCGGGGATCTGCACGACTGTCCACACCTGCGGGAGCGGGACTTCTTCCGGGCGGTGAAGCACCCGGTGGCCGGCGAGGCAGATTACCCAGGGTTGGGGCCGAAGTTGTCGGGCATGGAGTACGAGGTGTATCGCGCCGCGCCGCTGCTGGGGCAGCATAACCGGGAGATCTACGGCGACGAGTTGGGGCGTTCCGGTGAAGAGTTGGCGTTGTTGAGAGCGTTGGGGGCGATATGACGCTGCCATTGGAGGGCATACGGGTGGTGGATTTGAGCCGGGTGTTTGCGATGCCCTATTGCGGGGCGTACCTGGCTGACCTGGGCGCGGAGGTCATCAAGGTGGAAACGCACCACAACCAGTTTGTGGACACGACGCGGACGCTGAACGGGCCGTATCCCGACAACGAGCCGGGGGAACTGTACTGGGAGCGGGCGGGCACCTTCCACACGCTGAATCATGGAAAGCTGAGCGTTACGCTGGACCTGCGCTCGTCGGATGCGCTGGACGTGCTGCGGCAACTGGTGTCGGTGTCGGACGTGGTGCTGGAGAATTTCACGCCGAGGGTGATGCGGCGTTTCGGGCTGGACTATCCGAACCTGAAAGCCGTCAAGCCGGACTTGATCATGGTGTCCAACACGGGCTACGGCCATTCGGGTCCGTGGACGGACTTCGGCGCGATGGCGACTGCGCTGGAGCCGACGCATGGTACCGGGGCGTTCACGGGCTACCTGGACGTTGCCGATGACGGGCGCACGTCGCCGGGGACGGTACCCAACAAGATCGCCAACTCGTACACCGACTTCCTGGCCAGTTGGACGGCGCAGTTGGCGGTGATGGCCAGCCTGATTCACCGGGCGAGAACCGGGCAGGGGATGTGGATCGACCTGGCGATGTACCAGGTGGGAACGTCGTTCATGGGCGAGGGACTGCTGGATTTCGCGTTCAACGGCCGGCGCACGCGGCTGATGGGGAACCGGCACGAAAACCTTTCGCCGCATGGCTGCTACCCCTGCCAGGGCAAGGACCAGTGGGTTGTCATCGCCGTGCGGGACGATGGCGACTGGGAGGCGCTGTGCGCGGGGCTGGACAAGCCGGAGCTGGCCGGCGACCCGAGATTTGCCAACCCGGTGGAGCGGCATGGCAACCAGGATGAGCTGGACGCAATCATATCCGGCTGGACTTCGGCGCGTTCCAAGTATGAGGTCATGAAGGCGCTGCAAGAGGTGGGGGTGCCGGCCGGGCCTGTGCTGGACGGCAGAGACCTGTGGCGCGATCCGCACTTTCGGGATCGAGGGTATTTTGAGGCCGTGGAACACCCTCCGGAGACGGAGTTGGGGCGACAAGAGTACGTGAGCCGCGGCTGGCGGATGTCGGGCAATGAGGTGCGTATCAGGAAGCCGGCGCCGATGCTGGGCGAGGACAATCATTGGGTGCTGTCCGGGATTCTGGGCCTGAGCGGGACGGAGATTGCGGGCCTGGAGGCGGCTGACGCGGTGGGCCAGCGGTTGGCCGGGGCGCAGACGCCGTCTGCCGTTCCGCTGGACCGGCAGGTGGAGTTGGGGTGGACGGTGGACTACGACACGGATTACCGGGGCGGCCGGTCGGCGTAATCGGGGCTACGGGGTTGAAACATCGGGGCCGAAGATGAGGTCTTGCGGGGTTGGATACGCCTCGTAGAGTTGCTCGCGGGCGTCGGCGAATTCTTCCATGGTCCAGGGTGGGACGTCCTGCATGACGCGGCGCATTTGGGCGATGTTGTCGGCGAGCGGGTTGGCGAGTTGAACGGTGCGGTCCGGGTCGAATGACGTTCCGTCGTAAACCAGGAACACGATACGATTCTGGCCGGCCAGGATTTCCAGCTCTTCGATTCCACGTCCGTCGTCGGAGCAGGCGTTAATCCAGGACTCGTACCAGGTGTCGCCGATTCGAGCCACCAGGGGCACCAGATGCACGCCGCCGATTTTGAACAGCCTAGCATGCACCTCGACGGCGGGAATCTCCGGCAGGCGGCGCACCGCGTCCGGAGTGTTCTGAACGAGGAAGCAGACCTCGGGAGACTGGCCGGGTTCCTCCACGATGGCGGTCAGCATGCCGCCGCCGGCGGAGAACAGCACTTCCAGCGGACTGCTCAGGTTCTGCAAGCGGACGGCGTAACCGCGCGACTCCAACCAGGTCCAGGCGATGCAGGTTTCCAGGTCGGCGATTTCCAGGGCGATTCGGTCAGCGACGGGCCGATTGCCGAGGGATCCCGACGCGACGGCCTGAAGCCAGCCGCCGATGCTGGTCATCAGGAATGCCGGCGCGCCGTCGGCGCCCGGCGGTTTGAGCGTCATTTCCACCAGGGGAGCGGAGCCCACGGAAGCCTTGCCGAACTTGACCCGCAGCCCGTGATCCTGTGAATCCGACGAGGTTTCGGCGGCCGTGAACCAGTAATCCGTGGGCGGCACCGGGACCGTCGGCTCCCCGGCCAACGCCTGTTCCAGGGCGGGCGTGAGGGTCTCGACCACGCTGCCGGCCACCGAGGACTGCGAAATGTCCTGCTGCTCGCCCGACTCAAGGATCAGCCGGCACAATAAGTTGGTCTGGGGGCGAACTGGCATGAAACTCCTTTTACCGCGCTATAATCGGGGTCAACGGGTATTTTCGTCAATGATCTGACGCACGGAAGCGCTGTCGCGCCGTTTTGGAGGGGATCATGCTGGACCTGATCATCAAGGGCGGAACCGTAGTAACGCCGGACGGCGTTGGCATTATGGACGTGGGGGTTCAAGGGGAGCAGATCGCGGCGGTGGCCGGCCCCGGCGTCCTGGACGACGTGGGAGCCGGGGAGACCATTGACGCCACCGGGATGATCGTGCTGCCCGGCGGCATCGAACCGCACGCGCACATCAACGTGCCGGTGCCGGACTACTGGGCCGGCGGCGATGACGGCGTTTTCACGCAACCGCCGGAGGGCGCGAGCCGCGCTGCCGCGTTCGGCGGGGTCACGACCTACGTGGACTTCGCCGGGGCGCTGCCGTTGACACCCGGAGCGGTACCGCCGGCGGACCCCATCATGGCGCAGATTGAGCAGCGTCGAGACATTTTCAGGGGCCATTCCTACACCGACTACACGTTCCACTACATCCTGGCCGGGGCGATTCCGCCCAGCACCATGGGCGAGATTGGCGAAGCGATCCAGTCGGGGGTTGCCAGCTTCAAGATTTTCACTACCTTCCACGCCCGTGTGCCCATGGGCCACCTGTGGGAGATTTTCCAGGAGGTGGGCAAGCACGGCGGAATCATGGCGGTTCACGCCGAAGAGGACGATATCGTAACGTACATGGAGGAAAAGCTGGAACGGGAGGGCCGGGACCACGCCTCCAACCTGCACCTGGCGCACAACAACATTTCCGAGGACATATCGTTTCGCAAGGTGGTACGGCTGGCGCAGAAGACGGAGACCGGCATCTATTTCGTCCACACCACGGCGAAGGAGGGTGTGGCTGCCATCGCGGAGGCGCGGGCCGCCCAACTGCCAGTGTACGGGGAGGCGCTGCACAACTACCTGGAATTCACCTGCGACGATTACCTGAAGCCGGACGGCCTGGCGATCCACACCTATCCGGCCATCAAGTTTTCGGACGACCGGGAGGCATTGCAGCAGGGTTTAGTTGACGGGCCGATCTGCACCACGGCCACCGACGAATGGACACCTACAAGAACATCAAGCTGGCCGGGGACACGATACGAACCCTTTGCGGCGGACATAACGGAATCGAGACGCGAATGCCGGTGACCTACACCAAGCTGGCGGCCAACGGGCGGATTGACTTGCAGCGCTTTGCGGCGATCACGTCCACCAACGCCGCGAAAATCCTGGGGATGTACCCGCAGAAGGGCGCCATCGCCGTGGGCAGCGACGCCGACATCGTTCTATTCGACCCCAACCTGAAGAAGACGATCACGGTTGACGAACTGCACGCCGATTCGGATTACTCCATCTGGGACGGCTTCCAGTGCGAAGGCTACCCCGTGATGACGATGTTGCGAGGCAAGGTGATCGTGCGCGACGGCCGGATGCTGGGCAGTTCTCAGGATGGACGCTGGCTCTCCCGCAAGGTAGCGCCCCGGGTGATTACGCAGGCATCGGTGTAAGTCCGAGTCCGGCGGGCCTCATATATTGAGACTGACCAACACATTCACCCAGGCGGCCCTGCCGCTGGGGATTTTCCGGCACCGCAACTTCGCTTTCGTGTGGGGTTCCACGGCGCTGGTGGGCGTGGGCACGCAGATGGAGTCGGCGGTGCTGGGCTGGTTCGTCCTCACGCTGACCGATTCGCCCTTCCTGGTAGGGTCCATCGCGGCGGCGCGCATGGCGCTGAATTTCATGGCGCTGTTCGCCGGGGCGCTGGCGGACAGGCTGCCGAGGAACCTGCTGCTGTGTTCGGTGGAGTTCATCATGGGGTCCCTGGGGATCCTGATGTTGATACTGATCCTCACCGGGTTCCTGGAAGTCTGGCACATTTTCGGCATCACGCTGGCGATGGGGCTGGTGCGACTGTGCCAGATGCCGGTGGCGCAATCGCTGGTGGCCGATACGCTGCCGGCCGAACGCCTCGGGCACGGGGCAGCGTTCAACACCGTCGCCATGAACATCGCTATGCTGTGCGGCCCGGTGATTGGCGGCTTTCTGTTTAAGGGGTTCGGGCCGCAGGGGGCGTACCTCGCGATTGCCAGCCTGTACTTGGCCAGTGGCGTCGTGGCGCTGGGCATCAGGATTGAGCGCGTTGGGGAAAGTCGGAACGGGGAGCCGGTGCTGCGGACGGTGGTGGAAGGTCTGCGCTATGCGGTGGGCAACCAGGTTATCTGGGCGGTGCTGCTGGTGGCGGTGATCATCAACCTGGCCGGCTGGACGGTGCATACCGGGCTCGCGCCGATTTTCGCCCGGGACGTGCTGGGCACCGACTCGGCGGGATTGGGCCTGTTGCTGTTTGCCTTTGGCATCGGAGCGTTGAGCGGATCATTGGCGCTGTCGATGGTGCCGAACCTGCGGAACGTCGGAAAGTCGTTGATCGCCGCGGTGTTCGCGTGGCACGCGATGATCCTGGCCTTTTCGCTGTCGAAGTCGTTCTACCTTTCGATGGGCCTGTTCGTGCTGGTGGGGATGGCGTTCGCGTCAACCCAGGTCTTGATACTCACGCTGCTGCTGAGGACGACGCAGCGGGAATTCCGGGGCCGGGTGATGAGCCTGCGGTCGTTTGCCATCCTGGCGTACAGCTTCGGCAGCATGGGGGCCGGCGCCATCGCGGGACTTTGGGGAGCGCCGGCCGCGGCGCAACTGGTGGGCGGGACGGGGATCGTGCTGGTATTGGCGCTGGCGCTGGTGGCTCCGAAGCTCAGGCAAGCGTAGAGGCCGGGAAGAGGTCTTCCGGTTGGACGTGCTCGGGGATTACGCCCTGGCTGACGTTGAAGTCGATGAAGGTGTTCAGGGTTTGGAGCGAGGATTCCAGCCCGTAGGGGATGGGGTCGCCCTGCACGATTTGGCCCATTGCCAGCAGTTCGGAGTCCATCGCCGTGGCTGCTTGGCCTCCCTGCAACCGCTCAAGGTAGGGGGTTTTGGCTGTTTTGAACACTCGGCATAGTTCGGACGCGAGGTCGGGGTTGTCGTAGAGCCGGGCGTTCTTGACGACCACCATATGGCTGATGGGATAAATGCCGGTCTTCCGGTGCCAGTTTGCATCGGCCGCGTCGGGTTCGGGGAACAGGGCCTTGATTTCCGGCGCGGCGCCGGGGCGCACGCCGATGGCGGCGTCAATCTCGCCCGACTTCAGCATCTCGGCCAGATCGCTGTTTGAGGAAGACACCACGTTGGGCGGGGCGACGAATTCGGCCACGTGCTCGTCGCCGGACAGCACCCAGGTCACCGCGTCGAGATCAACGCCGTACTCGGAGGCCAGGATGCCACGGGTCCATACGCCGGGGGTCAGGGTGTAGCTGCGGACACCCACGCGGCGGCCCTCCAGGTCTCGCGGTTCGTTGATGCCGGAGCGTTCGTGCGCCGCGATGCCGGCGTGGTAAAAGGCCCGGGTGAGAAAAATCGGGATGCCGGTGAAGGCTTTGCCGTGGGCGCGGGCGCACAGATAGGTGGACAAGGCCATTTCGGCGACGTCGAACTCGAGGCCGCGCACCATGCGACGGAAGATGCTGGTCACCGGAGACACCTCGGTGTGCTCCATTTGAAACATCGGTGATGCTACGCTGCCGTCTTTCAACGGCGCGGTGTGGCCGTAGTTGCCAACCGCTACGTTCAGTACCAGATCCGCCATGATGTCGCCTCCTGTTGCTTCCGACGGGACGCTCTCAGATATGCGCCATTGTAACGGGTTTCCATGCGGATAGGCTGCGGTGCTGTATGATCCAAGGATGCAACACCGGAAACGGGTTGAACCGGCCGAGGCACAGGAGGTATGGAGTCATGGAGAAGATCAGGAAGAATTACCCGGACATTGCGCCTCCGGGATCGACGTTCAGCCGGGGCGTGAGAGTGGGCAACCTGCTGTTCATCGCTGGTTGCACGGCCAGGGGGACGGACGCGCAGGGCGGGTCCATGTCGGAGCAGCTACGGGTGACGCTGGACCGGATCGCGCGGATCGTACAGGAAGAAGGCGGCGCGCCCTCGGATATCGTGAAGATCACCACCTACGTCACCAGCATCCCGGCGTGGCGTGAGATCAGGGAGGACCAGGAGGCGCAGTTCGCCGAGTGTTTCCAGGGCGATTACCCGGCCAATACGCTGGTCGAGATCACCGCTTTGGCGGAGGATGGGCTGGACCTGGAGATTGAGGCCATTGTCGAGCTGGGCTAGGCGATTGAGCGAAACGCGCCATTAGCCGGCGGCCCAGGGGCGAGACTTGGCCATCGCCCGGACACCGGCGGGTGACGTGATTGGCGCCAGGCAGCGATCCCCCATGCAAACGTAGAGGGCGGGTTCCCGATCCGTTGGAAAGCCCAACGCGACGATCTGATCCGAGTCCCGCGCTGAATCCAGGGGGCGCAAGACCCGGTGCGGCGCGTACATCCGCAACGCCGCTTGATGGAGCCGGCGGTATGCCGGGCTGGACGAGTTGCCTACCAACACCAAGCTCACCGGCCCATTGGTCAGCATATCTTTCGCCTTGCCCCAGGCTGACCCTGCCGGCAGGAACAGGGCTTCTTCATCCTCTTCCATCCGACGGGAGGATCGGGTTCCCAGGTAGCTTTGGCCGGGGGTACCACGGAGTCGAACGCATCCAACGCCTCCGCAGCCTGGTGGCGGTATTGATCATCGCTTGTCAGTTCGGCAAGGGTTAATAGACCCTCAGCCCAGCAAGCATTTTCCAGCACGGGTTGTTCTCGAGGTATCAGCGCAGCCTCGAATGACTGTGGTGAGGTGGTGTCGTAGCAGCCGCCGTTGGGAGCGCCGAATAAACGTTGGACGGTTTCAGCGACCTCCACTGCCCGAGACAGATATGCGGCATCGCCGGTGGACTGGTACAGCATCAGCCAGGCCCGCAGGAAATACACCTGGTCAGACAAGATGACCGCGGCGTCGGAATGGGCACCCAATTGGCGGCGCAACCCCTGCGCCGGAGCCCAGCTGTCATGCCACAGTTTTTCCAGGATGTCGTGTCCTAATTGAGAGTGGGCGGGCGTTCCCAACACGTCGCCAGCCGTAATCAGGGTGTGCGCGGCCAGCGCGTTCCACCCGGCATAGAAAGTGTGGTCCACGGGCGGCGGTGTTGAGGAATCCCGGTCCTTCCAGGAGCCCTGGTAAAACGGCTCATCGGCGTCCTGACTCGCATAGAACAACCCGTCATCGGGGCTGAACAGGGTGGAAAGCAGATAGTCCAGTATCCCCGGCACGGCAATTTTGTAAGCCGCTTTCCGGGTGATCTGAAATGCTTCCAGGTAGGTCATCGCCAGGCTGGCGTTGCTGACCAGCATTTTCTCGTAGTGCGGAACCTTCCAGTCGCGGCTGACGGAGTAGCGGAAAAAGCCCTGGTCTTTTCTATCGTAGATGCCGTGCCATATTCCCTGGAGGGTGTTCTCAACCATACTCAGCATGGCCCGATCTCCGCTGAGTTGGTAGCGGGCGGTCAGGAACCTCAGAGCTTCCCACGGGGGCTGTTTGGGTTCCAGCCCGAAGCCGCCGAATTCCTCGTCATAGAGTTCGATTAAGCGGGCGGTCACCGCATCGACGGAGGCGTTGGGTTTGTCTCTCGTTGATGGAACCGGAACTCCGCCGCGCTCCGTACCCGCCGTAAATTCGCCGCTGGATATGCGCTCCAGCAGCGCCACCATCTCATCGGGTGGAGTGTAGGGTCGGCCGGCGAGGAACTCGCCGGTCCCGGTCAGGAACGCCACCGACGGGAAACCGCCCTGGTTGTAGCGCAGTGAAATGTCAGGCCGCCGGTCAACGTCCACGCGCACCGGGATGAACCGGGACTTCACCAGGTCAATGACGCGCTCATCCGAGTACGAAGTCTCGTCCATCACGTGGCACCAGTGGCACCAAGTGGCCCCGAGGGTCAGCAGAACCGGCTTTTCCTCGGATCTGGCGTCCGCAAAGGCAGATTCGTTCCACTCTCGCCAGAGGATAGGGCCAGCGTGTTCGGATTCGGTCATAGGTCGCGGCTACCAGGACTTGAGTACCGGGAGCACTTCCTTGGCGAAGAGTTTGAGGCCGCGCTCGGCGACGTCGAAGGGCGTGCCGCCGAAGCGGAAGGCTACGTTCAGTTCGAAATCGCCGAGAATCTCGCGGCGTTCCTCGAGTCCACGCAGGATCTTATCGGGGGTGCCCCAGCTGGCGGCCTTCATGAAGCCCTCGACGGCGCCTTCGAGGCCGGCGGAGCGGGCGATTTCGGCTTTCTGCTGGTAGGCGTCGTAGCCTTGCACCGTCCTGAAGTGGTCGCCCAGGAACTCGTAGTGGTAGAAGTTGCTCTCGACGAACTTGCCCTGGTACTGGCGCGCTTCCGCCTCGCACTGTTCCAGGTCGGTACCGCAGATCACGAACTCGGTGAGCATCAGGGCCGGCGGCTCGGTGCCGTGAAATTCGCGGTGCAGGGCGCGGCCGCGTTCGATGCCCGGCATACGCATTTCCCACGGGCGGTCGGCGAACATAATGATGTGCGCGCCGAGCTTGGCGGCTGAGAGGACGGATTCGTCGCTGGCGGCCACGGCGTAGATACGCCCGTCGAAGGAGTGCTGCGGGCGAGGCCGGAGCTCCGTGCGGGGCTGCGGGTAGTACTTGCCGTCGCCCTCGATGAAGCCCGTTTTAAGGGCGTCCGCGATCATGGGGGCCGCTTCGTCGAAACGATCCCGGGACTCGTCCATGCTGATGCCGAAGGTCTCGAACTCGCGTCGGGCCAGGCCGCGGCCGAAGCCGAGGCGCAGGCGTCCGTTGCTCAACAGGTCGAGCACGGCGGCGTTTTCCGCCACGCGCAGGGGGTTGTGCCAGGGCAGGATCACGGCGGCGGTGCCCACATCGATGTCGGGGTGTTTCGCCGCGAGGTGAGTCATCAACTGGAGATTGTCGGGGACGAAGGAGTAATCGTTGAAATGGTGTTCGGCAGACCAGAGGCAGTTGAAGCCTGAGTCAGCCGCGATTTCAGCAAGGCGCAACTCCTCCTCCCACATCTGCCCGTCCGAGCCGTCTTCCCAGCCGTAGCTGGAGAAGATCATCATCATTCCGACGTCCATTCAAAAACTCCTTGCGGTTCGTTAAATTTAGAAGCTGGGTTTGCTGGCGTAGGGGGTGAGCTGGAGTTCGTGGGTCCAGCAAGACTTGTCCTGGGTGTGCAGGTAGTAGAAGGCATCGGCGATGGCCATCGGGTTGATAATCAGCTCGGGGTGCTGCTGGGCGCGGGGCATGGCGCGGGTGCCCGGGGAGTCGATGGTGCCGTCGATGACCACGTTGGCGACGTGGACGCCGTGCTCGGAGTATTCCTCGGTCAACGCCTGGGCCAGGGTGCGCATCATGACACGGGGGTAGTAGAGGGACTGCCCGGTGTATCGCTTGCGGCCACGCAGGCCGGCGGCGTTGTTGGAAAACAGGATGCTGCCCTCGCCGCGCTGGCGCATGGCCGGCAGGACTTCCTGGCAGACCAGGAAGGGGCCGCTGCTGGAGATGTGCTGCGCGGTCTCAAACATCTCGTAGGGCATGTGCTCAAGGAGTTCCATTTCGGGCGGGAGGTCGCGGCCCTCCAGATAACCGGCGTTATAGACCAGCACGTGGGGGTCGCCGGCTTCTTCCCGGATGCGAGCAAAGGCGCCGGATATGGAGTCGCGGTGGGACAGGTCCAGCTCGACGATAGCGCTGTCGCCGCCCTGTTCGCGAATCGCCGCGTTCAACGGTTCGGCGTTGGCAGTGCTGCGCGTGGTTAGCACCGTGTAGAAGCCTTCCTGGGCAAACTTCTGCGAGATGGCGCCGCCAACGCCCCAGCGCACGCCGACGGGCAGGTCGCTGTCGTCGATGTCGCCGCCGTGAACGAGGTGGGTGTTGCGGCCGTCGGCCTGCCACTTTGAGGTCGCGCCGATGACGACGGCGACGGGTTTTCCGTTGGTGTTCATGTTCAGGTCCTTCTTGTCGATGCCCAAGCGGAGGGGGATCAAGGGTGATTGGGGGATTGGTGCCGAGGGAGGGACTCGAACCCACACACCTCCAGGAGGTAGCGGATTTTAAGTCCGCCGCGTCTGCCGTTTCGCCACCTCGGCACGGAGGTAAAAATAATCGCGCAACCCGATTCATGGAGAGAACCGGTGCGCGGTCAAAACGCTGAGCTTTAGAAGTGATCGGTAACCATCGAATGAAATTGGAGGCGACGGGCGGATTCGAACCGCCGAATAGAGGTTTTGCAGACCTCCGCCTTAGTCCACTTGGCTACGTCGCCTGGTCAATTAGACATTTGCACTTGGGGGGCGCTACGCGCCTGTTTACGGCCTGGCTCGCCCAGCCTGTCTGGTGCCGAGGGCGGGACTTGAACCCACACGAGCGAAAGCCCACGGCCCCCTCAAGACCGCGTGTCTACCATTTCCACCACCTCGGCATATACATATCGGGATTATAGCACAACCAGAAGCCGCGTCGTCAAAGCGCCGGGGGACTGCACGGGGTTCCGTTGAGATGAGACGACGACGGCGGGCAGACTCCCCGGAGCCGGCCCGCCGTCAGTTCGCGATGGATGTTTAGTTGACCTGATGCTCGCGGTGCAGGAGGTCCTTGGCGACCGTTCCGATGTTGGCTTCAATGCAGTCACGCAGAGCCGAGTAGATGGAGCGGTTGATGGAGTCCATCATCCAAGGCTCGTACTCGGAGCCGGACTGGTATTCGTTCTTGACCGCAATCAGTTGTCGCAGGGATTCCAGATAATGGGTCTGCAACGGGGTCAAAGACTCGACGTCCAAGTCCTCCACTTGAGGACCCGCCTGTTCCTCCAGCCTGATTGGATTCGGATCGGCCATCGGGTTTTCGTTTTCCAATCCGCCGACTTCAACGTCGTCTTTTTGTGATGCGTTCATTGCATATCCCCCAATATCCGGCGTGGAGATACCACCGCGGCAGGTGGTTAGCTCGGTATCATTATAGCACCTGCGGAATCGAGCAACACCGTAGTCGCGGTAGTTTACACAGGATTTGCAGTTTGGCAACCCCGAAGCAGGGCTACACTTCCCGAAATTCGCCTTCCACGGTGTCATCGCCGGGAGCGTCCGCGGATGGTCCGGCGCCGGGATCGCCGGCCCCCGGCTGGGTGTACACCGCCTGGCCCACTCGCTGCAAGACCTCGTTCAGTTCGTTCATGGCCGTCTGCATCTGCGCCACGTTGTTGGCCGCGATGGCGGAGCGCAGAGCTTCAAGCTTGCCTTCAGCTTCCGATTTCAAGTCGGCCGGCAGAATCTCAGCGTGTTCGGTGAGCAAGCGTTCCGCGGAGTAGGCCAGACTGTCGGCCTGGTTGCGCGTTTCCACTTCCGCGCGCCGGGTGCGGTCGGCCTCTTCATTGGCCTGCGCCTCGGACATCATCTGCTCGATGTCATCCTGGGAAAGGCCGCTGCTGGTCTGGATGACGATGCGCTGTTCCTTGCCCGTGCCCTTGTCCTGGGCGGACACGCTCAAGATGCCGTTGGAGTCGATGTCGAAGGTGACGTCGATTTGCGGCATGCCACGAGGAGCCGGCAGAATGCCGTCCAGCATGAAACGGCCGATGGTCTTGTTGTCGGCGGACATGGGCCGTTCGCCCTGCAGAACGTGGATGTCCACGCTGGGCTGGTTGTCGGCAGCAGTGGTGAACGTTTCGGTTTTCTTGGTCGGGATCGTGGTGTTGCGCGGGATCAAGGCGGTGGTGACGTTGCCCAGGGTCTCGATGCCCAGGGTCAACGGGGTAACGTCAAGAAGGACGATATCGCCGACTTCGCCGCCCAGGACGCCGGCCTGAATAGCCGCGCCTAGGGCCACCGCTTCGTCGGGATTGACTGAGCGGGACGGCTCCTTACCGAATATTTGCTGAACCTTAGCCTGGACCGAGGGCATACGGGTCATGCCGCCCACCAGGATCACGTCGTCGATGCGGTCTGCGGAGACGCTGGCATCGGCAATCGCCTGGCGGCAGGGCCCTTCGGTGCGGTCAATCAGGTCGCTAACCAGTTGCTCAAGGCGGGACCGGCTGAGGGACTTCACCAGGTGCTGGGGGCCGCTGGCGTCAGCAGTGATGAACGGCAGGTTGATTTCGGTTTCCAAGGTGCTGGAAAGCTCGATCTTGGCCCGTTCCGCCGCGTCGCGCAGACGTTGCAGAGCCATGCGGTCCTGCGCCAGGTCAATGCCGGTTTCGGAGCGGAATTCCGTGACCAGCCAGTTGAGGATGGCTTCGTCAAAGTCGTCGCCGCCGAGATAGGTGTCCCCGTTGGTGGACAGAACCTCGAACACCCCTTCGCCAAGCTCAAGGATGGTGATGTCGAAAGTGCCGCCGCCGAGGTCGAACACCGCCACGGTGGAATCCGTTTGCTGCCGGTCAATGCCGTAGGCCAGGGAAGAAGCGGTGGGCTCGTTGATGATCCGCAG
>JAJDWF010000109.1 GCA_022825745.1 Dehalococcoidia bacterium | reverse complement strand
CGCGCTGTTGGCGGTGGTCGTCAGACGGCGGCGCGCGGAGAAGAAATCGTGACTACCCGCACCGTGAGCGTACTCGCAGCCGCCCTGGTGGTACTGGGCGCCGTGGCGCTGCTGGCCCAATACGATCCCCAGCCGCCGGCCCCGGGCGGCGGTTTGTTGCTGCCGGATCTCGGCGAGGACCTGGATCGGATCACCCGGGTGTCCATCACAGGCGCCGGTTCGGAACCCGTCGCCACGCTGGTGCGCGGCGACGAGGGAAGCTGGACGGTTGCCGAGAAAGACGGTTATCCGGCCGACGTGGAAAAGGTTCGCCAGACGCTGATCAGCCTGGCCGAGGCGCGCATCGTCGAGCCCAAGACCGCCAACCCGGACTTCTACGACCGCCTTGGCGTGGAGGGAGTGGAAGACGAGGCTGCCGGCGGGGTGGCTGTGATGTTGGCGGGCGCCGATACGCCAGTGAACGTCATCGTCGGCAACACCGAAGGCACGTCTCAGGTCTACATTCGCGCAGCGGATCAGGCCCAGAGTTTCCTCGTCGACCGGAACCCGGACGTTGGAAACGAAACGACGGATTGGCTGGCCAACGAAATCCTGGCGGTTTCCGGAACACGGATGGCACGGGTCACCGTAACCCACCCCGATGGCGAATTGGTAACCGTCTCCAAGGCCGATTCCGAACAGTCCAACTTCGACCTGGACGAAATTCCTCCGGACCGCGAATTGCAGTACGCAAGCGTGGCCAACGTCATGGGCAACGTGCTGTCGAACCTGAACCTGCAGGACGTGGAACCGAGAACCGCAACTGGCGAGCCGGTGACGGTGACCGAATTCGTCACGTTTGACGGGCTGGCCATCACCGCGGAATCCGTCGAGCGCGAAGAAGAGCCCTGGGTTGCGTTCCGGGCCGAATACCGCCCGCCCGCGGAAGAACCGGGCCCGCAGGACGATCAGGCTCAGGAGGACGCTTCAGCGAATGCTTCAGACGACATCGAAGCGAACCTTGAAGGACCGGACATCGCGGCAGTTGAAGCCGAAGCCGGCGGTACGGATGTCGCGGCGGAAGTCCTTGACCTTAACCAACGCCTTTCCCCCTGGCGCTACCGAATCGCCGACTACCAGTTCGATCAGATGACTCGTCGGCTGGACGACCTGCTCCGCGACCTGCCGGAGGAAACAGCGGACGAGTAGTACTCGGGCGAAACGTTTAACCGCGGACGATGGGCTCCGCGCACCATTCCGGAACCGAGCCGGCCAGGCTCACTCTGCTAGTGCTCCATCAACCTTATAACGCCGTATCAGTGGCCGCAGGCCCGCCTCTGGCAAGGCGCGGCCCGCGGGCAATGGTGGGCCCATTGTCAAGGGGCGCAACACCGCCAGAGGCGGACCTGCGGCCACCCGGAGGGCGCGTCCACAAGCGCGCATCTGCTTTGTTGCCGTCTCTTGACGTATGCCCAATACGTCGGCGAGCCGGCGTCGCGCATCTGCGCGCTTGTGAACGCGCTGATACGGCGTAATAAGGTTGATGGAGCACTAGAGGACGGCCCAATGAGTATGACGGATCCGATTTCCGACATGTTGACCCGAATCAGGAACGGTCAGAAGGCCAGGATGCGTGCCGTGTCCATGCCCGCATCGAAGATGAAGCTCGCGGTTGCAAACGTGTTGGTGGAGGAAGGCTACCTCGACGACGTGACCGTTGAAGAGGACGGTGTCAAACGCAACATGACCATCACGCTCAGGTACCACGACGGAGAACCGGTCATCGAGCATATCGCAAGGGCGAGCCGGCCCGGTCTGCGCCTCTATGCGGGCGTCGACGAAATTCCCAGGGTTCAGGGAGGCCTCGGCGTGGCGGTCGTTTCCACCTCAAGGGGGGTGATGAGCGATCGGCAGGCCCGCCACCGGGGTCACGGCGGTGAGGTGATCTGCCTGGTCTCCTGACCGGCGCAGGGAACAGCGATGTCCAGAGTTGCGAAGAATCCGGTCCCCATCGGAAGCGGTGTCGAAGCCGATCTCAAGGGGAACTCCCTGACCGTCAAGGGGCCCAAGGGGAGTCTGGTGCTGGAATGCCATTCGGAGGTCCAGGTGGACAAGGTCGATGGTGAACTGCGGGTATCGCCCCGGTCCGGAAGCCGGTTTGCCAGGGCCATGGCGGGCACCACCCGTTCGCTCATCAACAACATGGTGACCGGGGTGACCGCGGGATTCGAGCGCAAGCTCAAGCTGGTGGGCGTTGGATACCGGGCAAAGGCCCAGGGACGGCAACTGGACATGACCCTGGGATTCTCCCACCCCATCAACTACCGGGTACCGGAGGACGTGACCATCCAGACCCCAAGCCAGACCGAAATCGTTGTTCAGGGCATCGACCGGCAGCGTGTCGGACAGGTGGCGGCCGAATTGCGCCGCTTCCGCCCCCCCGAGCCCTACAAGGGAAAGGGTGTGCGCTATTCGGATGAGCGGGTCGTACTGAAGGAAGCGAAGAAGAAGTAGCAACCCATGGACAAGAAGCAACGCAGGCAGAGACGGGCGCGGCGCGCAAGAGCCAGGATCAGGCGGCTTGGCGCCACGCGGCTGTGTGTGCACCGGACGCCGCGGCACATTTATGCGCAGGTCATCGCGCCGGAAGGCAACCGCGTCATCGCCAGCGTATCCACGCTCAGCCCGGAACTGCGTGGCGAGTTGAAGGGTACGGGCAACAGCGAAGCGGCCGCGGTCGTGGGCCGGTTGATCGCCGAACGCGCGACGGCCCAGGGCGTCGACCGGGTCGCCTTCGACCGGTCAGGGTTCAGTTATCACGGCCGGGTCAAGGCGCTTGCCGAAGCGGCCCGTGAAGGGGGGTTGAGCTTTTGAACGGTAAGCAGCGAATGGCAGGCACGGAAGACCTCCAGGAAAAACTCGTCGCGGTCAACCGCGTCGCGAAGGTCGTCAAGGGTGGACGCCAGTTCGGGTTTACCGCCTTGACGGTGGTAGGGGACGGCAACGGCCGCGTGGGTTTCGGTTACGGCAAGGCGCGGGAACTGCCGCTGGCCATCCAGAAGTCGATGCAGGCAGCCCGCGGCAACCTCGCGCGGATCCACCTGCGCAACGAGACGCTGCAGTACGAACTCCGCGGCCGCCACGGCGCCACCCGGGTGTTCATGCAACCGGCTTCGGAGGGCACGGGCATCATCGCCGGCGGCGCCATGCGCGCCGTCTTCGAGTGCGCCGGGGTGCGCAACGTGCTGGCCAAGAGCTACGGTTCGCGTAATCCCATCAATGTGGTGCGGGCCACCGTGGACGCACTGACAAACATGCGTTCGCCCGAGGAAATCGCCGCGAAGCGCGGCAAGACCGTGGCTGAAATTACCGGATGAGATCGGACATGGCCAGGTTGAAAGTCACGCTGATGAAGAGCAAGTACGGGCGCAAACCCGGTCACGCCGAGTGCGTCGCGGGGCTGGGGCTGAGACGCCGCGAGCAGACCGTGGTGGTGGCCGACACGCCCGAGAACCGCGGGATGATCAACAAGGTGTCGTACCTGTTGAAGGTTGAGGAGGTCTGAAATGCGGCTGAACTCCCTCAAGCCCGGCGCCGGCTCGCGCAAGACGCGCAAGCGCGTCGGCCGCGGCATCTCGGCCGGTCAGGGCAAGACCGCCGGCCGCGGCGACAAGGGCCAGCGGTCCCGCTCGGGCGGCTACAGCAAGGTCGGCTTCGAGGGCGGCCAGATGCCCCTGCAGCGGCGCCTGCCGAAAGTGGGCTTCAGCTCCCGCAAGGCGCGGTATGTCGCCGAAGTCCGGCTGCATGAGCTGGCCCGGGTGGAGGATGAGACCGTGGACCTGGCGGCACTGAAGTCGGCGGGGCTGGTGCCAAAATCCACGCGCCGCGCCAAGGTGTTCCTCTCCGGCACGATCGACCGGGCGGTCAGGGTGGTCGGGCTCGGCGTCACGCGCGGTGCGCGCGAGGCGATCGAGGCCGCCGGCGGAAGCGTGGAGGCCTGACGATGGCCAGAGCGGGCGCGGCAAATCCTGCATCGGTGCTCGGCGCGGCCGGGCGCTTCTCCGAGGTACGCCAGCGGTTGTTCTTCCTGGTGGGCGCGCTCGTGGTCTACCGCATCGGTACCTTCATTCCGGTGCCCGGCATCGATCCGTTCGCGCTGGGGCAGTTCTTCGAACAGCAGTCCGGCACGATCCTGAGCATGTTCAACATGTTCTCGGGGGGGGCGCTGGAGCGGATGTCGATCTTCGCTCTGGGCATCATGCCGTACATTTCCGCGTCCATCATCATGCAGCTGGCCGTCCATGTGGTCCCGACGCTGGGGCAATTGCGCAAGGAGGGTGAGGCAGGCCGCCGGAAGATCACTCAGTACACCCGTTACGGAACGGTACTGTTGTGCTCGTTCCAGTCCGTCGCGGCCACCAGCGCGCTGCAGAACCAGGGCGTGGTGCTGAATCCCGGCATCGGATTCGTGTTCAGCGCATCGGCCACGCTGGTCACCGGCACCGTGTTCCTCATGTGGCTGGGAGAGCAGATCACCGAGCGGGGCATCGGCAACGGCATCTCGATGATCATTCTCGCCAGCATCGTCTCCGGACTCCCGGCGGCCATCGGCGGCACGCTGGAACTGGTCAATACCGGCGGCATGAATCCGGCCCTGCCCTTCGTGATGGGCCTGTTGCTGCTGGCCGTGACCGGATTCGTCGTCTTCATGGAGCGCGCCCAGCGGCGAATTACCGTCAATTACGCCAAGCGGCAGCAGGGACGCAGGCTGTACGCGGGACAAACCTCGCATCTGCCCTTCAAGATCAACATGTCCGGCGTCATCCCGCCGATTTTCGCCTCCAGCCTGATCCTGTTTCCGGCCACCATCGCAACCTGGTTCGGCACCGGCCAGGCGGTTTCCTGGTTGCAGCGCCTGGCGGCCAGCCTGGCGCCCGGTCAGCCCATCTACATCCTGCTC
>JAJDWF010000009.1 GCA_022825745.1 Dehalococcoidia bacterium | reverse complement strand
GTCGATGGCATCGCCTCCCGCCGACTCTGCGAACTCCTGGAGAGATTCCCCGCTGAAATGGGCCGTGAAATGCGATGTTGGAGTCGGGATCCGGATAAGTGGAAACGTCGCTCCGCCATCATCTGCCAGATCAACCGCAAGGAGCAGACTGATCTGACCCTGCTCTTTGATTGCATCGACCCTAATCTCGCTGACCCCGAATTCTTCATCCGCAAGGGCATCGGGTGGGCCCTCCGCTCGTTGGCTTGGACCGACCTCGACACCGTCGAGTCCTACATAGCTCGCAACGAAGGCCGTATCAGCCCGCTAAGTCGTCGAGAGTCCCTGAAGAACGCCGAGAAGATTCGCAGTGGGAGAGGACGGTAGCGCCTCCCAGGCCCACCGGATTGTTCAGCGCCAGTCGTGGCTGGCGGGCATGGGTACGTGGGGGTGGATGCCCTGTACGTCGGAAGCGATCAGGTTAGCGGTGCCGTCCCAGCGTGAGATGGTTCCGCGCACCAGCAACACCTGGCTGCCCAGATGCCGGCGGTTCTCCCGGAAGGCCTGGGGCCACAGGATGACCTGGGTGTCGCCGGTCTCGTCCTCGATGGTGACGAACACCGTGCTGTCCTCGCCCCGGGGATGCTGCCGGGCGATGGGCCAGCCGGCCACCGTAATCTCATCTCCCTCCGCAGCGCAGTCCACGGCGGCGGCGGGCAGCACATCGGCGCCAAGGCTGGGCCGCACGAACTCCATCAGGTGCCCTCGCGGGTAGATGCCCAGGACCCGGTACTCGCCGGCCATCTGCTCACGGGCGGTGAAGTCGGGCAGGTTGGGAACGTCTCCGGCCACGGCGCCGGAGAAGGCCCGCTGTCCGTTCCTGCCGGGCCGGATGCTCAGGCCGGCGTCCCAGAGGGCTTGACGGCGGTTGGGCGTCAGGGTGTCGAAGGCCCCGGCCATCACCAGCGATTCCACCGCCTGCGGTTTCAGGCCGGTACGCCGCACCAGGTCAGCAGCCCCGGCGTAGGGGCCATGGCCCTCCCGCTCTTTAACGATCAGCGCCGCCGAGGCCGCCCCCACGTCCTTGATGAACCGCAGGCCCAGCAGCAGCGAGTCGGCGCCGGGGATGCAGTCCACGCCACTGCGGTTGACGCAGGGGTTCAGAAAGGGGATGCCAAAGCGACGGGCGTCCTGCTTCAGCGTCTCCATTGGGTAGAATCCCATGGGCTGCTGGTTGATCAGGGCCACAAAGAACTCCAGGGGGTGATACCGCTTCAGCCAGGCCGCCTGGTAGGCGGTCACCGCGAAAGCGTGGGAATGGCTTTCCGGGAACATGTACTGGCCGTTGATCTTGGCGAAGATCCGCTCGGCGGCATCCTCCGGCACTCCGTTGGCCGCCGCGCCCTCCATGAAGCGTTGCCGGTGCCGGGCGATGAGGTGCGCGTTGTTGGGTTTGGCGAAGGCGCGCCGGATTTCGTCGGCCTGGGCGGCGGTCATGCCGGCCACGTCCCTGATGAGCTGCACCACCTGCTCCTGCCAGACGATGACGCCGAAGCCCCGCTCCAGGGCCCGCTTTTCCAGGGGATGGTCGAACTCCCAGGCGGCGCCGTGGCGGTAACGCTCCACGAACTGGCTCACGGCGCTGCCCTGGACGCCCACGCCGGGGCGGATGAGGGCTACCTGGTAGGCCAGGTCCAGCAGGTTGCGCGACTGGAGCCGCTGGGCCATTTTCAGCTGGGCCGGCGACTGGAGCAGGAACACCCCCTTGGACCGCCCGGCGTTGATCATATCGTACACGGCGGGGTCTTCCGGGTCGATGCGGCCCAGGTCGGGACGACGGCCTTCCTTCCCTTCGATCAGGTCAAGAGCCTCTTCCAACTGGTCCAGTACCGGCAGGGAAAGGAGGTCGATCTTGGCGAAGTTGGCGTCGGCCACGGAGTCCTTGTTCCAGTCCATGATGTAACGCCCGGGGGTGGCGCCGGCCCGCACCGGGACTAGTTCGGGTATGGGTTCGCTGCTGAGCACCATGCCGCCGACGTGCTGGCCCAGGCTGCGGGGCGCGTGCATCAGCTGGGGGGCCAGGTCCGTCAGCTCCCGCCAGCCCGGGGCGTCCACCCGGTCGCGGAAGCCGGGCAGGGCCAGCATTTCGTCGCGCAGATTGGCCCCGTCGCGGGAACGAAGCTGCCGGGAGAGGCGTTTCAGGTCCTCTTTGGGCAGCCCCAGGGCCTTGCCCAGGTCCTGGACGATGCCCTTGACGGAGTAGGTGCCGATGGCGCCGGCCAGTACGGCGTGTTCCGGCCCGAAGCGTTGATGCACCCGCCCGATGAGTTCGTCCCGCAAGGCGCGGGGGAAGTCCAGGTCGATGTCGGGCAGCAGTGAGGTGTCCTCGGATATGAACCGCTCCAGGGTCAGGCCCCAGCGCAGGGGGTCCACGTGGCTGATGCCGGTGAGGTAGCCCACCAGCAGGGCCACCGAGGAACCCCGGCCCCGGCCCGGGGGACGTTCTTCCAATGGAATCTCCGGGTGGGCCAGGCCCTTTTCCTCCATGATTTGCTGGGCCAGCAGGACGATTTCGCGGTAGAGCAGCAGGAACCCGGCCAGACCGTGACGCTCGATCATCCGGAACTCCTCGTCCAGGCGTTCCCGCACCCGGCGGGACACCGCCCCGTAGCGGCGCTGGGCAGCCTCCAGGCAGAGGCGTTCCAGGTAGCTGCGGGGCGTGTAGCCTTCGGGAACCGCAGCATCTGGCAGGGTGTAGCCCAAGTCATCGGCCAGGTTGAAATCGCATTGCTCCGCGATCCTGACTGTGCTGGCGACGGCGTCGGGGCGCTGCAGGAACAGGTCTGCCACCTCCGCCGGGGGTTTCAGGCAGAGGTGGTGGTTGGGCTGGATGTGAGGCAGGGCCTGCTCGATGGTGGTGTTGCGCCGGGCTGCGGCCAGGGCGTGTTGCAGTCGGTAGCGCTGCGGGCAGTGGTAGAGGACGTCGTTGGTGGCAACGATTGGCGCGCCGGTCTCATGGGCCAGGGCCACCAACTCCCGGTTGCGCTGGGTGTCCCCCTTCAGAAGATTCTGCTGGAGTTCCACGTACGCCCCTTCCGGGCCGTACCATTCCAGGTAGTCGTTCAGCAGCCGGCGAGCGTCCTTGCGGCAGCCTTTCTCAATCAGCCGGGACAGCGGGCCGTCGCGGCCGCCGGTGAGCAGTAGCACGCCCTCAGCGTGTTCCGGCAGGTAGGCCGGGGCCAGCCGGGGTTCCCGGCGGTCGGCGGCGTTGGCCAGGGTGCACAGGCGGGCGATGTTGGCGTAGCCGGCCCGGGTCTTGGCCAGCAGGACGACGCGAGAACCGTCGGCCAGGGCAAGTTCGCCGCCGGTGATGGGCTTGATGCCCAGGCTGCCGGCCAGACGGGCGAACTCCAGGGCGCCGCACAGGTTGGCGTCGGTCAGGGCCAGGGCGGGATACCCGTACTCCCCGGCCTGGGCCAGCAGCTCGTGGACGTGGGAGGCCCCCATCCCGAAGGAATAGAAGCTCTTGGCGTGGAGTTCCACGTATCCGGCGGACACGGCAAACCGTCCGGCCGCGCTATGGGTCCTGCCGGAACCAGCGGTTCTCTCGCTGGTCCCGGAACAGGGTCACCTCCCCGCCGTCCTCTCTGCCCACCCGGTAATAGTTCCTGGTCATGGGTTGCGGCATCCACCACAAGTCGAAGCACCACCGGTCCTCGACGCGCGCTACCTTCTGCCAGCGCTGTCCCAACTGCACCGCCGCCGGTTCGCCCTGGGGATCCTCGCGTACCGACACCGGGGACGGCAGCGACAGGGGCCTCATTTCGCCGGCGCCGGAAGGGTCCAGCGGGACCTGCATGGCCCGCAACTCGGGGGCCGGGTGCCAGGGTGCCACCGGAACCACCCGGTACAGGGCCGGCCGGCTGCCCATGCGGGCCTGGAGCTGGCGTTCGGCCTCGGCCAGCCGGCGCTCCCGGTCGCCCCGCAGGTCGGACAACAGGCTCAACTGCGTACCCGAGTCCCCGGTGATGCCGGACAGGGACAGTGTCACCTCCTCGACCGGAGCCTGTGGATGGTCCGCCTCCAGTTGGCCCCGGAGGATGCGGGAAGCCTGCTGCCAGTCGCCCACGGCCCGCCTGAAGTGGAGGTCTTTCTGCCAGGGCGCGGCCCGGTAGAGGACGCACTCCAGCGTCGCGCCGCCCGCGTACCGGCCTCGCATCCGGGGTTGGGCGTAGGTCTTTCGCAACAGGGTGTCCACCGCCGTCAGCAGGAGTTCCAGGGACGCCGAGGTGAAGGGCAGGGAAGCGTGTTCCACGACGGGCTCCTCGTGTTCCAGGGGAACCAGTGGAGTGTCGTCGATGCCCCGGGCCAGTTCCCACGCCCTTTGACCCTCCGGGCCGAAGCGGTTGATGAGCGCTTCTTGCTTCATGGCTGCCACGTCGCCCAATGTGTGGAGGCCAAGGCAACGCATCTCCTCCCGGGCTGCCGTGGGAAGGGGCAGCAGGTCAACGGAGTGAGGCGCGAGGAAATGAGCCACCTCCGGGGGAACCCTGACCGACCCCATGGACTGGCTGGTTCCGGCCGCCACGTAAGCCGGGAACTTGGACTCTCCCACGCCGACGCGGGGCGCCAGGTTCCGGGACACCGCGTTCAGCAGGGTCGTCACCAGCCGGGCCTCGCCGCCGTACATGGCTTCCAGACCGTCCAGCCGCACATAAGCCGTGCCCAGTTCCGCTGCTTCCACCCGGTCGCTGACCCGTTGCAGGGAAAGGAGCATCCGGTGGAACTCCCGACGGTAGGCTGATTCATCGGCTTCCAGAACGGCCCCGTTGGTCTGGCGGGACAGGGCCTGCTCCAGGGTCATTCCGGCGGCCACGTTGGATGCGGCCGGGAAATGGTCGATGACTAGGGGCCGGCCCCGGGAGCGGTCAACGATGATGACGGGACGGTCCTTCAGGTGGGGTTGCCTCCGCATCTCTACCCTGGCCCGCAGATGGGTGGCCAGGATGCAGGCGACTTTCATGTCGCATCCTCCAGGGCGCTGCTCGGGCGGCAGCCCTTGCCTATGCGGGAACAATAATACGAAACTTACGTTCGTGAGTCAATAGCACGTTGCCGGGCCGAAGGTGTCATCGGGGCCCGGCTGGACGGTAGAAAACCGTCAGTACAGGTGGCAGGACACCAGGTGTCCCGGCGCCAACTCCCGCACCTGGGGAACGACCGTCGAACACTGGTCAATCACGAACGGGCACCTGGGGTGGAACCGGCACCCCTCGGGCGGGTTCAGCGGCGAGGGCACCTCGCCGGTCAGGATCATCTCTTCCTGCTCGATGTCCGGGTGCGACGGCAGCGCCGCGTTCATCAGCGCCTTGGTGTAGGGATGCGAGGCGTTGTCGAATAGCTCCCTGGTAGGGCCGAACTCCACAATCTGTCCCAGATACATCACGGCGACCCAGTCGCACATGTACCGGACGGTTGCCAGGTGGTGGGCGATCAGCAAATAGCTGACGTTGTACTCCTGCTGCAGGTCTCGCAGCAGGTTCATGATCTGGGCGCGAATCGAAACGTCCAGCGCAGACACGGGTTCGTCAAGGACGATGACCTGCGGTTCCACGGACAGAGCCCGGGCAATCGCCAGGCGCTGGCGCTGTCCCCCGCTGAACTCGTGGGGGTACAGATTGGCGTGGTAACTGCTCAGCCCCACGTCTTCCAGCAGCTTGGAGACGCGGTCCTGCATCTCCCGCCGGCTGAGATTGAGGTTGATCACCATGGGCTCGGCGATCAGGTCGCGGACCCGCATCCTGGGGTTCAGGGAGCTCCAGGGGTCCTGGAACACGGCCTGTACCGAACTTCGATACGCCCGGCGCTCGTCGGCGGTGGCGTTCTGAATCTCCTTGCCCTGGTAGCGTATCGTGCCTTCCGTCGGGTCTTCCAGCTGCAAGAGCATCTTGGCCGTGGTGCTCTTGCCGCAGCCGGACTCGCCCACGATGCCCAGGGTTTCGCCGGCGCGGATCTGGAACGACACGCCGTCAACCGCCTTGATCCACCCGGTTACTTTGGAGATCAGCAGACCCTTGGTGACCGGGAAGTATTTTTTCAGGCCCTCCGCCTCCAGCAGCACCTCGTTTGTGGTGTCTGCCATCGGCCTGGCATCCAAAGTGGTCATTCCAGCCTCCAGCAAGCGGCGTAGTGGCCATCCGTTACGTTGAACTCCGGCGGATAGGTCTGAGAGCATTTGTCCATCACGTATTGACACCGGGGCGCGAACGGACACCCGGGCGGCAGGTCGTGGAGCGTCGGCGGCTGGCCCTCGATGGAATACAGGCGTTCCACGTCCTCCTCCAGCTTGGGAACCGACGACAGCAGCGCTTCGGTGTAGGGATGGGAGGGGTTGTTGAAGATGTCCCGGACGTCTCCCATCTCCACGATTTTGCCCGCGTACATCACCGCCACCCGGTCGCACATCTTGGCGACGATGCCGAAGTCGTGCGTGATGAAAATCAGCGCGATGTCGGAAGCCTCCTGCAGTTCCTTCAACAGCTTCAGGTACTGGGCCTGGATGGTCACGTCCAGGGACGTGGTCGGTTCGTCGGCAATCAGCACCATCGGCTCGCAGGATATGCCGATGGCGCCCACCACGCGCTGGCGCATGCCGCCGCTCATCTGGTGGGGGTAGTCCCGGACCCGGGTATCGGCGGCGGGGATGTTCACTTTCCGTAGCACGTCCAGCACCTGCTGGACCACCGTGCGCTTGGGGATGTCCTGGTGAATCTTGATGGCCTCTCCCACCTGGTTGCCGATGGAAAAGACCGGGTTCAGCGACGTCATGGGGTCCTGGATGATCAACGCGATCTGGCTGCCCCGGATCTCGCTCATTTCCTTGTCGGACAGCGGAACCAGGTCCTGGCCCTCCAGCAGGATGCGGCCATCCACGATTTGACCCGGAGGGCTGGGGATCAGCCGCATCAATGACAGCATGGTCACCGACTTGCCGGACCCGGATTCCCCCACGATGCCCAGGGTCTCGCCCTTCTTCAAATCGAAGCTGACCCCGTCCACCGCCTTGACGGTTCCCCAGCGGGTCTCGAAGTAGGTTTTCAGCCCATCGACCTGCAAAACCACCGGATTATCGTTGACTGTTGTGTTGGTAGTCATTTCCTTTCACGCTCACCCCGGCCCTGTCCCGTCAAGGGAGAGGGGGATTTTGGGCCCACGGTTATCCCAGCTGCCGCAGCCGGGGGTCCAGGCGGTCCCGAAGCCAGTCGCCAAACAGGTTCATCGACAACACGGTGGCCATGATGGCCAGTCCGGGCATCGTGGAAATCCACCACGCCACCGCCAGGCGGTCCCGGCCGTCGGACACCATTGATCCCCACGCCGGCGTGGGCGGAGGCACGCCCGCGCCCAGGAAGCTGAGCGTGGACTCCAGCAGGATTACGATACCCACCTCCAGCGTCGCCAGCACGATCAGCGTGTTGATGACGCCGGGGAAGATGTGAATGAACAGTATGCGCGGCGTTGACGCCCCGGCCACTTTGGCCAGGGCCACGAAGTCCATCGTCTTTAACTGCAACACCTCGCCACGCACGTTTCTGGCGAAGCGCGGCCAGACGGCGATGGCCAGTACAGCCACGATGATCAGGAACGATTGGCCCAGCGCCAGCACCAGGACCAGCGCCAGCAAGATGGTTGGTATGGCCAGCTTGATGTCCACCACCCTCATCAGCACCTCGTCGATCCAGCCGCCGTACCATCCGGCGGCCAGGCCGCTGGCCACGCCGATTCCCATGCCCACGCCCAGGGTCACCGCGGCGACGACCAGCGATATGCGGGCGCCGAAGATGACCCGGCTCAGCATATCGCGGCCCAGGTGATCGGTTCCCAGCAGGAATTCGGAGCTTCCTCCCTCTTCCCACGCCGGCGGGAGGTTGCGGTCACGCAGGCCGCCGCGCTCTGGGTCGTGCGGGGCGATCAGCGGCGCGAATACGCCGGTGACGATAAAGAGCGCCAGGATAAACATGGGTATCAGCGGCCACCGCCGCAACTGCCAGGCGCGCCTGGCGATGCGGGCCGGCATCGGCGCCGGCTGGACGACCAGAGTTCCTTCTGCTGCCACGATGCTCTCCTCCCCTATGCGTACCTGATCCTGGGATCAATGTATGCGTACATGATGTCCACCAGCAGGGCCGCCGTTACGTACATCAGCGTGAACACGATCACCACGGCCTGCAGCAGCGGATAGTCGTTGCCGGCCAGGGCCTGGATCGCCAGTTGGCCCAGCCCGGGCCACGCGAACACGGTTTCCACCACCAGCGAACCGGTCACCAGGCTGCCCAGGGTGATCCCCGCGAAGGTCAACACCGGTATCAGGGCGTTGCGCAGGGAATGTTTCCAGATGACGGCATTGTTGGATACGCCCTTGGCCCGCGCCAGCTTCACGTACTCGGAATCCAGCACGTTCAGCATTGCGGAGCGCAGCAGGCGCAGGTTGGCCGCCGCGTAGAACCAGCCCAGGGCCACCGCCGGCAGTACGATGCTGGAAATCTCCTGCCGTCCGTAGGGCGGCAGCCAGTCCAGCCGCACCGCGAACAGGAACACGAGCATCAGCCCCAGCCAGAACACGGGCGCGGACTGTCCCACCAGGGCCACAATCTTGCCGACCATGTCGAGGAAGGTGCCGCGTTTCACGGCCGAAAGTATCCCCAGGGGTACGCCCACGATTACGGAAAAGGCGAAAGCGGCCAGGCCGAGTTGGAACGTGGCGGGCAGACGCTCAATGATGACTTCCATGGACGGGCGGCCTTCCTTGATGGACTCGCCGAAGTCGCCCTTCAGCGCGCTGCCCAGGAAGATGCCGTACTGCTGGTAGTAGGGCTTGTCCAGGCCCAGGCTGGCGGTGAGCCGGTCCCAGTCTTCTTGCGTGGAATAGTCATCCAGGTAAACGTGCCTGGGATCCCCCGCGGCCCGGCTCATCACGAAGATGATGAGGGATACGGCGAGCAGGGTGACCAGCGCCAGCAGGATGCGCCGCAACAGGTATCGCTGCATATTTCGCTACCTCACAGATTGATTCCCGGCGGAGCGCCCAGGTTCGCGTTGCTCCGTGCGGAACCATCGTCCGAACACTCCCTCGTAACCGACGTTGAACACCAGCGCGATGACGTTGGCCACCAGCGTCGCCCCCAAAGCGATGTAGGTTCGAGGCTTGAACAGATAGCCGCATACGCCAACACAGTTGGCGTCCTCGATTGCGGATATCCGGTCGCCGACCTGGAACCCGGCCCAGGCTCCCAGCGCGCTGACCAGGGCGAGGGCCAGCCCGGCCGCCAACAGGAGCGGCCAGGGTGGAATCGAGTCGATGCGAAGCATCATCAACCCCGCGCCGATGCCGGCGCCGACACCGGCGCCGATCATCAACAGGGTCAGCAGCGTGGGCAGGCCCGCCACGCCGAAGAACACCGACAACGCTGACGCTACCGCCATTCCGATTACCCCCAGCACTGCCGCCAGGGGTAATCCCAGAAGGGTTCGCGCGATAATCGATATCCAGGGTTTTTGCCACCCCATGCTGGCGTTACCTGCCCGCTGTCATCCCGTCGAATTATCCACGGGGCCGTATGTATTCGTAACCGTTGATGTTCCGCAGGTCACGGTAGCGTACGCCCTCGATCCAGGGTTGGATGTTGGGCCCCACCGGCCAGAGGGAGTCGAAGTTGTACAGCCCGACGCCGGTGATGGCGTTCTCGAACATGAATGTGGCGATTTCGATGGCCAGCTCACGGCGAGCCTCGGTGTTCACCTCGGCCATGTGTTGCGACACTTTCTCGTCCAGCCACGGGTGCTCAACGCCCCGGTTCCAGACGGCCTGGTGGTTCAGCTGGGACAGCATACCCGAGAAGCCTTGCCCCGGCTCCAGCCGGATGCCGCCGGCGTGGCAGGTTGAACCCTGGTAGTTGCGGGCGATGAGGCTGGGCCGCAGCGTGGTGTAGGGCAGGCTCTGGAACTTGACGTCCACGCCGATGTCGCCCCACATGGTGGCGATGGCTTCACAGGCCTCCACTTCCACGGGCGCGCCGCGCAGCGAGGGGGTCAGCGTGATGCTGAACCCGTCCGGGTATCCGGCCTCGGCGAGTAGCTCCCTGGCCCGTTCGGGGTCGAACTCCCAGCGCAGTTCCTGGGGCAGCCAGGACTCTTCGTACTGGCCGAAATCCCAAAGCACTGCGGGAGAGCCGTAGCCGTGCAGCAGGGTATCCACGATGCCCTGCCGGTCAATGGCGATGGACAGCGCAGTGCGTACCTTGGCCGCGTTCTTCCAGGCGTCGGAGTTGATGTCGGGATCGGAGGAGACCCAGGGCAGTTCCGGATCGTAGCCGGGCTGCTGGTCCTCGGTGCCGATGCCCACGTAGTATTGTCCGTAGAAGGTCAGCGCCGATTCACCGCCGCCGGGGACGCGCATGATCTCCGCGCCATCCACTTCCTCGACCAGCGACAGCGAGTCAAAGGCGATGAGGGTCGTGTCCAGGTTTCCGGTCTGGAACCCGGCCACGCGGGACGACTCTTCGGGTATTTCCTGGAACATCAGCTCAGCGAAGTGGGGGGTCTTCCGCCAGTGGCCTTCCACGGCCTCCATCAACCACCACGCGCTGGTCTGGAAGTCAACCAGGTCCCAGGAACCCGTGGCGGAAATCTGGCTGTTGGCTTCTTCCACCCCCAGCTCTTCGGTCTGTTTCTTGCTGACGATCCAGGTGCCGCCGCCGCCCGGGCTGGTCAGAATCTCGTTGACGGGAACTTCCGACCAGGGCTCGCCGGTGTTGACTTCCACGGTGTAGTCGTCAACGGCGATGGCGTGGCCGTCCGGGTTTTCCCAGATGCCGCGCATGTTGGAGGCGCGCGGGTGCTTGGAGCCTTCCGCTCCGAACTGCCGCATGCTCCAGATGACGTCCTCGGCGGTCATTTCGCCGTAGCCCTTGTGGAGCTGTACGCCCTGGGCAAGGTTGAAGGTCCACGTTGAGCCGTCCTCCGACACTTCCCAGCTCTGCGCCAGCATGGGTACCGGCTCCAGGTCGGCGCTGACGGTCAGCAGGGACTCGCCGATGGGGGCGGTTTGCAGGACGAAAATCTGGGGGTTGCCGGTCAGGGCGGGATGGCCCATGAAGGGGCCGAGTTCCTTCTGCCCCACCGTCAGCCGGCCGCTGGGCCTTTCCTCAGTTACGGCCGCCGCGGTTTGCGGCGTGGCCGTGGGCGCGGCCACCGGAGCCGCGGCCGGAACCTCCGTCGCCGCCGGAGCCATTGACGACCCCGATGACGCCGCTGCCGGCGCGGTAGCGGCCGGCGCCGCCGATGATCCTGATGACGCTGCCGGCGCCGCGCTCTGGCCGGATGATGTCGAACCGGCGGCCGGTTGGTCCGTCTCTGCCGCGCCGCCGCAGGCCAGGATCAGCGCCAGCAGCAATGACAGCGCGAGCAGGGCCACGATGGTGGGCTTTCCAGCTATGTAACGCATAGATACCTCGTGCTTCTGGTGTGGGAATTTTGACCTTCGGCGCCTGGCCTATCGCCGGTGACGAATGTACTCGTAGCCGTTGATTTGGCGCACGTCGCTGCGCCGGACGTGTTCGGTCCACGGCTCGATGCGCGGGCCGACGGGCCAGATGGCGTCGATGTTGTAGTAGGTGAGGTCGGTCAGGGCGTTGTCGAACAGGAACTGTCCGAGCTCGCGCTCCATGGCTTCCCGCTCCACGGGGTCAACCTCGGCCATCGCCCGCCGCATCAGGTCGTCGGAGTAGGCGTGCTCCAACCCGCGGTTGAAGGGGTTTTCCGTCAGGTAGCTGCCAAAGCCGTTGGCCGGCGTGGGCAGGGGGCCACCGGCATGGCAGGTCGCGCCCTGGTAGGTGCGTCCCACCAGCGTGGGCCGGAGGGTTCCGTAGGGAATCCGCTGGAAATCCACGTCCAGGCCGATGTTCTCCCACATCTGGGCGATGGCCTCGCAACTTTCCACTTCCTGGGGCGCGCCGCGCAGGGCTGGCGTCAGCGTGATGCTGAAACCGTCCGGGTACCCGGCCTCCTCCAGCAACTGCTGAGCGCGGTCCGGGTCATATTCCCAGTCCCGTCCGTCCAGGTAATGCTCAAAGCCGCTGTAGGAATGGATGGGAGTGCTGGTGTTTCCGTTGCCGGACAGGATTTCGTCCACCAACGCCTGGCGGTCAATGGCGGTCATCAGGGCCAGCCGCACCTTGCGCGCGTTGTCCCACTCTGCCGAGTTGATGTTGTCCGACGCGGAGATCCACGGCAGTTCGGGGTCATAGCCGGCCCGCGCTTCCACGCCGGGCACAGGGTACCAGTTTCCGTAAATCCGCAGGCTCTGCACGATGGCGTTGGGCACTTTCATCAGTTGTGCGCCCTCTACGTCCAGAACGCTGGGGATGGAGTCATAGCCCATCAGGAACGTGTCCAGATTGCCGGTCTGGAAGCCGGCGACCCGGGATGATTCCTCGGGGATTTCCCACATTATGAACTCGGCGAACTCGGGCGTGTGCCGCCAGTGGTCGCGCACCGCGGCCATTTTCCAGAACTCGCCGGTGCGGTGGTCAACGATTTCCCAGGGGCCGGTGGCCGCCATATCCTCGCTGGCCGCTTCCACGCCCAGTTCCTCGGTCTGCCTCTTGCTGGCGATGAACGTGGAGGCGCCGCCCGGCGTCATGAGCCAGCGCTGGGCAATCACATGAACCAACGGGTCACCCGTATGTACTTTAAAGGTGTGATCGTCGATTATTTCGGAACCCGGCCGCGGCGCCCAGAAATTTTCCAGCTGGCCGGCCCGGGGATGCTTGCTCAAGCCCCACTGCTGCATCGACCACACCACGTCCTCGGAGGTCATCTCACCGTAGCCCTTGTGGAACTGGACTCCCTTGTTCAGCTTGAACGTCCAGGTCAGGAAGTCGTCGGAAATCTCCCACGACTCCGCCAGCAGGCCGAGCACGTTGCGGTTCACGTCTTCCTGCAACAGCCCTTCGCCGATGGGCGCGGTGCCGTGCACGAAGATCTGGGGGTTGCCCAGGGTGCTGGGATGCAGGAAGAACGGGCCCATTTCCTTCAGGCCCGTGTTCAGCGTCCCGGTGGGTTCAACCGTCTGGCCGGTCGCGTCCGATGGCGCGGCCTGCTGAGGCGCGGCGGTTGGCGCGGCCTGGGCGGGGGCCGATTGTCCCGAACCCGACTGAGCGGCCTGACTCGAAGCGGCCGATGCAGCCGCCGGCTGCGTGGCCGCGGGTTGCGCCTGAGCCTGCTGCTGGGCAGCCTGCTGTTGCGGCGCGGCCGCTTGTTGGGCCGGGGCCTGCTGCTGAGCGGCGGCAGGTTGCTGCGGCTCAGCTTCCTGGGCCGTGCCGCAGGCAACGATCGGCGTTAACAATAACGCTGCGATGCCAAGGGCAACCAGGCTGCTGCGGCTGATCCTGAACCATTTCATCGCACACCTCCAGGCAAATGCGCCGTCGCGACGTAACGGTCGGTACGGATTTACGCTTACCGTACCGGTAACGGGTCAAATAGGTTTGTTAATGGCTAGCGGCTCGGCATCTGCGCCGACCAGTGAATCGGTGGCGTAGTCTATCCGACGACTTTAACCATGTCAATGTACAGAAATAACCATTATCATGCTACGCTATCGTCTATCTTCAGGCCCGGAGGGAAGCATGACAACAGGAATGAACACTTCCGTGGAAGAGCGAATCGTCGGGATACTGCGGCAACTGGGCATCGAGCGCGCCCACTTCGCTTCCCGAAACCTGGGCGACTGGCGCGGCCTTGCGGTCAATCATCCGGAGGCCATCGCGTCCCTGACCCTGATCTGCCCGTTGGGGTTTGACGCCATGGCGCTGGCCCCGCTGGCCGAGCGGCTGCTGGTCTTCAACGGCTCGCGAGGCGGCTCCACCGAGACCATCAGTCGCAACGTGGCGGACCTGCCGGCCGCGTCGATGATCACCCTGGACGATTACGTCTATGCCAACAACTACGCCGACCTCGCGGTGGAACGGGGCGGGCAGATCACCCAGGGAATGCTGGACTTCCTGGCTTCCCGGGACAGCCTGCCGGCGGTATCCGCGCCCGCTACGGACGGTGAGGCCGACGGCATCTACTTCCGCGTCCAGGGTTCGGGGCCGCCGCTGGTTCTGCTGCCGTTGGGGGCCGCGCCCGCCCAGTGGGACCCGGTGGTGGAGGCGTTCAGCGAGCAGCACACCGTCGTTAGGATGTCTGGCCCCGCGCTGGGCATGGTCGCCAGCCTGGAGGGACGGGGGCGCACCCCCGGATACCTGTCCGCCGTGGGCAGCATCATCGATGCGGCGGACATACAGCCCGGCGAGCGCGTGCTGGAAGTTGGGTGTGGCACTGGGGTCCTGTGCCGTTGGGTTGCCCGGAAAATGGAACGGCAAAACCCGGTGGCCGGCGTGGACGTCAACCGGTATTTCCTCCGGGAAGCCGCCGAAATCGCCCGGCGCGAGGGCATGGGCGACCTGGTGGAGTTTCACGAGGGCAGCGCCGAGGAGTTGCCCTTCGACGACAACAGCATGGACGTGGTCTTTTCCAGCACGGTCATCCAGCGGGTCAACGCGGACCGGATGCTGCCGGAGCTGGTCAGGGTCGCCAAACCCGGCGGCAGAATCGCCGTGCTGGGCCACGCCCACGACATGAACCGCTGGGTCAACCTGCCGCTGGACGCCGCGCTGAAAACCCGCATCGAGTCGCCGCCGTGGGTGGACGACCCCGGCCATCCCCAGGGCTGCGACGATTCAACCCTCTATCGGCGTTTCGCGCGGCTGGGGCTGACCAACACCCGGATGTACCCATTCATCAGCACATTCACCGAACCGGTACGCCTGCAATTTATGCAGGGCGGAATCCTGCCCACGCTGAATGCGGAGGAGGCCGCCCGGTGGCGCGCGGCGGTGGCGCAGGCCGAATCGGACGGCACGTTCTTCATGTCCACGCCGTTCCACTGCGCCGTGGGCACCAAGCCGTAGATTTCTTGAATTTGTCATTGCGAGCGAAGCGTGGCAATCTCGCTGCCGAGCATCGTCGCGCATAGTGCTGCCTCACCTCAATCGCCGCCATCGCCCTCCGGCGCCAGTTCCAGCAGGCGCATGCCCCGGTCCACCTGCTGGCCGGCCTCCACCGCGACCCGGTGCACGACGCCGCTGCGGGACGCCGTGATCACCAGTTCCATCTTCATGGACTCCATCAGCACGACGGTCTGATTGCGCTCCACCCGGTCGCCCTCGGCGACCAGCACCTCCAGCACCGCGCCGGGCATGGGGGCCAGGACATCCTCCGATGACTCGGCGCCGGCAGCCCGGCCTCGCCGCCGGCTCTCGGCACGCTGGAACACGTGCAGCGCGCCGTCCAGCCACAGGTGCAACTCCGGCCCGACCCAGGCCCACGCGAAGTGGTGAGTGCGGCCCGATACATCGCGGCATACCCCTTCGCCAGACTCGTGAGATTCAATATCCAGCGTGATGGCAGTATGCGACCCCTCCGCGACGCCGCCGTCAATCTGGAAGGTCAGGCTGCCTTCCGCCGCATCCGTCCGGTAGCGGTAGGGTTCTCCCACGTGGGGATACATCTCCCGCATTTCGCCGTGGTTCGTGGTCACGGCAGCCTCCGCTGGCCGGCGGACTGCCACGGGTTGACGCTTTCCTTACCGTCATTCCCGCGAAAGCGGGAATCCATCCCAACCGACTGCTGCTCCGATGCCCACGCCGCCAATGCCCGTGCCATCGTGCGGGTTTCATCGGATATGGCTGGGCGAGTAACCGCCGGGTTCCATTCCAAAAAGCCGGTGTCGTATTCGCCGCTGCGGAACTGCGCGTGTTGCATCACCGCCCGCAGCAGCGGGATGTTGGTGATGACGCCCAGCGCCACGAACTGGGACAGGGCCACCTCCATCCGGCGCAGGCTGAGTTCGCGGGAGGACGCCCAGGCAATCAGCTTGGCCAGCATGGGGTCGTAGTAGATGGACACCTGCTGACCCTCGACCACGCCGCTGTCCAGCCGCAGCCCGGGCCCGCTGGACGGACGCCAGCTCAGCAGCGTTCCCGTGGACGGCACGAAGTCCCGGTAGGGGTCCTCGGCGTAGATGCGGCACTCAACGGCATGGCCCCGGGGCGCGATATCATCCTGCCGTAGCGTCAGCGGTTCCCCGCTTGCGATGCGCAGTTGCCACTCCACCATGTCCAGCCCCAGCACGGCCTCGGTGACGGGATGTTCTACCTGGAGGCGGGCGTTCATCTCCAGGAAGTAAAAATCGCCGCTGCGGGGATCCAGCAGAAACTCAACCGTACCCGCGTTTACGTACCCAGCCTGTCGAGCCAGTGCGACGGCGGCATCGCCCATGCGCTCCCGGAGTTCCGGCGTCAACGCCGGCGATGGCGTCTCCTCGATGATTTTCTGGTGGCGGCGTTGGACGCTGCACTCCCGCTCGCCCAGGTGGATGGTGTGTCCGTGCGCGTCGGCCAGCACCTGCATCTCCACGTGCCGGGGGTTGGCGATGTAGCGCTCCAGGAACACGCGGCCGTCGCCGAAGGCCGCCTGCGCCTCCCGGCTGGCCAGCTCCATGTCGCCGTCCAAATCCTGCCGGCGGTTGACCAGGCGCATGCCGCGCCCCCCGCCGCCGGCCGCCGCCTTGACCATCAGGGGGAACCCCCACCGCTCGGCAAACTCCGCGGCCGCGCGATCCCCCGGTTGGCAGGCGGGCGCGCTGGGCACGGTGGGGACGCCGGCGGCGATGGCGATGTCCTTGGAACGCAGCTTATCGCCCAGGGCCGCCATGCTCTCCGGCGTCGGCCCGATGAAACTCATCCCCGCGTCCTGGCAGGCCCGGGCGAATGCGGGGTTCTCCGACAGGAAACCGTAGCCGGGATGGATGGCGTCGGCTCCGGAATCCCGCGCCGCCTGCACCAGTCTGGCGATGTTCAGGTACGTATCCTCAGCCGTGCTGCCCGGCAGGGCCACGGACTGCTCCGCCGTGTTGACGTGGGGCGCGCCGGCGTCCGGCTCGGAATAGACGGCGACGGGAGTGATGCCCATCGTCCTCAGGGTCTGGTTGATGCGCACGGCAATCTCGCCGCGATTGGCTACCAGGACTTTGGCGAACATCGGCAAGCCCAAATTCAAACCGCCCCAGGCCTAAGGCTTGGGCGCGGGGCCCAACACCCGGTATTTCTGGTCGCCCTCGCGTTGCGCAACGGGTAGAACTTCCACCACCAGCCGGGACAGGCCAACTACTTCGCCATCGGCGTCAAAGCTGTAACCGTTGCCGATGGCGCCGCTCCAGGTGATGCCGTACATGCAGTCGCGGAAACCGTCCGCATCCTGATCGTCACCGGTCTGCTTGAGGCATTCGGCGGCGATATACACATTGTCGTAAGCAGACCCCAGGTGCCACGGCAGGGTGATGTAATCGTAGCGCTGTCGGAAGTTCGCAAGGACCTCCTGCGCCTTCGGGTTGTCGGGGTCCAGGTCGGCCGTGATGGCCTTCATACCGGTAGCGGCATCGCCGGCGATCTCCAGCGCGGTGGTGCCAACCGAGACGGTTTCCGCGTAGATGGGGCCGTCATAGCCCAGCTCACGCGCCTGTTTGATGATGGTGCCGGCGGAGAATTCGGACTGGGGAGCCAAATGCAGCGCGTCCGGACCGGCGTCGAACAGCTTGCTCAGCTGGGTCCGGAAGTCGGTAATGTCGGAGGCGTAATATTCCGCGGCCACAACCTCGCCGCCCCGCTGCTCAAACTGCGCCACCGAGGTTCGCCGGACGCCCTCGGCGTAGTCGGTGGATTCCGTGATGGTGGCGAGCCGGCGTATGCCGTCGGCCCACAGCAAGTTGCCGGTGTCGATGCCCACCTGGATATCGCTGATCTGGGTTCTGAAGATGTAGTCGCCGGCGTTGGCGATGTCGGGGTTGCTGGCCAGACCGGAGAACAGTATGACTCCGTCCGCCTCCGCCAACGGAGCCGCCCCCAGCATGGCGCTGCTGCACGAGGTACCCAGGATGATCTTCATGCCGTCAACGTCGGTCAGCTTGGTGTACGCGGCTACCGCAGCCTGGGCGCTGCATTGGGAGTCTTCGACCACCAGTTCAAGCCGACGTCCGTTCACGCCGCCGGCCGCGTTGATTTCGTCCGCTGCCATCTGTTTGGCCTGGCTGGCCACCGTGCCGTAGGTTTCGCCAACCCCGGTCAGAGACTCCATGACGCCGATCCTGAACGGAGCGGCTTGCTCAACGTCATCGCCAGCGCCGCAGGCAAGGACTGTCAAACCCAGCAGCGCCGTCATAACGCTCACCGTAAGCCTTCGCCAAATCAACATATGGAAAACCTTGCCGTCATTGCGCCTCGATTATCTAATGGCCATCACATGCGGAACACGCCGCGCTTCTGCTCCGGGAACGGGGCGTTGATAGATGCGGCGATGCCCAGACCCACCACGTCGCGAGTGTCCACCGGGTCGATGATGCCGTCGTCCCACAGGCGGGCCGCGCTGTAGTAGGGGTCGCCTTCCGTCTCGTACTTCTCCAGGATGGGCCGTTGCAGGTCGTCCCGCTCCTCCTGCGCCATGGTCTCGCCACGTCGCTCCAGCTGTTGCAGCCGGATGGTGAGCAGAACCTCCGCCGCCTGCTGGCCGCCCATCACCGAGATGCGGGCGTTGGGCCAAGTCCACAGGAACCGGGGCTGGTAGGCCCGCCCGCACATGCCATAGTTGCCCGCGCCGAAGGAACTGCCGATGATGACGGTGAACTTGGGCACGGCGGCGTTGGACACGGCCATCACCATCTTGGCGCCGTCCTTCGCGATGCCGCCCTGCTCGTACTGGCTGCCCACCATGAAGCCGGTGATATTTTGCAGAAACAGCAGGGGGATGCTGCGCTGGCTGCACAGCTCGATGAAGTGGGTGCCTTTCAGCGCGCTCTCGGAGAACAGCACCCCGTTGTTGGCGACCACGCCCACCGGATATCCCCAGATGCGCGCGAACCCGCAGACCAGCGTTCCCCCGTACTCGGCCTTGAACTCGTGGAAGCGGCTGCCGTCCACAATGCGGGCGATGACCTCACGCACGTCGTACTGCCGGCGGTTGTCGGGAGACACGATGCCGTACAGCTCGGCGGGATCGTGGGCCGGAGGTTCGGGCGCGACAACCTCGAAGGGCGGTTCGCGCCGCCGCACGAAGTTCTCCACGATGTCCCGGGTGATGGCCAGGGCGTCCTCATCGTCGGCGGCCTGGTGGTCGGCCACGCCGGATATGCGGGTATGCACGTCGGTTCCACCCAGGGTTTCCGGGTCCACCTCCTCGCCAGTGGCCGCCCGCACCAGCGGCGGCCCCCCGAGGAAGATGGTGCCCTGCTGCCGCACCATCACCACCTCGTCGCTCATGGCCGGGATGTACGCGCCGCCGGCGGTGCACGACCCCATGACCACCGCCACCTGCGGGATGCCCAGGGCCGACATCTGCGCCTGGTTGTAGAAAATGCGCCCGAAGTGCTCCCGGTCGGGAAAGACCTCCGCCTGCAACGGCAGGAACGCGCCGCCGGAGTCCACCAGGTAGATGCAGGGCAGGTGGTTTTCCAGGGCGATCTCCTGGGCGCGCAGGTGCTTCTTGACGGTGATCGGGTAGTAGGTCCCGCCCTTGACCGTGGCGTCGTTGGCGAGAATCACCACCTCCTTGCCCTGGATCACGCCGACGCCGGTGACGATGCCGGCCGATGCAACCTCGCCGTCGTACATGTCCCACGCCGCCAACGGACTCAGCTCCAGGAAGGGCGTGTTGGCGTCCACCAGCGCGTCGATGCGTTCCCGCGCCAGCAGCTTGCCGCGACTGCGGTGCAATTCCACTGTGCGCTCGCCGCCGCCGGCCCGCGCCTGGGCCAGCCGCTCCTTCAGCTCCCGCACCAAAGCCTCCATGCGGTCCTGGTTGTCCCGAAAATCAGGGTCACCGCTGCGCAGGTTCGAGCCGATTACTTCCATGCTATCCCTCTAAATCGGCGGGCGGGTTTCGTACCACTTGGCGTGCTGCTGGTAGGTGTAGGCGGCCTGGATGACGCCCGGCTCATCAAAAGGCTTGCCGGCGATCTGCATCCCGATAGGCAGGCCGCTCTCCGTGAACCCGCAGGGCACCGAAATGGCCGGCAGGCCGGTGACGTTGAACGGCGCCGTGAAACTCCGCCCCCGCGCCGTGCTGACGGGATCGTACCCATCGAAGGCGGCGGCCGGTTGCGTCATGGTGGGCGTCACCAGGAAGTCCACCGTCTTCATCACTTCGGCGAACTCCCGCCGGGCCAGCGTGCGCACGCGCTGGGCCTGCAGGTAGTCGGCTGCGGACATCAGCGCGCCGATGCGGAACCGCTCACGAACTATCGCGCCGAATTCCTGCGGGCGCGTCTTGAGATTCGGCTCGTGGTAGGTGTAGGCCTCGCTGACCATGATGACGGAGTTGGCCGCCCGCACGTGGTCCAGCGTCGGCAGGGAGACCTCCTCCACGATTGCGCCCAGGCTCTCCAGCTCGCCGATGGCCTTCTCCACGGTGGCAACGACCTCCGGGTTGACGCTGGGATCCGGGTCGAAGAAGTAGTGCCGGGGCAACCCGAGCCTCACGCCCCGGATGTCCTCCCGCAGCGACAGCGAGTAGTCGGGAACCGGCGCCGTGCTCGACGTGGGATCCTTGGGGTCGTGGCCGGCGATGGCTTGCAGCATGTACGCCGTGTCCTCCACCGTCCAGGTCATCGGCCCGGCGTGGTCCTGGGACCAGCTCAGCGTCACCACGCCGGCGCGGCTGACGCGGCCGTAGGTGGGTTTCAACCCGACGATGCCGCACAGTGACGCCGGCCCGCGTATCGACCCGCCGGTGCAGGAACCCAGCGCGCCCAGGGCCTGGCCGGACGCCACCGACGAGCCGGAGCCGCTGCTGGAGCCGCCGGTGATGTGCGCCAGGTTCCACGGGTTGCAGGCCGGCTCAAAGGGCGTGGTCCAGTCGGGGCCGCCCAGGGCGAACTCGTGCATCGCCAGCTTGCCCAGCAGGATGCCGCCGGCAGCCTTGAGCCGCGCCGTGGTGGTGGCGTCTTCGGCGGGCACCCGGTCAATGTCCACGCGGGAGCCGGATGTGGTGCGCACGCCGGCGGTGTCGTACAGGTCTTTCAGCGCGAAGGGGATGCCGTGCATGTGGCCCCGGTACTCGCCGCGCAGGATTTCCGCCTCGGCGACGCGGGCCTGCGCCATGGCATCGTCTTCGAGCAGAAGGATGAAAGAGTGTAGGCGGTCGTCGCTGTCGGCGATCCGCTCCAGGCAGGCGCGGGTGAGCTCCACGGGCGACAGTTCGCCCTTGCGCATCAGCTCGCCGGCCTGGTGAATGGTCAGGAAGTGCAATGGGTTGTCGGATGCAGCCATGAGGTAGTTACTCCTTGATTGACCCTGTGCTCAGTGTTTGGAGTGATGCAGAGTTACTCCTCCGGCCAGTCGGGGTGGTACTCAACGATCATTTCGGTCGCGCCGAATTCGATCTCGTGGCACTGCCGGGCGTAGGCGGCGTACAGGTCGTACACCGGCTTGAGCGCTTCCACTTCCTCCCGGCTCATGCCGAGGCCGGCGCGGTCGCAAAGCTGCTGCAGTTCGTCGATGGACATTTCTGCCGGTTCGGGCATATTCGTACCTCCGGGATTGTAGCGGTGTTGAAGGCGCGTTGATTATACAGCCGGATGTGCGCGGCTATTCCCTGAATATCTCCTCGCCCCGGTGGAGGCGGAGGGCGATCTGGTAAGTCTGGCCCACCGCCCGGGGCGTCGGCGCGTGGGCGGCCAGGTAGCGGGCCATCCCGATCAGCACGTGCCGGCCCGATTCGGCGCCCCGGCGGTTGCGGTACTGGTTGAACCCCGCGTCAACAATCTGGAACGAGTGGAACCCCGAATCCTCCGACAGCATTGCCCGCCCCAGCGCTGCCACCAGCGCGTCGGCGTCCGCGCCGCCGGTGAGGTAGCGGGACACTAGGTGCGACACTTCCTCAACCTGCTGGCGAACGTCCATCCGCTCCCGGATCTCGGCCAGCAGGGCGGGCCCGTCCACCGGGCCGCGTCCTGTCTCGGGGATGCGCTGGGCCGGCATGTTCAGGAACCGGTCCAGGTAGATGCTCATGGCGATGTCGAAGACGCCGCGCAGCAGTTCCGGCGAAGGCGCGCGCTGCAACGCCCGGTGCAGGGCGTTGGCCGCCGTCAGCGTGTTGTGCACCGTGTCCCAGTCGTTGAACTCGTTGGATACGTGGAAGTGGGCCATGCGCAGAAAGGCGGCGTGGGCGACCACCGAACCGAGCTGCTCGGCAGTCGCGCCGGCGCGGACGGCATCCTTGATGGCGTCCAGGATGTCGGCGGGATTGTCGCCGAGCAGATGCTGCGCCAGGGCATCCGCGTCGTCCCATCCGTCAGCCTGCCGGCCCTCGTCGAGGAGCGCGGGCAACTCCTCCCGGGCCTGCCAGAGCAACGACGCCAGGTCGATGGGGTGCCGCCACGCGCTGAGTTCCTGGCTGCGACGGGCGCGGGCCATGCCGTGCACCAGGCTGGTCAGGACCTGGCTGGCGCGCTCCCAGCCGATGTGGTCCAGCAACTCGAATGCCTTGTTGGCGAAGTCCAGCGTGTGCCCGGCGTCCAGGTAGATGTGGTCGGTGGTGGCGGCGAAGATCATGTCGGCGATGTCGCGGGGCGGGATGCCCAACTCGACGGCTGTCCGCAGGCTGCGCTCGGCGGCGTCCTCGTCGCGCACGTCGATGAAGTTGCGGAACCACTGCTTGAAGACCTCGGGCCGCGTTTCGCCGGTGGGCAGCGGGTCCACCACGAAGCGCGGCGGCCGGCCGGCGCACTCCCGCGAAACGTGCAGCAACCCCTGGTACAGCGCCACCGGGCGGTCCTCCTCGGCCAGGTGGGGCAGCATGTTGGCCGCAGACGTCAGCATGGTCATGGCCGCGCCCCATCCGGCGGCGCTGTAGGTGGTGCCGAAATCGGCGCCCACGCGCAGGGGCGCCCGGTAGTCCGCGCCGGTGGAGTGCAGCCCCAGCACCGACTTGGCGGTGACCAGCCGGATGTTGTGCTCCAAACCGTCGCGCAGCCGGCCCACCCAGTGCGCTTCCTCGTCCCGCTGCACGGGTTGCGGGTCAACCCACACCTGCCCGTCTTTGACCGTTACGGGGAAGCTGCGCACGTCGTCGGCAAAGGGATTGAAGGTGCCGCCGCTGGCCAGGTCAAACCGCGCGTTGTGCCAGTGGCAGGTCAGGATGCCGTCCTTGACGCTGCCCCGGTCCAGCGGAAACCCCATGTGGGGGCAGCGGTTGTCCACGGCGTAAACCTGCCCGTCGTGGTAGATGACGGCGATGGCATGCCCGCCGCCGGTGACCACCCGGCACCCGGCGGATTTCAGTTCGTCAACGCTGCCGGCTCTGATCTGCTGCAATACCTGCGTCGCCATGATGCCCTCCTCAAATCGTTTGCAAACACGCTCTAGGATTTCGAGTAGCGGGTCATGAAGTTTCGGATGGCGTTGAAATACTCGCGGAATCCCACGTACATCAGGTCGTTGTGGCCCGCGCCGGGGATGATCTCCAGGTGCTTGTGGCGCGTCTGGAGCTTGTTGAACATATCCACCGCGTCCGGCAGCGGCGCCGACTCGTCCCACTGGCCGTGGATGACCAGCGCGGGGATGCTGATGGAATAAAACCGGGCCTGGTAGTCGTCTTCCAGCGCCTGCGCTACGTCCGGGTCCAGCCCCTGGGCGTACCGTCCCAGGTTGGCCCGCCCGCTCTCGATGATGACGCCGTTGATGCGGTCGGCGGCGTTGACGGCCAGTTCCCCGGCAGCGTGGCGGCCCATGGAGCGGCCCATCACGTACAGCGGGCCGGTGAACCTCAACGCGCTCATGGCATCCCGCAGCCAGTCCAGCGTCGCGTGGGCGTCGGAGAGCAGGGTGTTGAAGCTGGGAGCACCGCTGGACGCGCCGTGTCCCCGGTAGTCGGCGATGAAGAAGTTTGCGCCGATTGTGTTGTAGTGGGGCGCGATGTCGTCGTAGCGGGCCACGTTCTCGCCGCCGCCGTAGAAAAACAGCACGGTGGGATTTTCACGCCCCACCGCGAAAAACCGGCTCGACAGCACGGTACCGTCGCCGAGGGAAATCCCGTAGTCAACCGCGCCGTCGGGCGTATCGCTCCAGCCCCGCAGCGGGTGAAATGAACGGCCCGACGCCTCGGGGTTGTCCAGCACGGAGTAATCGACGGCGGCCATGGCGTCCCTCTCTGCGGCAGTTGGCCGCATTATACTATGGCCCGACGCTAATCCCGGCTGCGCGCTCCGTTGCGACGCTGGCGCTTGCGGTCGTGGGCGGATAGTTCCATCTTGCGGAGGCGGAAGCTCTGGGGCGTTACCTCCACCAGTTCGTCGTCGGAGATGAATTCCAGCGCTTCCTCCAGGCTCATCCGCATGGTGGCGTTGAGGCGTTCCGCCACGTCGGCGGTTGAGGAGCGCATGTTGGTCAGCTTCTTCTCCTTGCAGACGTTGATCTCGATGTCGCCCTCCTGGCGGCGGCAGCCCACCACCATGCCCTCGTACACCTGCGTCCCCGGATCGATGAACGTGTCGCCCCGGCGCTGCGCGTTGAGCAGGCCGTAGGTTACGGCGGGGCCGCCCTCGGACGCCACCAGCGCGCCGCCCCGCTGGGTCTTGATCTCGCCCTGCATCGGCTCGTAGGAGTCGAAAATACTGGAATGCACGCCGTCGCCCCGGGTGGTGCGCAGGAAGAACGAGTTGAACCCGATCAGGCCGCGCGTCGGGATGCGGTACTCCAGGTACACGTAGCCGTCCTCCCCGTAGCGCATGTCGCGCATCTGGGCCAGGTGGCCGGACAGGTACTCGGTCAGCGCGCCCACGTATTCATCTCGGGTGCTGATGTGCAGGATTTCGTAGGGTTCGTGCACCTTGCCGTTGACGGTCCTGGTGACCGGAACGGGCCGCGAAACCTGGAATTCGTACTGCTCGCGGCGCATGGTCTCCACCAGGATGGACAGGTGCAGCTCGCCGCGCCCCGCCACCACGAACACGTCGGGGCTGGGCGTCGTCTCGACCCGCAAGCTGACGTTGGTGCGCAGCTCGCGCATCAGGCGGTCGTAGAGGTTGCGCGAGGTGCAGCGTCCGCCCTCGCGTCCGACGAAGGGCGACGTGCTGACGCCGAACGTCATGCGCACCGTCGGTTCCTGGATGTCTATGGTCGGCAGAGCCTGCGGCTCCTCACCGCCGGCGATGGTGTCGCCGATGGACACTCCCTCCGGTCCTGTAACCGCCACGATGTCGCCGGCGCCGGCTTCCGGCACTTCTACTCGCTCCATCCCGTGGAACGCGAATATGCGTTCGATGCCGTGGATGGCAGCCTCGGCGTCGCGGTCCAGCAGCGCCACCTGGTCCCGCAGCCGCAGCGTCCCGTTGGTGATGCGCCCGATGGCGACCTGGCCCAGGTAGTTGTCGTAGTCCAACGCGGCGACGAGCATCTGTAAGGGCGCGTCGGGGTCGCCCTGCGGCGGCGGCACCGATTCCAGGATGGCGTCGAACAGCGGCTGCATGTCCGTTCCCGGACGGTCCGGGTCGGCGGTGGCATAGCCCTGCTTGGCCGATGCGTACAGCACGGGGAAATCCAGCTGCTCGGCGTCGGTAGCCAGTTCCAGGAACAGGTCCTGCACCAGCCCCTCCACCTCGGCGACGCGGGCCTCCGGGCGGTCGATCTTGTTGATGACCACCATGGGCTTGACGTGCTGTTCGAGGGCCTGGCGCAGCACGTAGGTGGTTTGCGGCATGGGGCCGTCCACGGCGTCCACCAGCAGCAGGCAGCCGTCGGCCATGTTCATCACCCGCTCCACCTCGCCGCTGAAATCGGCGTGGCCGGGCGTGTCGATGATGTTGATCTTGACGCCGCGATAGGACACCGACGCGTTCTTGGCCAGGATGGTGATGCCGCGTTCCCGCTCCAGCGGGTTGGTGTCCATGATCAGTTCTCCCACCTGCTGGTGGTCACGAAAAACCCGGCCCTGCTTCAGCAATGCGTCAACCAGCGTGGTCTTGCCGTGGTCAACGTGGGCGATGATGGCCAGGTTGCGAATGTCGTTGTTAGGGTACTCGTCCAAAGATATTCACCTCACGCCATCCAGCATACCACCAACTGCCGACTACACGGGCCGCCGCTCAAGGATTACAATGCGATCTTTCCCAGGCTCCCGTACCACAGGAGGACGCGCATTATGACCAGCCTGCATACCGGATCCAAGGACGAATTGGCCAACGCCTCCAACTCGGCCATCGAGACCTCGAAGACCGACCTGTTCGACCTCTCGAAGGACGTTCACGCCCATCCGGAGTTGAACTACGAGGAGTTTTACTCGTCCAACGCGCTGGCCGGCTTCCTGGAGCGGCGCGACTTCCACGTGGAGCGCGGCATCGGCGGCGTGGAGACGGCGTTCCGCGCCACCATCCCGGGCGGCGCCGGCGCCGGCCCCACCATCGCCGTGCTGGCCGAGTACGACGCCCTGCCCGAAATCGGACACGGCTGCGGCCACAACCTCATCGCCATGGCCGCCATGGGCGCGGCCCTTGGCTTGCAGGCCAACGCCGTGAACCTGCCCGGCCGCATCGAGATCATCGGCACGCCGGCCGAGGAGGGCGGCGGCGGCAAGATCCGCCTGCTGGAGGCCGGCGTGTTCGACGGCGTGGACGCCACCCTGTCGTCGCACCCCTTCTCCAACCGTACCATCGTGCCGGCCGCGTCGCCCAAAGGCGAGAGCTGGAGCCTGGCCATGGTGGGCTACCGCTACCTGTATCACGGCCGGGCCGCCCACGCCGCCGCCGCGCCCGAGGCCGGCGTCAACGCCCTGAACGCCGTCATCCACCTGTTCACCGGAATCGACGCGCTGCGCCAGCACCTGCGGGACGACGTGCGCATCCACGGCGTCATCACCGACGGCGGCACGGCGCCCAACGTGGTGCCCGAGTTTGCCGCCGCCAACTTCATGCTGCGCTCGCGAAGCGGTCAGTACCTGAGCGACGAGGTGGTGGGCAAGGTGCGGCAGGTGGCCGAGGGCGCGGCGGCAATGACCGGCGCAAGCCTGGAAGTCGAGGAGTTCTACCCCTTCTACGAAAACGTCCAGCCCAACCTGACCCTGGCCCAGGCGGTGGGCGCCAACCTGCAAGCCCTGGGCGTCCGGCTGGATGACCCCATTCCCGGCCGCCCGGGCAGCGGCGCGTCCACCGACTTCGGCAACGTCAGCCAGGCCATGCCCGCCTACGAGTTGCGCTACGCCGTCAGCGAGACTCCGGTGGCGTCCCACACCCGGGACATGTGCGAAACGGCCATCACCGACTACGCCCTGTCCAGCGCCTTGCAGGTGGCCAAGGCCCTCAGCCTCACCGCCGCCGACCTGCTGCGCGACGCCACGCTGGTGGAGGCCGCCAAGTCCGAGTTCGCCGACCGCAGCAGCTGACGCCGTTACGCCGGTTCCGCCACGAACACCGGAATCTTGCGCGTCGTCCGTTCCTGGTATTCCGCGTAGGGCGGGAACGCCGCCACCGACAGGTCCCACAGCCGCGCCCGTTCCGCGTCGTCCGCGACCTCGCGCACGCGCATGGCGTACACCTCGGTCTCGTCGCGGATCTCAACGTCGGCGTCGGCCCGCAGGTTGTACACCCACACCGGGTTTTTCGGCGCGCCGCCCTGGGAACCCACCAGCACGTAGTTGTCGCCGTCCTTGACGCGCATCAGCGGCGTCTTGCGGATGGCGCCGGTCTGGTTGCCCCGGTTGGTGACGATGATGACGGGCAGCCCGGTGTCGCGCAGCGTGGTGCCCTCGGTGCCGCCGCTGCCCTCGTAAAGCTCCACCTGCTCGCGCACCCAGTCCCTGGTTGAAGGTATGTATTCGGCCATAGCTGATAACTCCCAAATAGCGGTTGCCCTGTATGATACCCCGAAAGGCGTATAATGCCACCTGTATAACTATGTCTTGGAGAGGATCGATAATGAATGCACCGACCCGCCGCCCTGCCGAAGAAACGGCCCGCCTCGGCGACGAGATCTACGAACGGGACATCCGCGCCCGGGTCGAACCCGACCACAATGGCGAGTACGTCGCCATCGATGTGGACAGCGGGGAATATGCCGTCGCCGACGACATCATCGCTGCCGTGGACCTGCTGAGGGAGCGGCGCCCGGACGTGGATATCCCGGGCGACGCGGTATGGGTGTTGCGGGTCGGGTTTCGCGCGGTGTGGCGCTTTGGCGGCCCCGTCATAATTCAACCCCTCCCCTAACCGCACACCCCGCCACCCAACGCCAGGGCGCTCAGGAACCTCACCTGAGCGCCCTTTTCCTTTGCCTGCCCACCCCCGGCCGCCGGCCGCCACAACCATCCCGCCACCATAATATCACCGCAATCTGTGCACCAATTCACGGACTTATCAACCATCCCAGTGCTACGCTTCCATCAATTCGCCGCCACTGACACCTCTAATTCACATAACTACTCTCATACGGCCGGCCGAATGCACCAATCATGACACCCGGGAATGAGGAACATAACCATGCCGCACCATAAATCCGTCCGACTTGGCCGTAAGATAAAGGCTGTTCGCTTCATACTGCCCCTGCTCGCGCTCCTGGCGGTCATCGGCCTCGCCGTGGGGCAGGCTTACGCCCCGACGCCCGCTGAGGCGACTCATGGTGGGAGGGGTCCCTCGGGTCCGCCCGGCCAGGTAGTGAACCCGGTGGTCACCGTGGAGCGTGAACTGTATCGCAACCGGCACGTGCCCTCCGGTACGGTGATTCACCAGTTCTGGTACCGCGTGGACGGCGTGCGGTACACCCCTCCCCAAACCAGCTACGCGCAATGGTTTGACCTCGATTGGAGCGCGAACGCGAACGGGCCTTGGCACAGCCTCATCAGGGGCGGCGGCCTCTCCAGTTTCGTTTCCGCCGGGCTGCCCGTCCACTTGACATCCGTACATGTTCGGGTGCGCGGCAATAATCAACATAGCCCCGGCCCCTGGAGCACTCCCATCGAGGCACGCTTCACTCCGTATATCGACTCGGTGTCGGCGGAGGCCAACCTGACCACCGCTACGCTTCGGTGGAGCGCTGTGGGCGGCGACGAAATCCACGAGTTCCAGGTCAGCAAGGATAACGGTAGAACGTGGGAGGACTGGGACATTACGGTTGACTTCGTCCCTGACCCCGCCCGTATCTTGAGTCACACCTTCACCGGGCTGACCAAGTTCACCGATTACACTCTGCGGGTGCGGCCCTGCAGGGCGGACGGTAGCTGTACCCACGGGCCGGCGGCTTTCGTAACCACCAATGGCCCTGACGCAGCGCCCGGCCCTCTAACCAACCTGAGCATGGGCATCAACACCTGCTATAAGGAATTCCGTTGGCGCATCACGCCCCCCGAGATAACCGAAACCGCGGGCAAGGCCAAATACTACGAGTTCCAGTGGCGTCTGGACAGCGACAGCGATAACGAAACCGCGTGGCGCGACCTCAGGTCCAAGAACGTCCCCAAGTTCCGCAACACGTGGGGATTCTGGACAGTTCCGGCGGCCTTCGGTGTGCCGGGCAAGTTCCATATGCGGGTGCGCGCCGTAAACGACCACGGGGACGGCCCCTGGATCAACACCAGCGATGCCAACCGGGACAAAGTCTGCTCCGCACAAGCGGATCTGGCGCCGGTCACCGGGGAAAGCTATTTTGACCAACCGGATGGGGAAACCGCCCCCAACATGACCGCCAGCGTCACCGTAACCGCCGCCGACCCGGTAGCGCTCAACGAGGGCGGCTCCGGGGCAACCTACACGGTGGTCCTTGACGGCCAACCCACGGCCAACGTCACCATCGCGATGAGCAGCGACAACGGCGACGTTACGGCGCAGCCGGCCGGCCTCACTTTCACGCCGGACAATTGGCAGACGGCGCAAACCGTTACCCTCCGCGCGTCTCAAGACGACGACGCGGCGGACGACACCGCCACCGTCAGCCACACGGTCAGCGGCGCCGACGGGTACGCTGGCATCACCGTTGACTCCGTGTCCGTCAGCATAACCGACGACGACGAGGCCGGCGTAACGGTGACGCCGACCGAACTCAACGTGAACGAGGGCGGCACAGCCGACTACACGGTGGTTCTGGACACGCAACCCGTCGGCGACGTGCTCGTCTCCACGTTCACCAGCGGCGTTACGGCACAGCCGGCCGATCTCACCTTCACGCCCGACAACTGGAATACACCGCAGACCGTAACCGTCAGCGCCGGCCAGGACGACGATACGGAGAACGAGGCGGCAGCCGTCAACCATGGTATCGGCGCCGGTCCCGATTCCGGGTACTCCGGCGTCCTGGTCCCATACGTAATCGTAACCATCATCGACGACGACCAAAACACGGCCCAACTTGCCCAGCAGGAAGCGGAACCCGCCGCCGACCCCGGCAGCGTCACGCTCAGCGCAGCCAACCTGCCCGTCCGAGAGGGCGACGACGGCGCGACCTACACGGTGGTCCTGGACGTTGAGCCTACGGCCGACGTGGTCATCACGCTGAGCAGCGACAACGGTGACGTAACCACACAGCCGTCCCAACTCACCTTCACCACCGGCAACTGGCAGACCGCCCAAACCGTAACCGTCCGCGCCGGCCACGACGACGACGCGGCCAACGACTCGGCCACCATCAACCACACCGTGAGCGGGGCGGACGGGTACGCCGGCATTACCGTTGCCTCCGTAACCGTCAGCGTAACCGACGACGACGAGGCCGGGGTTACGGTGCATCCCACCAGCCTGAGCGTGAACGAGGGCGAGTCGGCCACCTACACGGTGGTCCTGGACACGCAGCCCGTCGGCAACGTGCTCATCTCCGCGCTCGACGGCAACGGCCTAACGGCGCAGCCGGGCAGCCTCACCTTCACGCCCGGCAACTGGCGCACCGAGCAGACCGTAACCGTCAGCGCGGCCCAGGACGACGATTCTGAGGACGGAACGGCCTTCATCAGCCACGCTATCGCGGCCCAGACCGGTTCCACCTACGTCGGCGCCCCGGTTAACGGCGTATTTGTGTCCATAACCGACGACGATGGCGACCGGGCGGTCCTGGAGGCGTTCTACAACGCCACCGGCGGTTCCGGCTGGACCAACAACTCCAACTGGCTCAGCACCAAGCCGCTCAACCAGTGGCACGGCGTAACCGCCAACGGCCAGGGTCAGGTCACCCACCTGGCGCTGCGCAACAACAACCTGAGCGGTTCGCTGCCCGCCAAGTTGGGCCAACTGGACAGCCTGCAAGTGCTGTCCCTGGACCGCAACAGCATCAGCGGCAGCCTGCCGTCAAGTCTGGGCAACCTATCCAACCTGACCCGGCTGGCCATGAACCGCAACAGCCTGAGCGGGTCGATACCGTCCCAGTTGGGCAGCCTGTCCAACCTCAGCATCATCGGCCTGGCCCGCAACAATCTCAGCGGTGGACTGCCCACGAGCCTGGGCAACCTCACCGGCCTGACGCGGCTGTCCCTCCACGACAACACCGCGTTGAGCGGAGCGCTGCCCTCCGGTTTCACCGGCCTGACCAACCTGCAACGGCTGGCCATCGCCAACACCGGCCTGTGCGCGCCGGACGACGAGGCCTTCACGGCCTGGCTGGACGGCGTGTCCGACAAGCCGGGAGGGGTGCAAACCTGCGAGTAGGTCAGCGCACACCGCAAGGCGCAACGGAGGCCGTCGGGCGCAACCCGGCGGCCTCAACCGTTATAATGGCGGAGCAACCAACTGGAGGTCCCACATGGACGGTAAGACCGCATTTGCCACTATCCTGGAACGCGAGGGCGTGGACGTCGTCTTCTGCTTCCCCAACAACATCCTCATCGACGCCTGCGCCGCCGCCGGCATCCGCCCCATCATCTCCCGCATGGAGCGCACCGCCGTCAACATGGCCGACGCCTACAGCCGCGTCAACAACGGCAACAAGAACGGCGTCGTGCTGGTGCAGGGCGGCCCCGGCATCGAAAACGCCTTTTCCGGCGTCGCCCAGGCCTACGCCGACTCGTCGCCGCTGCTCATGGTGCCCAACCATCCCGGCACGCGCCGGCACGGCATGTCCTCGGACTTCAACGCCGCCCGCAACTACGAGGGCGTCACCAAGTGGTCCGACTCCGCCAACCACGCCGACCGCATCCCTGAGCTGATGCGCCGCGCCTACACCCAGTTGCGCACCGGCCGGCCCTATCCCGTGCTGGTGGAAATGCCCAACGACGTGCTGGCCGCCGAAATCTCCGAGGAGCAGTTCCACTACCAGCCCCAGCGCAAGCGCCGCTCCGCCGGCGACCCCCGCGACGTGTCCCGCGTCGCCGAACTGCTGGTCAACGCCCGCCGTCCCGTCATCTACGCCGGCCAGGGCGTCCTCTACGCCGAGGCCACGCCCGAGTTGGTTGAGCTGGCCGAGTTGCTCAACGCGCCCACCATGACCACCACGCTGGGCAAGAGCGGCTTCCCCGAGAACCACCCGCTGGCCCTGGGCGCCGGCGGCAACACCGGCACCAAAATGGTCGGCGACTTCCTGGCCAAAAGCGACGTGGTGTTCGGCATCGGCACCAGCTTCCAGAAGACCCTGGCCTCCGCGCCCGTGCCTCCCGGCAAAACCGTCATCCAGTCCACCATCGACGAGAAGGACCTCAACGGCGAGTACCCGCTGGAGGAGATCATCGTCGGCGACGCCAGGCTGGTGCTGGCCCAGCTCATCGAGGAGGTCAAGGACCGCCTGGGCGCGGACGGACGCCGGGGCGACGAGTCCGTCGCCGCCGAGATCCGGCAGGTGCGCCAGGAGTGGCTGGCAGAGTGGATGCCCCGCCTGTCCAGCAACGACGCGCCCATCAGCCCCTACCGCGTGGTGTACGAGCTCAACGCCCGCCTGGACAAGGCCAACAGCATCGTCACCCACGACTCCGGCAACCCCCGTGACCAGATCGTGCCCTTCTACGCCGCCACCACGCCGCGCGGCTACATCGGCTGGGGCAACTCCACCCAGCTGGGCAGTGGGCTGGGCTACGCCATGGGCGCAAAGGTGGCCTTCCCCGAGAAGACCTGCGTCAACCTCATGGGCGACGTGGCCGTGGGCATGGCCGGCACCGACTTCGAGACGGCGGCCCGCGAGCAACTGGGCATCATCACCGTCATCGTCAACAACGGCGCAATGGGCGGCTACGAGAAGAACATCCCCATCGCCACCGAGCGCTACCGCACCAAGTACGTCACCGGCGAGTACGCCGCTATGGCCGCATCCCTGGGCGCCCACACCGAGTACGTCACCGACCCCAACGAGGTCGGCCCCGCCATCGAGCGCGCCAAGGAAATCTCCGCCACCGGCCAGCCCTGCGTCCTCGAAATCATCACCCGCGAGGAACCCGTCTTCTCCCAGTACTACCGCTAACCGATTCGCCCGGTTGGCGTAGTCGATAACTTCCGTGTCCGAACCACCCATCATCGTCATCGGCGGCGGGCCGGCCGGCTCCTGCGCCGGTACGCTGCTCGCCCGCCAGGGGCTGGACGTCGTCCTGCTGGAACGCGAGCGGTTCCCCCGGCCCCACGTCGGCGAGTCGCTGCTGCCGGCCAGCATTCCCATCCTGCAAGACCTGGGCGTGCTGGACGAGGTGAAGCGGGCCGGTTTCACCGTCAAGCTCGGCGCGACCATGATCTGGGGCGCCGACCGCAAACCCTGGAGTTGGCACTTCAGCGAGACCAACGCCAGCAACCCCCATTCCTACCAGGTGTGGCGACCCGAGTTCGACGCCATCCTGCTCAATAACGCCCGCCGCGCCGGCGTGGACGTGCGCGAGGGCTGCCAGGCCACGGGTGTGGTGTTCGATGATGCCGGAACCGCTGTCGCCGTCCAATGCCGTCCCGCCGACAGTTCGGGCGGCGAGACCAAGGTGCCTGCCCGCTACGTGGTGGACGCCAGCGGACAGGGCGGCCTGCTTTCCCGTCAGCTCGGCCTCCGGCAGTGGGACGACTTCTTCCGCAACCTGGCCGTGTACGGCTACTACCAGGGCGGTGACCGCCTGCCCGCGCCCGACCAGGGCAACATACTCATCGAGTCCCAGCCCGCCGGCTGGCTGTGGCACATCCCCCTGCGCGACGGTTGGGCCAGCGTCGGCGCGGTGGTGGACTCCGAAACCGGCCAGCAAGGTATCCGCGAACTTGGCCCCCAGCGGTTCCTGGAATCCCAGGTTGCCGCCGCCCCGCGCCTGGCCGAAATGCTGGCCTCCGCTCAGTTCGTGTCCGGCCCGGAGGTGCTGCGGGATTGGTCGTACCGATGCCAGTCGCTGCACGGCCCCGGCTACATCCTCGTCGGCGACGCCGGCTGCTTCATCGACCCTCTCTTTTCATCCGGCGTCCATCTCGCCCTCACCTCGGCGACCCTGGCCGCCGCCGCCGTCACCTCCGCCCTGGAGGATCCAGCCATCGCCGGCCCGGCGGGGCAGGTGTACCAGCAGCTCTACTACAAGGAATACGGCCACTTCCGGGAGTTGGCGCGTCTCTTCTACTCCAGCAACCGCACCGCCGACTCCTACTTCTGGGAGGCCCGCCGCCTGCTGGACAACGACCCTTCGCTCACACCCCGGCAATCGTTCATCCAGGCGGTGGCCGGCCAGCCGGCCCGTGGCTACGAGCGGGTGGTGCTGTCCCACGGCCTCGCGCCGGCCGCGTTCGGCGACAGCGTGGCCGCCGTGGAGTCGGAACGCAACCGCCGTCAGGAGCGGGGCCTGCCGCCGGATGTTCCGTTGCGCTTGGCCGACGGCGTGCTGCTGCAACGCCAGCCGGTGCTCGCCGGCGACCGTTTCGTGTGGGGCGTCGGCCTGGTAACCGACGGCCACCCGGAGGGCCTGCCGTGCAGCGCGCTGGTGGCCCAACTGCTGGCCCGTTTGAACGGCCGGCGCACCGCCACCGATGCCATCGCCGACCTCACCAACGGAATGGACGCCGCCACCATCAGGCAGGTCGAACCCGCCGCCCGCCAGGCGCTGCAAATCCTCTACGTTGACGGCGCGATAACTACGGCTTGACCCACGTCTCCGACCACGCGCAACACGCCGTGCTGCTCTGTGCCGGCCCACGCATCTCCAGCGACACCACGCCGGACAGTGCCTGATCGCCCACGGTGATCTGTGCCTGCCGCGCCGGGAAGAAGCAGCTGTACACGCCGTGCGTGCGCCCTGACGCTTCGCCGGCCGGGTTGTTGAGCATATACGGCGTCAGGAAGTCGTGCCAGCTCAACACCACCGTCTCCGTTGACGCCACTACATGCTCGTTGTAGGCGCTTTCTATGCCCCCGGACCTGCTGAACTCTGCGGGGATGACCGGCAGCGAGGTATCGCCAAACTCCGGGAACAGCATGCTCTCGATCTCTTCCTGCACGTAGCGGGTCATGGCGATGTTGTCGGAGTACACCCGCGCCCGGCCGCCGTCCACCTCATCACTCTTCAGGAACAGGACGTGGCCGGCGCCGGCCGGCGTCCAGAGCACCCGCCAATGGCTGGTGCGGCTGGTCTGGGGGCCGCCCTCCTCGGGGGAAAGGCGAATGAACGAGTTTTCACCGGTCAGGCGTATCTGGACGGGATCAACTGGACTGGTCATAGTTTGACTCTCCTGGCAACGCTGGTTTGAAAGGTGGGCGAGCCGGATTGGCTCTATAGCCCGTCGGCCGCCGCCCGCATCGTTTTGAGGTACTCGTTGCTGGCTCCCTGGATCAGCCGGCCGACGGTGTTGTGGAAGTAGCGCACACCCAGCTCCAGATAGTGCGGCACCAGGTTGTCCGGGCAGCTGCACCCCGCCGTGATCCCGGCCGCCGCGATCTGCTGCACGCCCTTCTCCACCAGCGCCTGCACTTCGGGGTGGGTCTGCTGGCCGGGGTAGCCCATGCTCTGCGACAGGTCGCCGGCCCCGATGAAGTACACGTCCACGCCGGGCACTTTCACCAACTCGGGGATGTTCTCGATGGCCTCCACCTCTTCCAGCATCAGGCAGACCAGCGTATTGCGGTTGGCGTCGGCCACGTAGTCCGGTGTGGCCTGGTTGAACCCGTACTCGGCCGGCCGGCCGCCGCTGAACAGCCCACGGTCGCCATCCGGGTAGTACTTCACCGCCTTTACCGCTGCCCGCGCCTCATCGGCCGTGTTGACGTGAGGAACCTGCACGCCCCAGGCTCCGCGATCCAGGAACGGCGCGATGATCTCCGGGCGGTTGCCCACGGGCCGCACGATGGGCGCTGTGCCCGAGTATTCGGCGGCGCGGATCATGTCCTCGGCCAGGTCCACCGTGATGCTGCCGTGCTCGTTGTCGATCAGCACCCAGTCGTAGCCCAGGAACCCCAGCATCTCCACCACCGCCGCCGACGGGAAGGTGATCATGGAGCCGAATACCGGCTGGCCGGCGGCGAGCTTCGTCTTCATCGTGTTTTCGCGCATCTTGCAAATGTCTCCTTATTTCAGCAGCGCCAGCTTTTCCTGGAATGCTTCGATGGCCCGCTCTTCCGGCACGCCCATGAAGAAGCGCAGGCCCTGCACGTATTCCAGCACCTCCCTGGACAGCATCAGCACGTCGTTGCGAGGCCCGGTGTCCTTGTACAGGTTGTTCATCCAGTCCTCCTGGCCGACGAACAGGGCATCCTGCAATACCACGAAGTCCTGCCGCTCCATGTCCGAGCGGGCCATCCAGCGGTTGAACACAAAGGGCAGCCCGGTCCACTCCTGCCATTCTTCGCCCATGTCGTAACGGTGAGCAAATCCACGCACGGCGCGCCGACCGCGCAACCCCCGGTTCCAGGTGAGGAACACGGCGTCGTGTTCCGACTGGGCATCCACGAAAGACGTGCCGGTGATGCCGTGTCTCAATTCGAGAATCACCCGCAGCAGGCGCAGGCACGTCGGGTCGGGTTCGTTGAGGGCAATTTTGCCGCCGCTCAGTTCGCCAATCTCCTTGTTGGAGAGCAGCACGCACGAAACGGCGTGCGTCACCGAGGCCACGCAGAACCGCTGAATCGGGGCTGCGTTGGGCTCCAGGCGCGGCACGTCCAGCAGCGGTATCGGCCCGGCGTCGATTGCGCCGTCTTCCAGCGCGTCCGCAACCTGGCTGGGGTCCATGTCAACCAGCACGATGCCGCGACGCTCCATGTCGAAGTAGAACGCTTCGCATTCCAGGTTGGGCACATGACCTACGGTGATGGGCATGGCGACGTTTTACTCCCTGACTCGTGCGGTTTTCCTAACCGTGATACCACCTGAAAGGGCCCCCGTCCATACCCCCGGCCGGCGTCCCGGCCATTTCGGGCATGGAGCGGA
>JAJDWF010000067.1 GCA_022825745.1 Dehalococcoidia bacterium | reverse complement strand
ATATGCCAAGCCTTGATATATCAAAGCGCACGATACTAGCCCAAAATAGGCCAACTGGACATCAAAAAAGGGCGACGCAATACGTCGCCCCTCAAAGACCGCAGCGCGCTTACAAGACGGCTTGCGCGATGCGTTCGATTTCGTCCAATGCCTGCGAACTGGTGGTGTCGCCGAGGCGGACTATGACGCGGTTGGCGCCGGCGCTTTCAAACTGGGAGATCAAATCTCGGTCTGCGGCTTGTCCAAATACGGTGATGCCGATGCCCGACGGGTCCCGGCCCGACGCCTCGGCCAACTCGTCAATGGCGGCCCGTCCGGCGGCGATCTGTTCCGGGCTGGCGGCGGTGGGCATCCAGCCGTCACCCCACCGGGCGACTCGCCGGAACACGTTGCGAGCGTTGCCGCCCAGGATGACCGGCGGCCCGCCTTCCTGAGCAGGCTTGGGGTTGCACTGAACGGGCGGGAAGTCGTAGTAGCGCCCGTGATATTCGGCGGTATCCTGGGTCCACAAGGCCCGCATCACCTCGATGGATTCCCGGGCCTGGGTCCAGCGGTGGTCAAAGTCGCCACCCATGATCTCGGTTTCCTCCCGGAGCCACCCGGTGCCAATGCCCAGGAGGAACCGCCCGCCGGAGAAGCGGTCAAGCGACGCGATTGCGCCCGCCAGCACCAGCGGATTGCGCTCCGGTATCAGTGTGATGCCGGTTCCAAATTTAATGGTGGAAGTAACCGCGGAGGCCCTGGCCAACCCTATGTAGGGATCCGCCATGTCGCTCATGTAATCGGGTATGGAGCCGTCGGGCAAGCCGGGATACTTGGAGGCGGTATTGACCGGCATGACCGGGTGCTCAGGGAGCCAGATCGACTCGAACCCCAAAGCTTCGGCCTTGGCCGCAATCTCCGCTACGTCTATCGAGTTGGTAGATATCGACATATTCAGGCCGATGTCCATTGCAGACCTCCCTCGGGTGCATCCCCGCCGCTTTGTCCTGAAGATAACCGTCGGGATAATAGCACGCCCGGTTTTCGGCTGTCATCGCCGAAATTCCGCCGGGCCCCTCAATGCTATACTACCTGCGGTTCCTCCCTGATTATCTCTGCAAAAGGTGCCCGATAATGCCTCTCTACGTAATGCTCGCCAACCTTACTGGACGCGGCCGACGCATGGGGCATGACAACCCCAATCTGCTCAGCGATGCCGCCGCCGCCGTTGAAACCGCCGCCGGCAAGGTTCTGACTCAATACGCCGTCCTGGGCCGCTACGACTTCGTCATCATCACCGAAGCCGCCGACAACCAGTCCGCCGTCCGTCTTTCTCTGGAGCTCGGCCTGGCTGCCGGCCTGAACATTGAAACCCTGCCCGCTCTGCACATTGGCGTCCTTTCCGATGAGGAGCACATCAGCGTACTGCGGGATGCGGCGGTTGCCATGAATCTGCCGACCGGGCCCGACGAGAACCCCGAAACCGACGACTGGCGCATCCCCGACAATCCCGACTAATATCAAGCCTTGCCTGACAATTAACGAATACCATGAGCTCATCCAGACCGCCAACCGCGATGACCATAGCCGGGTCGGACTCCGGAGGGGGCGCCGGCATACAGGCCGACCTGAAGACCTTTTCCGCGCTGGGCGTGTTCGGCACCTCCACGCTAACCGCAATCACCGCGCAGAACACGGTAGGCGTAATCGCCGTTCACGAAATCCCCACGGATGTGATCGTCGCGCAAATTGACGCGGTGGTTTCCGACATTGGCGCGGATGCGGTGAAAACCGGAATGCTGTCCTCCTCTCCTATTGTCGCCACTGTAGCCGACGCCGTCCGCCGTCACGGCATTTCCAATCTAGTGGTGGACCCGGTGATGGTTGCGAAAAGCGGCGACCGCCTGCTTCGCGAGGAAGCCATCGCTACGATCCGCAGCGAACTGATCCCGCTGGCCAAGGTAGTCACTCCCAACATACCGGAGGCGGAGGACTTGACGGGGCAATCCATCGAATCCGACGATGACGTGCGCCGGGCGGCGGTAGCCATCATCGGAATGGGCGCTAAATCCGTCGTAATTAAAGGTGGACACCGGGAAGGGCCTCCGACGGATGTCCTGTATGATGGGGAAGAGTTCCTGGAGTTCACCACCGAGCGCATCCCTTCCACCAATACCCACGGCACTGGTTGCACGTTCGCTTCCGCCGTGGCCGCCGGCCTAGCCTACGGACTGGAAACGCCGGCGGCGGTGAGACAGGCCAAGGACTACGTGACCGCCGCCATCAGCGCGGCCTACCCGATTGGGCAAGGGCATGGGCCGCTGCACCATTTTCACGCTTTCTGGCGCTAATTCCCGGAGGGAGGTTTTTAGGTATGCCGGCTATGTTTGACGTGGTTTCCAGCCGGGTCAATTTCCCCGACCTGGACGCCGAGGTTCTGGAATACTGGAAGAAGCAGGACGTGTTCCGCCGTTCTTCCGACGAACGGCCCGACGCGCCCCTGTTCATGATGTACGAAGGGCCGCCCACCGCCAACGGCAGCCCGGGCATTCACCACGTCCTGGCCCGCGTATTCAAGGACGTCATCTCCCGGTACCGCACCATGAAAGGCTGCCGTGTAATCCGCAAGGGCGGCTGGGACACCCACGGCTTGCCGGTTGAGCTCCAGATTGAACAGGAACTTGGTCTGTCTTCCAAGCGGGAAATCGAGGAATTCGGCATCGCCGAATTCAACAAGCGGTGCCGCGAGAGCGTTTTCCGGTATGTGAAAGAGTGGGAGGTGATGACCGACCGCATCGGCTACTGGGTAGATATGGAAGACCCCTACGTGACGCTGGAAAACGACTACATCGAGACCGGGTGGTGGATTCTCAAGCAGTTGTGGGATCGTGGTCTGCTTTACCAGGACCGGCGCGGCGCGCCCCATTGCCCCCGCTGTGTCTCCAGCCTTTCGTCCCATGAGGTCGCTCTGGGGTACCGCGAAAACACGCCGGACCCGTCAACTTTCGTTACATTCGAGGCTACCGAGTGGTTGGGTGGTTCCGCGCCCGATGTTCCTTCTTACTTCCTGGCGTGGACCACGACGCCGTGGACGTTGCCCGGCAACACCGCCTTGGCTGTCAGCGAGGACGCCGACTACTCCATCGTTGAAACCACCAACAACGCCGGCGATACGATCAGAATGGCGCTGGCCACCGCGCTCCTGGAAGTGCTGCAGGGCGACTACACCGTTACGCAGGAAGTCAAAGGCAGCCAACTGGTTGGCCTGTCCTACCAACCGCTTTACGACGCCTCCAAGTACGGCACTCCCATCCGCCAGTTCGTCGCGAACGACGACGGCCAGACCTCGCTGGAAGACGTTGATTCCTATTCCACCAGGGTTGTGTCCGCCGACTTTGTGAGCATGGACGACGGCAGCGGCATCGTCCACATCGCCCCGGCCTTCGGTGATGAGGACCTGGGCCTGGGACGCGAGCACCATCTGGCTTTCGTGCAGCCCGTCGATTTGCAGGGTGTCATCACCGGCAACTATCCTTTCGCCGGCAAGTTCGTCAAGGACGCCGACCCCGAAATCCTCGCCGACCTGGAATCGCGAGGACTGCTGTACCACCAGGGGGTCTATCGCCACACCTACCCGTTCTGCTGGCGGTGCGACACCCCCCTCCTCTATTACGCCAAGACGTCCTGGTACATCCGCACCACGGCGGTCAAGGACCGTCTGGTGGGCAACAACTCCCGGATCAACTGGTACCCCGATCACATCCGGGAGGGACGGTTTGGAGAGTGGCTGCGCAACAATGTGGACTGGGCCATCTCCCGGGAACGCTACTGGGGCACGCCCATACCCATCTGGCAGTGCGACGAGTGTGGCAACATGGATTGCGTCGGTGGCGTTGCGGAGTTGTCGGATCGTTCCGGTCAGAATCTGGCCGATCTCGACCTCCACCGGCCCTACGTGGACGACGTGACCTGGCCTTGCGCGACGGACTCCTGCGACGGCGTATTCCGGCGCATCCCCGAGGTGATGGACTGCTGGTTCGACTCCGGCATGATGCCCCTCGCCCAGTGGCATTATCCTTTCGAGAATCGCGTTATCGAGACCGACGGCCGGCTGCCCGCCGATTACATCTGCGAGGCCGTTGACCAGACCCGCGGCTGGTTCTACAGCCTGCACGCCCTTTCAACTCTGATGCAGGACGACATCGCCTACCGCAACGTCATCTGCCTCGGCCTTATCCTGGATGGTCGCGGCCGCAAAATGAGCAAGCGGCTGGGCAACATCGTCGAACCCGACAGCATCCTCGACACCCACGGAGCGGATGCCCTGCGCTGGTACCTGTTCACCGCGTCCCATCCCGGCGAACCCCGCCGGTTCTCCGACCGGCTGGTGCAGCAGACCCTGCGCCAGGTTCTGCTGACCCTATGGAACGTCTATTCCTTCTTCACCAACTACGCCAACATCGACGAATTCGAGCCATCGCAAATTCCCGACGACTGGCGGCCCGAGGCCGAGCTTGACCGCTGGGTACTGGCCGAACTGAATCAGCTGGTGCAGGTGGTTGACGGCCATCTTGACAACTACAACCCCACCGACGCCGGCCGGCGCATCGCCGAGTTCATCGACGTGCTGTCCAACTGGTACGTGCGCCGCTCCCGCCGCCGGTTCTGGAAGAGCGAAGCCGACGCCGACAAGCTGGGAGCCTACGCAACCCTGTACCGCTGCCTGACTACCGTGGCACGGCTCATGGCCCCGCTGGCTCCTTTCGTGGCCGAGCAGATGTACCGCAACCTGGAACTGCGCTTCAACCCGGACGCCCCCGACAGCGTACACCTGGCCGACTACCCGGTATCCGATCCTTCACTGATCGACGACTCCATCATGGATGCCACCCGGCTGGCCATCCGCGTTTCCAGCATGGGCCGCGCCGCCCGCAGTAAGGCCGGCCTCAAGGTGAGGCAACCCCTTGCGTCCGTGGTGGTGCGCACCCGAACGTCCGACGAGGCGAAATACCTGGACTGGGTGGGCGAGCAGATTCTTGAAGAGCTGAACATCAAGACGTTGCAAGCCGATGGGGTAGAGCAGGATCTGTACGCTCAGGCCCAGTCGGAGGCCGGCGACGATGGCGACTCGGTGGTTGCCGTCAACGGCTACTCCGCCGCGCTGGAGGCCGGTTACATGGTTGCCGTGGACGCCAACATCACGCCGGAACTGGCGGACGAGGGCCTGGCCCGGGAGTTGGCCCACCGCATCCAGAACCTCAGGAAGGGCGCCCGCTTTGAAATTACCGACCACATCGTGACCTACTACCAGGGGCCTGACGACGTGGCGCGGGTGATGACCGGTCACCGAGACTACATCATGCAGGAAACCCTAAGCGACGCCTTG
>JAJDWF010000062.1 GCA_022825745.1 Dehalococcoidia bacterium | reverse complement strand
ATGTGCGGTTGGTGGAACGGTTCACCCCCACTCCGGACGGCAGCCGGCTGGACTATGAAGTGACCGCGTACGACCCGGTTAACCTCACGGGTCCTTCAGTGCGCACCGCACACTGGATGTGGGTGCCGGGGCTTGAGGTGCTGCCCTACGAGTGCGAGCTCTGGGAGCGTTGACCGCGCCCGGCAACGCGCCATAGACCAGCTAGCCGCGCTTTGCGCAAGCCAGGCCGCGCATACCGGTTTCGCCAGGCCGGATGGGTGGCGCGCTAGCGTACTTCGGTGATGGCACCCCGCGTGCCGTCGCTTCGCAGCCACTCCTGAGCCTGTTCGGTTTCTTCGCGCAGGGCTGCACGCGTCACACACCTCCGCTGGGGAATATGCGAGCCCGTGGGTGCGATGCGTTCACAGACGACGTCGGATTCCTGCGGGGGGCGTGACAGCGCCACCTGCTCGGCGTTGAGCCTGATCTCCTGCAAGGTTTCGGAATCGGGCGCCTCGGCAGCGTTCGCCTGCTGGGCATCGGCACTCCCGGGCATGTCCTGCTGTGCCGCACAGGCTGCCAGCAGCCCGCTGCCCAATATTGCGACCAGGGCCATAGTTCGGTTCAATTCCACGAGAATCTCCAATGGCCGATTTATCCTGTGAGTCTAGCGTATTCGATGTGCAACGGGAATGCCTGGCGGCGTGTTTGCCGGCACAACGGCAGCTTGCGCTAAGAAACGTCTACCGTGGCGCTTCGGCGGAGCAAACGGGTTGATCGGGACATGGGTGCTGGCTAGAGTGATACAAACCGGATTGCGTGCCAGGGGAGACCCGGATGAAGTCAGCCATAACCGCCATTGCCGCAGCGCTGATCGCAAGTGCGCTCACGTACGTGTTCACCGGACAGGGACAAGGCGCCGGCGGCGCGGACGTTGAGGGGTTGCAGGCGCAGATCGGCGAGGTCGCGGCGCAATTGGCCGCTGGTGGCGACGGTCAACGGTTCGTGATCGTGGGGGAATCCGAGCAGGATGCGTGGTTGCGCGGCGCCAGTCGCGACGGCTCACCCCGCCCCGGACCCGCCGACGACCAGAAACCGCTTGCCGACGCGTCCAATTCCCTTTGCTTTCTGACCAAGGTCGAAATCGAGGGAATGGACGGCCCGGAGGATGTGGCCACCTGCAGCATCCAGGTGGATGAATTCACCAACTGGTGGCAGGTCCACGCCACCCAGGGCGACGGGACCGACGCTTCCATTTCCTGCAATGCCCGGTGCATCGCGTGGGAGTGACTGAGCGATGGTTGCCGCGACGTCAGCCGTAATGCCCAGGAAGCGGATCGCCCTGAAACGGCCGCCCAAAGCTCACCCTTTCCTGCCCAGACGGCTACAGACTCCCATATTTCTCGTGTGGTTGCGCCGCAGTCATGGCTGGCTGGGGATCTGGGGCGCGGTGGCGGGAATCCTGTTCGGTCTTACAACCATCGCGATGGTTCATGCGAACATCTTTCGAACCGGGGAGGACACACAGACGGTCGTTCAGCTTCCGGTCAATGGCGCCGCCGTCGAAAGCGTCGACGATCTCGGCGCTTTCGTGAAGGCCGAGTTGGGCCTGAGAACGGAATGGCGGCAACCGCGAAACGCGTCTCCTGTAGCCGCACTTGCCGAGTCCGGCACTGCCGGGGGCGTGGAGACGGCGAGCGCCGCGGCCATGGGTTCGATGGGCGCCATGGGCGGCGGCGGGCGGCAAGGCGGCGGAGCCGTGGGTGCGCAAAGCAACCAACCGGTTTTCGTAACGCAGTTTACGTCCCCGCAACGCACCCTGGATCTGCGCTACGTCGCCGGCAACGAGTACATTCAGATTGTCGATACCGAGCGTGGCTTTTTCGAGACGATGAACCGGTTGCACCGGGGCAACGGCGCGCAGTTGGGCTGGACGCTGCTCGGCGACGCGTTCTCCGGCGCGCTCATCGTGCTGGCCCTCAGCGGAGTGCTGCTGTGGAGCCGCATGGATGGCTCCAGGCTGCTGGCCATCGGCCTGGGTAGTGCGGGCCTGCTGGCCGTGGTGTATTTCGGATTGGCGGGGGCGTGATGGTTTCAACTACTGCAGACGCCGTCAGGAAGCAATCCACGGCCAGAAAGGTGCGGCCGCCCAAGGCGCATCCGTTCCTTCCCCGCGCCCTGCACACGCAAAGGGCGCTGCGCGTAATTCGCCGGACCCATTCCTGGATGGGGATGGCGGGTGCGGCAGCGGGCGTGATCATCGGCATCAGCGGAATAACGCTGAACCACCGCGCAGTCCTGAGCGGGCGGCTGCCGACGGACATCACCAGCTTCCAGGTCAACGCACCCGCCGACGGGTTCGCCAGCCAGGCGGAATTCGAGCGCTTTGTGCAGGCATCGCTGGCGCTCAACGGCCCGACCCGGGAGCGCCGCGGACCGGCTCCGCGGTCTTCCGCCGTCGAACTGGGCGACCGGTTGGTGGAACAGCCACCGCGCTTCGATGCCTACTACGCCTCCGCCAGGGAAGTCGTCGAGGCCAGTTTCGTCAACGGTAACCGCTACATCGACGTCCTGCACACCGAACGCGGGTTTTTCTCGACCCTCAACCGGCTCCACCTGGCCGCCAACACGGGTCCGGTCTGGGTGGCGATCATCGACGCGTTCTCCGGCGCCCTGGTGGTGTTCTCAATCACCGGGCTGTTGTTGTGGTCGCGGTTGACGGGTCCGCGGCTACTGGCCATCGGGCTTGCGAGCAGCACGTTGTTGGCCACGGTGTACTACGCCCGGGTTCTGTAGGGTCCGACGCTTCGGACCGATTCCAATGTCGCATACAGCGGGAAACTGCTTGACGGGCACCGTCGCTGCAGCAGGTCAATAAGGCTAAAGAATTGTTAATTTCCCAAGTTCCGCGAGAAGTGTGCAATATGCTTTGGATGGATTGCCGATCACTCGGTTCACCTTGGGTCGAACGTGTGTCGTCAGGTGACCGCTTGAGTTACACAACCACGTGGGATGTGATCTGTCCTGGTTTTGAGTGACAACAGGAAAGGGTGAGTGAGTTTCAGGATTCAGAACCTGAGCGGGAGTCTCGGGGCGGGCCAAATTGGCGGATTTGCAGAGGGACGCAAATTCCACATGCCGTTTTGCGATTTCCCCGGGGAAATTTGATGTAACAGACCGGCAGAACCGTGATCCAGAAGGGCAGCGAAAGCTGCCCTTCTCAGTTTGGAGAATCCGAAATGAAAATAATTCGCGTTGGCGGACGACAATGAGAGTCAATCTCAGAAAGTCAGCATGCTTACAGGTCACACTGGTGAGTTTGGCAGGGTTGTCGCCGGTGCTGGCGCAGGAAACCGGCGAGGAGCTGTACCACACCGCATGCGCGGCTTGTCACGGCGGCGACGGTTCGGGCAACAGCGTTTCGCAGCTCGGATTCCTGGATCTGGTGGTGCCGGACTTCACGGACTGCGATTTCGCGGCCCGGGAGCCGGATCCCGACTGGTACGCGGTCATACACGCCGGCGGTCCGGTGCGGGGCTTCGACCAGATGATGCCTTCGTTTGGCGATGCTCTGGAGCCGGATCAGATACAGGCCATCCTCGATCACGTGCGTACGCAATGCACGGATGATCGCTGGCCCCGGGGCGAATTCAACCTGCCTCGCGCACTGTTCACGGAGAAGGCCTATCCGGAAGACGAGGTGGTGCTGACAACGTGGCTGGAGGGCGGCGACCGGAACACTTTCATCCACGAATTTCTCTGGGAGTACCGTTTCGGCGCGCAGAACCAGATCGAAATCGCCCTGCCGTTCCAGGTGACCGATTTCGGCGGTGAGCAAGGTCGCCAGGGCGGTACCGGCGACCTGGAAATCGGCCTGAAGCGCAACCTCAGCTATAACATGGACACCGGCAACATCTACAGCGTCGGCGCCGAACTGATCGTGCCTGCGGGCGACGACGCGCTGGGTTTCGGAGGGGGCACCTACAAGTTCGAACCCTACTTTGCCTATGGCAAGCTCCTGCCGGCGGACTCCTTCTTTCAAATGCAGGCGCTGCTGGAGTTCCCGACCGAGAGCGGTTTCGAGGACGAGGCCGAGCTGAGGGCCCTCCTGGGGCGGACCTGGACCACCGGCGGCCCCTTCGGTCGGGCATGGACCCCGATGTTCGAGGTGATCGCTTCCAGGGATCTCGGGGGCGGCGCGGACATCCAGTGGGACCTGGTGCCGCAGTTCCAGGTGACGCTGAACACGCGCCAGCATGTCATGGCGAATTTCGGGCTGAGGATACCGACGGAGGACGAGCCCGGCCGCGAGACCCAGTTTGTGTTCTACCTGTTGTGGGACTGGTTTGACGGCGGAGTGCTGGAAGGATGGTAGGCGTGACAGTGAAAATACGTTCGGTCGCGGCGGCACTCGGCCTGGTGCTGTTTTCGAGCCCGTTGTGGGCGCAGGAGCAGGAGTTCTTCCACACCTCCCACCAGTGCATTGCCTGCCACAGCGGCGTGGTGTCACCGGAAGGTCAGGACATTTCCATCGGCTATACTTGGCGGGCCTCGATGATGGCCAACTCCGCGAAGGATCCCTACTGGCAGGCGGGCGTGCGGCGCGAGGTCATGGATCACCCCCAGGCCCAGGCGGCGATCGAGGACACCTGCGCGACGTGCCACATGCCCATGGCGCGCTTCCACTCGGCCAACAACGGCGGGACCGGCGAGGTCTTTGCCAATCTGGCGCCCTGGGACAACGTCCTGGCGGCCGACGGGGTTTCCTGTGCCGTGTGTCACCAGATCCAGGACGATAACTTCGGCGACGACTCGAGCTTCACGGGCGGCTTCGTCATCAACACGACCCTGGCAATGGGCGAGCGCGAGATTTATGGCCCCCACGAAGTGGATATCGGACGAACGACCATGATGAATTCGGCCACCAACTTCGTGCCGACCACCAGCGAGCACCTGGCGGAATCGGAGCTGTGCGCCACCTGCCACACGCTGTTCACCGAAACGCTCAACGCAGCGGGCCAGGAAGTGGGTACGCTGCCCGAGCAGGTGCCGTATCACGAGTGGCTGCACAGCGACTACCGGACCACCGACAGTTGCCAGAGCTGCCACATGCCCGAACTGGTCGAGGACGCGCCCATCACTTCGGTGCTGGGGCAGTTGCGGCCGGCGGTCAATCAGCACGTGTTCCGGGGCGGCAACGCCTTCATGCTGGGGATCCTCAACAAGTACCGCACCGAGCTCGGAGTGTCGGCCCTGCCTCAGGAGCTTGAAGCGTCGCAGCGCAGCACGCGGGAGTTTCTTGAGACCGAAACGGCCCGGGTCAGCATCGACTCCGCGCGCATGGCCGGTTCGACGCTGGAACTGGGCGTGGCGGTGGAGAGCCTTTCGGGGCACAAGCTGCCGACCGCCTATCCTTCCAGGCGCGCATGGCTGCACGTTACGGTGAGCGACGCCGCGGGCAACACGCTGTTCGAATCGGGCGCCGTGCAGCCGGACGGGTCGATAGCGGGCAACGACAACGACGAGGACGGCGGCCGCTTCGAACCCCACTACGACTCCATCGACAGCGCCAGCCAGGTGCAGATTTACGAGTCGGTCATGGTGGACGTCCAGGATCGGGTGACGACGGGGCTGCTCTCCGGGGCGCGTTACATCAAGGACAACCGGCTGCTGCCCCTGGGGTTCGACAAGGCGTCTGCGTCGTGGGAAATTGCCGTGCACGGCGCGGCGGCGGACGACGATAACTTCACGGCGGGCGGTGACCGGGTTGAATACCGGGTCGATGTTTCGGGCGCCAGCGGCGCGGTTACGGTGTCGGCGGATCTGTTGTTCCAGAGCATAGGCTACCGCTGGGCGGAGAACCTGAGGGACTACGATTCGTTCGAGACGAACCGGTTTGTGGGGTACTACGAGGAGTCGGCGGCCAGTTCGTCGGAGACGTTGGCGAGCGATTCGTTTACTTTGCCGTAGCCGTAGCCGTAGCCGTAGCCGTAGCCTGGAGTACCGTGGGGGTGGTGTCGCGGCGGGATTGAAGAAGGCGCTTCGATTGCCGCCCCGAGGGTGCGCGCGGACAATACTCGAACGCTTGATTTCGCCCGCCATCCATGGCGGGCTCAAATCGGGTTGCGGCGCTCCTGGCCATCCATGGCCCCGCGCCGCGCCCACGACGCGGGCGAGGCATGTGCGCGCTCACCCTCACCAAGCCCAACCCTGTCCACATTCCTTGACGTGGCATAGGTTTGCTCGGACCAGTGCAACAGGCGTCCGATTGCCGCAAATCTGGCGATATTGCGCAAAAATGCCATGCCGTTGCGGGTGTTCCAATCCATACAATCTGGCATTCCAAGACGCGCAGTACGCACGTCGACCCATGCGGAGCCACCCCATGCACGACGCCGCCTACAAACTGCT
>JAJDWF010000092.1 GCA_022825745.1 Dehalococcoidia bacterium | reverse complement strand
TCGTTGGCGTCGGTGTTCGGCCAGGCGTAGTCGGCCCACAGAATGCGCAACTCTTCCTTGCACTTCTCGGCGTGCTCTTCCTTGACGGTTACGTAGCGGGAGAAGGTGTTGGCGAAGGCCTGCCGCTCGCCGGCCGGCGCGCCGGGCTGGGGAGCCTCAAGGTTCTGCATCCGCAGCACCATCTTCTGCACGGTCTGGGCGGCCATCTTGGCGACGACGGGGTCGTAGATGCCGCAGGGGATGTCGCAGTGGGCGTGGGCCGCGCGGGGCTTCAGGAACGCGATGGGATTGAACATCGTGAAAAGTCTCCTTTCGGTGGCTAAAACGTGGTGCGAATTGCCGTCAAACACGGGATGATTTCGGCAAAAATGCTAGCGCAATTCGCCATATAGCGCAAGAGGCGACCTACACCTCGTACTCGGCCACGGAGTCAGGAATGATCAACCTGGCGCCGGTCACTGACTGCACTTCGTCCGCGCTCCAGCCGGGGGCAACCTCGCGCAGGGCCATGCCGTCGGGTGTCGGTTCCATAACGGCCACATCGGTTACTACAAGGGAAACGCATCCTTTCCCGGTGAGCGGGAAACTGCACTCCTGGACCACCTTGGGATTGCCGTTGCGGTCGTTGTGCTCCATGGCGACGATGACCTTTTCGGCGCCGGCGGCCAGGTCCATCGCGCCGCCGATGTTGCCGACGCCGCGGTCGGGCAGCATCCAGTTGGCCAGGTCGCCGGTGGCCGACACCTGGTGCGCGCCCAGGATGGTAACGTCCACGTGTCCGCCCCGGATCATGGCGAACGCATCCACCGAGGAGAAATAAGCCATTCCCGGCACGGGTTCGAGGAATTGCCCGCCGGCATTGATGAGGTCGATGTCCTCGTTGCCATCCTCGGCCAGCGGGCCGCAGTTCAGCACGCCGCTCTCGCTATGGTAGAAAACGATGCTGTCATCGGCCACAAACATGGACACCAGCGTGGGGATGCCGATGCCCAGGTTCACCGTCGCGCCGGGCGGCAACTCCCTGGCGACCCGCATGGCAATGATGGCCCGGTCAAGACGCTCTTTGTCGTCAGTCATGCGTTCGACCTCCCGTTATTCGTAGCCGGTAAAGGCGTCGGGTCGCTTGACAATGCGCTGAACGAACACGCCGGGGGTTACGATTTCCTCGGGGTCCAGCTGGCCGGCTTCGACGATTTCATCGACTTCAACGACGGTTACCCGAGCCGCCGGCGCCATCACGGCGTTGAAGTTGCGCGACGTGCCCCGATAGACCAGGTTCCCGTTGGTGTCCGCTTTGTGGGCGCGGATGATGGCGAAGTCGGCGCGCAAGCCGTATTCGAGGATGTAATCGCGGCCGTCTATGTTCCGGCTTTCCTTGCCCTCGGCAATCAGCGTGCCGGCTCCCGTCGGCGTGTAGAAAGCGTGGATGCCGGCGCCGCCGGCCCGCAGCCGTTCGGCCAGCGTCCCCTGGGGCACCAACTCCAGGTCAACCTCTCCGCGTCGGTAGGCCAGCTCAAATTCCGACGGGCGTGACACCGACGGCGAAACCGGGAAGGAAGCGATGGCTTTGGCGACCTGCCCGTTCTCAATGAGCACGCTGTGGTCGATGGCGGTGCGCCCCGGGGGAGTGCCGAAGCTGACGACGCGGGCGATGCCGGCGGTGTTGCTGACGATGGTAAGGTCGCGGCTGCCCTGGTCGCGCAGGGAAATCAGCAGGTAGTGGGCCATCCCGCCGGGGCCGCCGAAACCGTCGATGAATACTGTCGCGCCGTCAGGCACGTCGGCAATGGCGGATGGGCCGTCCGGATAAACTTTGCTCGGCGGGACGCCGGTGGGCGGCGAAAAGTCCATCTCCCGCAACGCTGGCGATATGGATATATCGGCGCCGGTCAGCGCGCGCACGTCGTTACCGCTCCAACCGGGGGCGACTTCGGCCAGGGTGAGCCCGCCGCTATCCACCTCAATCACGGCGATGTCGGTGATGATGGCGCTGACGCAGCGGAGGCCGTCGGCAGGTGACGACAGCGTAGCGACGATATTCGGCCGGCCCTGGTCGTCGGCATGGGGCAGCATGGCGATTACCCGACCGGAGCCGGCAGCCAGGTCAACGGCATTTCCCGGTGGGTTCGGCCCTGAATGGACGGTAGAAATTAAGCTGGAGAAACTGCCGGCGGCGTCAACCTGGCCGGCGTTGACGACGGCCAGGTCCACATAACCGCCCCGGGTTACGGCGGCGGCGTCAGCCAAGCTCAACGGGAGGTCATTGAGCATTCCGTTGTTGCGGAGGAACCACGCGCCCAGATCCGGCGGTGTTACACCGGGAACCAGCGACGGCAGGCCGGAGTCAACGGCGACCACGTCGCCGGGTGCGATAAAGCCGGCGGCGCGGCGGGCCATTGCCTGGGGATCCAGCTTTGCGGGGGGCATGGTTCAGCCCTGCTCGCCGGTCGGCGGCGCATGCACGACGCGGTTGACGTATATGCCGGGGGTGATGACCAACTCCGGGTCAATCGCACCGGGTTCTCCGACGACGTCCACCTCGGCGATGGTGATGCGGGCGGCCGGGGCCATGACGGCGTTCCAGCCGCGTTGCGCACCCTGATAGGCTAGATTGCCCAGGGCATCGGCGCGGTCGGCTCGTATCAGGGCGAAATCGGCGCGCAGCGGGGATTCCAGCACGCACTCCACGCCGTTGACGGTTCGCGTCTCCCTGCCGTCGGCAAAGCGCGTGCCCAATACCACCGGAGTGAATACCCCACCGATGCCGGCGCCGGCGGCGCGGAGGCGTTCGGCCAGGGTGCCCTGGGGTATGACCTCAACGGCCAGAGCGCCCGCCTGCCATTGCTTCCGAATTACGCCGCCACTCTCGCCCGCGAAAGGGAAAGGGGAGATGATACTGGCGATACGCTCGGCGTGAGCCAGTTGCAAGACACCTTCGGAGCCGTCCCAATCGGCGAAATCGCACACGCAGGTCAAATCGCGGACGCCGGAAGCCAGCAAGGCGACCAGCAGTGCGGTTGGTTCGCTGTTGCGTGTTGCGCCGCCGATGAGCAAAGTCGCGCCGTCGTGGATATCTGCGACGGCGGTGGCGGGAGTATCGTATAATTTGCTGAACGTCATGGGCGCTTCCGAAAACCGGACGCATTTTAACCGAATTTCGGGCAGCGATAAAGCAGCCCTACTATGAGATACCGTAAGATCAGTTGCCAGATCACCGAGTTTCGCGCGGCGATCCGCTTGCCACCGCCGAGCGGCGGTTGCACCATCGACGAGGACACGGCCGCCGAGTTGCGGGACTGCTGCCACGAACTGCTCTTTGCGGATTCGGTTCGGGTCGTTACCGTTACCGGGTCCGGCGACGTGTTCGCGACCGGACGGTTGCGGCCGCCGGCGGAGATAGCCGCCGCCGCTATGCCGGACCGCATCGATTGGATCGCCCGGATGGGCGCTGCCGCCGCAATCGCAAAGCTCCCGATGCCCACCGTCGCGGTACTCAACGGCGATGCCACGGCCCACGGCCTGGAAGCCGCCATGGCCGCCGACCTGCGAATCGCCGCCGACACGGCGCGGCTGGGGATGGGCAGCCTGCCGGATTGCGGGTTCCCCTACGACGGCGGAACGCAGCGACTGCCCCGGCTGGTTGGCCCGGGCCTGGCGCGTGATATGTTGCTCACCGGGAGGACGCTCTCGGCGCAGGAAGCGTTGGCGGCGGGATTGGTGAACCGCGTCGCGCCGGCGGAGGAGTTGGAATGTCTGGCCGCGCAACTGGCGCAACAGATTGAGTCGGCGGCGCCGGTTGCCGGCAGGTACGCCAAAGAAGCGGTTTGGGCTTCCGGAGACCTGGCGATAGCGCAGGGGCTCCGGCTCGAAGCAGATCTCAGCGTCATCCTGCACAGCACAGAAGACCGCGCCGAAGGATTGCGTTCGTTCGCTGAAAAGCGCGCGCCGCAGTTCGAGGGCAGGTAATACAAGGTGAACATGAAGGTACGTCTGGATCTGCATACCCACGTCGGCGAGATGTTCGGTTTTCAACCGCCGACGCCGGAAATCGCCGAGGCCGTAATCGCGCAAATCAGGAACGCCGGCCTGGACGGTATTGGAGTGACCGACCATTGGCGCCTGGACTGGGGCCTGGAACTGCACCGGGTGGTTGAACGACACTTCCCTGATCAGGTTCTGATCATCCCCGGACGGGAGATCGACGTGCGCCCGGCGATCAGCCCGTTCGACGAATATCATTGCGTTGAACTGTACCTGCCTGGTGGGCGTCTGTTCCGCAACTACTGCCACCCCGGCTACTACACGCCCAATATCGTGATTGAGGACGGCGTGCATGGCATCGAAGTCGGGAATTTCCATCACGACTGGCACATACGCCGCCCCCAGGTGGAACGGGTTGCGGAAGACTATGGCCTGATGACGTTCTCGGTGAGCGACGCCAACACCCTGAACGAAATTGGCGCCCAAAGTACCGAAGTTGACCTGGACGACATGATCCGCCGGGCGATTCCACTGGACTGAATGAGCACCGGAACCATGTCGGCGTCCTTCCCCACCATCATTTACGAGAAGAGTTGTGGCGTTGCCCACGTCTCGCTGAACCGGCCCCAGCAGTTGAACGCATACTCAGTTGCCATGCGGGACGACTTCGCCCAAGCATTGCATGCTGTTGCCGAGGATTCGGAGGTGGGGTCGCTGCTGATAACCGGGCAGGGCCGGGCGTTTTGCGCGGGGGCAGACCTCAGCGAATTCGGCACCGCTCCGTCCCAGGTAATCGCGCGCAACGTGCGCTGGCAGCGGGACGTTTGGGGGCAGTTGCTGGAGCTGCCCAAGCCCATCGTGGTAGCCGTCCATGGTTACTGCATCGGTTCGGGATTGGAGATAGCGCTGCTGGCCGACGTCAGGGTAGCCGCGGAAGACACCGTTTTTTCCATGCCCGAAGTGCGTCTGGGCATGGTCCCGGCGGCCGGCGGTTCCCAGACCTTGCCGCGGCACGCCGGTCCATCGAGGGCGCTGGATTTGCTGTTCACGGGCCGGCGGTTCAGCGCATTTGAAGCGATGCGGATGGGCCTGGTCAGCAGAACGGCCCCGGCGCAGGATCTGCTGGGCCTGGCCTGGGGCGTCGCCGTCCGGCTGGCGGAAGTTCCCTCCGGCCTGTTGACGGCAATGCGGGCCGCTTTGCGCGACGGCGCCGACTTGCCCATCACAGAGGCGCTGCAACACGAGAGACGACTGGCGGCGGCGACGCTGAATCTCGACCGCCTACCGGAGACAGGATGAATACCACCGAAATTCTGATGATAGCGGCGGCGATTGTTCCCGACCGAACTGCAATCGTATTTGACGGGCAACACTTCAGCTTTGAGACGTTGCAGGAACGGGTCAACCGGCTGGCCAACGCGATGGCGGACCTGGGCGTCGGCAAAGGCGACCGGGTGGCGGCGATGCAGACCAATTGCAACCACCTGGTGGAAATCTACTTTGCGGCGGCGCAACTGGACGCGGTGTACGTGCCCATTAACTTCCGGGCCAAGGAGGAGGAACTGGCGATAATGCTCAGCATTGTCGATCCCACCTTCCTGTTCCTGGGCGAACGATACCTGCCGCTGGTTTCCGGCGGGACGTTGCCCAACGACCGCGTCGTGATGCTGGACGCGCCGCCGCCCGCCGGGATGCACGGCTACGAAGACTTGCTGGCGGGCGCCGATGCCGAACAACTGCACTTCCCGGAAGACGATGAGGACGCCACCACGGTCATCATGTTCACGTCCGGCACCACCAGCATCCCGAAGGGAGCGCAACTGACCCACGACAGTTTCGCCACATTCCTGCTGACCAACGTGGAACCTGCCGACCCGGACGTAGCGGAGACCAACCTGCTTACGGTTCCCATGTATCACGTGGCCGGTCTGCAAGCTGTGCTGGCGGCGGTGTTCGGAGGCCGCACGCTGGTGGTAATGCCCCAATTCGATGAAGTGGAGTGGATGACCCTCGTCGCCGAACGCCGGGTGAACCGGGCCATGCTGGTGCCGACCATGCTGAAGAGGGTGATGGACCATCCCAATTTCCAGGATTACGATCTGTCATCGTTGGGAGTAATCACGTATGGGGCAGCGCCGATGCCTCTGCCCGTGATCCGGGACGCCATTGAGAAGTTTCCCAACACCCGGTTCATCAACGCTTTCGGGCAGACGGAAACGGCGTCCACCATCACCATGCTGCCGCCGGACGACCACGTGCTGACGGGAACGCCGGAAGAGATCGAGGCCAAATTGCGACGGCTGACTTCCATCGGCAAGCCACTGGAAGACGTCGAGGTGATGATCGTAACCGAGGATGGAGAACCCGTGGTCGATGGTGAAGTCGGTGAGATAGTGGCGCGTGGGCCGCGCATGATGACCGGATACTGGGGTCAGGAAGAGGCCACCGGCGACACCATCAAGTCGGGCTGGCTCTACACCGGAGATCTCGCCTGGCAGGACGGGGATGGTTACATCTACCTCTCCGGGCGTGCGCGCGACTTCATCAAGCGTGGTGGCGAGATGATCTCCCCCGAAGAGGTGGAGCAAATCCTGGCGGAACACGCCGGCGTTGCCGAGGCCGCGGTCATCGGCATACCCGACCTGGAATGGGGTGAAGAGGTCCGGGCAGTGGTGGTTCCCACCGACGAATCGGTGACCGAAGAAGATCTGATTGAGTTCTGCCGTCAACGTCTGGCGGGGTTCAAACGTCCGCGCTCGGTGGTTTTCACAGACGCCTTGCCCCGCAACGTCATGGGCAAAGTGATGAAACGAGACCTGCGCGAGCAGTTTGATTCCCCGGTTGAATCATCAGGGAGGTAGCGGAATGGATATTGCCGTGATGGGCGCCGGCGGCGTCGGAGGTTATTTCGGGGGATTGCTGGCCCGAGCCGGGCACAACGTGACTTTTGTCGCCCGGGGCGCTCACTTGGACGCCATGCGCCGCGACGGGCTGCGGGTCATCAGCACGAACGATGGCGACTTTACGGTACCCGGCAAAGCTACAGACAAGCCCGGTGAAGTCGGCACGCAGGAACTAATCCTGTTCACGGTCAAGATGTACCACAACGACGACGCCATCCACGCCATCGCGCCGATGGTGGGGCCGGACAGCATCGTCCTGACGCTGCAGAACGGGATCGACAACGGGGATCTGTTGGCTGACGTTTACGGCGCGGAACGCGTGATGATCGGCTCGGCGTACCTGGAAGGGCGGATCAGCGAACCGGGGGTGGTGACGCAAGGCGGGCCGGGGGCAGCGTCTTTCGGCGAGCGTACGCCCGGCATAACCGAGCGAGGCGTGCGACTGCTGGAGGTGTTCCAGGGAGCCAATTGGCGGGTGGAGTTGCTGGAAAACATGACCGGTATGCTTTGGAAGAAGTTCGCCTACCTGTCAGGCTCGGCCGGGGTCTGCGCAGCCAGCGGCTGCACCTACGGAGAACTGCGCACCGTGCCCGAAACGCGCGCTGCGATTGAAGCAGCGATTGCCGAAGCCCTTGCGGTGGGCGAGGCGTCCGGCGCGCCGCTGGAACCCGACTCCCTGGAATGGTCCATGAACGCGCTGGACAATTTCCCGGCCGCCGGCATGGCGTCGCTGGCCAAGGACTTCGCAGAGGATCGTCCCGTGGAACTGGAAGGGCTGACCGGCGTCGTAATCCGCATGGGTCAGCAATACGGAGTGCCCACGCCCGTGAATAATGCCCTGTACGCCGTGTTGAAGCCCAGGGCCAACCGCATTGAAGCGGCGTTATGATTCGGGGTAGGTGAGCTTCATCAGGACGTGGCGGCGGTTTTTCGTGTAGGGCCGCACCTGCTCGGGCCAGCGGCCGGAGTCCACGGCTTCGGCCCACTCCGGGCTGGTGAGCACGTCCGGGCTTTCAATCTGGTACACCGCGTGATGTTTGGGCGTGCCCGGTATCTCGATTTCCCGGACCTCGCCGCCCATGGCCATCACAAGACGCTGGGTTTCGTAGCGGGTTACGCCGACCACGCCGGGAGTCTGGTTGAGCAGCGGGCAGTGCTCGGTGTTGTACACATCGTTGAACAGGGCTTCACGGTCAGGATCGATGTCCATGCTGGCGATGAACAGGTAGCGTGATTTCAGTTCGGTCATTCTGGGCCTCCGGATGGTTCGACGGGCTAAACACGAGCGGCAGTGGTAGGGTGGCGGTAGCGGTACCGGTTAGTGGGATTGGTGCAGCATTTGGGCAGCCAGCGCCCAATCGGAGCGGGCGGCGCTCATATCGCCCAGGTTGGCGTGAGCCTTCCCGCGGGCAACGTAAGCCTCGGTGTAGCGGTCGTATAGCGTAATGGCGGCGGTGAAGTCCGCAACTGCCCGGCGGTTGTCTCCGGCATCCCGCAGGGCCAGGCCGCGCCGGTAGAGGGTTTCGGCGTCGGCGTCGGACATGGACAGGGCTTGCGTGAAATCGGCAATCGAGGCATCCAGTTTGCCCAGCCGGTAGCGCGCGACGCCCCGGGTTCGCCAGGCGTCGGCACAATCAGCATCGAGAGCAAGAGCGCGGGTGCAATCGGATTCGGCGTCCGACCAGCGGACCAACTCCAGGTTGACTGCGCCGCGCAGGGACCACGCCGCCGCATCATCCGGGTTCAGGCGTAAAGCGATGTCCAGATCGTCAGCGGCGGCTTGCCAGCGATGCAATCGAGACAGGGCTTCGGCCCGGCAGGTCCGCACCGCCGCGTTGTCGGAGTCGATGAGCGCGGCTACGTCCAGCTCGGCCAGGGCCTCGTCGGAACGGTTCTTGTCGAGCAGGTCCCTGGCCCGGTCGAGGTAAGGCGCGACGGAGCGGCCGGGGTTAGAACGCGCGCTTGTGGGAATAGTCGATCTCCTCGTTGGTGATGAATTCCAGCAGGACGGCGTTGCCGTTTTCGTTCTGCTGGCGGGCGCGCTGGAATGCCGGGATTATCTCGTTGGGGTCGGTGACGCGCTCGGCGTACCCGCCCATGGCGCGGCCCATGTCGGCGTAGTTGCCGCCCAGGTCGCGGGTGTTGTAGAGCTCGTGGGAACGCTGCATCGCGCCGGTCTCCACGGCCATGGTGGAGTTGTTGAGCACGACGGTGGTGATGGGCGCGCCGCTGCGCACCGCGGTCTCGAAGTCCAGGCCCACCATGCCGAAAGCGGCGTCGCCCATGAAGTTGACGCACATCTTCTCCGGCGCGGCCAGTTTCGCGCCGATGACCAGGCCCAGGCCGGTGCCCAGGCCGTGGGATTTCCCCCAACCGAGATAGCTGCGCGGGCCTCCGGAACGGTAGAAGGGAGTAATCTGGTCTCGTGGACTGCCCGAGTCATGGGTGATGATGGCCTCGTCCGAGGGCACGGCCTGCTGGAAGTCGGTGATGACGCGGTAGGGGTTGACCAACGGCCCGGCGTCGGTGGTCTTGTGCCGCCACTCGGCCAGCCAGGCGTTGCGGACGGATTCGATCTCGCCGGTGACCTCAGCGTTGCCCCGGCGGGTGTCGCCGACGATTTCACGGCACGCCTCGATCATCTGGCGGAGGGCCAGCTTGGCGTCGCCGATGACCGGGTACTGCACGTCGTAGTCCTTGTTGAGGTCGCGGGGGTCGTTGGTGTTCTGGATGAGCGTGCGGCCGGCCGGCAGGTTCATGGACATGCCGTGCTTGGTAAAGCTGGAACCCACGCCGAAGATCACGTCGGCCCGGCGCATGAAGTGGTACACCGTGCCCGACATAACGCCGGAACCGCTGCCCAGGGCCAGCGGGTGATGCTCCGGAAAGCCGCTTTTGCCCAGCAGGGTAGTCATAACCGGAACCGACAGCAACTCGGCGAGTTCCACCAGTTCGTCGGTGGCCTCGGCGTACATGACGCCCTGGCCGGCGTGGATGACCGGGTAGGTGGCGGAGCAGAGCGCGCGGGCGGCGGCTTCAACGTCGTCGGGGTCGGCCTGGGAAGCCGAGCGGCGCACGTTGCCGCCCCAGTAGAACGCCTCCTCGGACACCTCTTCCAGCGCCACGTCGGCGGGAATTTCGATCATGGAGGGCCCGGGCCGGCCGGTGTAGAGGGCGTTGACGGCGCGGCGCATCACCTGGCTGGTGCTGGCGGACAGGTTGAGCCGTTCCAGGTGCTTGGTTACGCTGGCGAAACTCTCGATAGAGTCGAACATGGGGAACACGCCTTGGCGTTCGCGCGGGTGTCCCAGCGGCAGCAGCAGGATGGGAACGGAGTCTGAGAATGACGTTGCTACGCCCGAGTAGGCGTTCTCGGCGCCGGGGCCGTATTGCATGGCGAACACGCCGGGCGGCCGGCCGTTGGTGACGCGGCTGTAGCCGTCGGCGATGCCGACGCCCACGCGCTCCTGGCGGCAGATGACGGGACGGATGCCGGCGGCGGCGCAGGCTTCGATAACCGGAGTGGTCGGGAAGCAGGACAGGTATTCCACCCCTTCCCGTTTCAGGATTTCGGCGATTGCATCAATGGTCTGCACGATAAAACCTCAATGACGGCGCACGGAGTTGACCGGGTCGTCCGGCGCTCAGATAGGCGAGAGTATAGCATCCAACGGTTTCGATTGTGCCGGCCCGGTTCCGGGGCTAGAATGGCTGGGCAAATCCATTAGGGAGTTTGATATTGACCAGCGGAGCTTTGGCCGGCGTCAAGGTAATCGACCTGACCCACCACATCGCCGGCCCGTACGCCACCAAGCTGTTGGCCGA
>JAJDWF010000023.1 GCA_022825745.1 Dehalococcoidia bacterium | reverse complement strand
CCTTGGGATTGCCCGTAGTGCCGGAGGTGTACTGGATGTTGATCACGTCATCGGAGTGGCATTGGGCCTGGCGCGCTCGTAGCTCTTCGACGCCGGTCCCGTCGGCCAGGTTCACCATCTCGTCCCAGCGCCACATCCCTTCCGGCGTGGGAGCGTCCGGCTCATTGTGAGGCGGTATGTAGATGACGTGGTTGAGGTGAGGGAAGGCGGCGCTGCGCAACCGGCCGGGCTCGGACTCGCGTATTTCCGGCACCACTTCGTTGACCATTGCCACGTAGTCGGAGGTGCGGAACCGTCCGATGATCACCATTGCGTTCATCTGGGCCTGTTCCAGCACATAAGCCAGTTCGTGGGTACGGTACGCCGGGTTCACCGTCACCAGCACCGCGCCGATCTTCGCCGTAGCGTATTGCGTCAGCAGCCACTCGCTGTAGTTGGTAGCCCAGATGCCAACGTGCTGGCCCTTGCCGATGCCTATGGAAATGAGGCCCCGGGCAACGCGCTCCACCTCGGCGTGAAACTCACGGTAGGTGTATCTGCCGCCGGTGGCTACGTTAACCAAAGCGTCGCCGTCAGCATACCGCTGCGCCTGCAAATCCAGGAGGTCGCCGATGGTGCTGCGTGGGTCGATGGCGTTGTCCATTTTGATTCTCCTCTGACGGCGCTAGAAACCCACCATCCATGCGGCGAACCGCTGCAACGCTCCGTCGGGGCCGGTTGCCCTGATGCGTTCTGATTCTACCGCCGCGTCCAATTCCAGCCGGCCATAGGCCAGGAGCAGGTAGGTGTTGGCGTCGCACTCAACCGTAACGTCAACGGCGTCGCCCTGGTGCAGCCCTACGCCGGCCCTGGCTCCATCGGGCGCTACCAGCACATCCATCGCGTCGGCGTCGGACAGGGCAAAGCGATAGCGCACTTCGCCCGGGGGCGGCTGGCTGCCCGGGTTAAACGCGGCGCGCAACCAGTTGGTGGACATTCCCAGCAGCACCGGTATGGCTTCGGGATGCAGGGCCGCCTCGGCGTCCAGCCCGCTGCGGATGTCCCAGTCGTGGACGGCCAGTTCCTGGATGCGTTGACTGACGTACTCCCGCCCGGTCATCGTACCCCGCCGGGGATGCCAGCAATCGCAGCGCCAATCGTCGCCGCTGAAACTGTCCAGCAGCCGGTGCAACTCCCTGTAGTTCTCCGCAAAGGTGGGAATCAGGGCGTCGCCCAAAGACCGGGAGTATTCGATGTCGGCGTCGGCGTTGGCCGCGGACATCGCCATGTTGTCGGACGGCGCGGTAAATCCGGCGGGCGGCGCGGAGTCTCCGGTGCGGCCCCGGGTCATGCTGGCAATCTGGCGCTCGGCGCGGTTGGTCAGGTGGCCGGCCACGTCGCGGATCGTCCAGGCGTCACAGGCCGATTGCGTTTCCATTTGCTCTTGGGAAAGGCCGTCCAGAAATTCGTACAGACCACGGGCCAGCGTTCCGATGACTCGCACTTCCTCCCTGATGACCGTTTCGTCGTAAGAAACCATCGCGTCAAATCCTCATTCCGGTCCTGTTGATCCTGTTCACTCTCGATGTGAAGCCTTACAACCCGCCGAACCACCGCCCCAGGTTGCGCAGGGCGACATGGGCTATGGTGTCCGGCGCCTGGGAGACGCGGAGCCGCCCGGCACGCTTGGCGACGTTCCAGTCCACGCGGTTGTACAGGCACAGCAGGTAGGTCCCGGCATCGGCCCGAACCGTCAACTCGGGTTGCCGGTCAGCCGAAGGCTCCGATACCGTGAAGGCATCGCCCGTCACCTCCACGTCGTGTTGCAGGGTCGCCTCGCCGTCGCCGCCAATGTCAAACCGGTACGTTACCGGCGTGGTCAACGGCGCGGACGGACGGAAGCAAAGCTGGTACCACATCTCCGAGGCCGGCAGCAGCGCAACCGCGCCCTCCTGGTCAAGCTCGCCGGAGCCGGCGCCCCCGGAGCGTATGTCCCAATCGTGGATCACTAACTCCTGGATGCGCAGGTCAACGTAGCTTTCCGCCGATATGGTCCCGCGCCGCCGGTGCCAGCAGCCGACCGACCAGTCGCCCCAACCTTGCAGCAGGTCGTCGAGTTCCTGGTAGTTTTGCTGGAAGTTGTCCAGCAGCGCATCGCCCCATTCGTTGCGAGCCTGGACGTTACTGGTGGCGTTGGACTGCTGCACCTGGTCTGCGGTGGGCAGGGTTTCCTCTCCAAGAGGCGGCCCACCCTGACCGTCGCGCCCGCGCAGCATGGCATCCCGCTGGCGTATGGCGCCGCCGGCCAGGTGAGCGGCAACGGTTCCCACATCCCATTCGGAACACGCGGTGGGGCCGTTGAGCGCGTCGGCCGGCCCCTCGGAAAGACGGCGGTGGATATCCCCGGACAGGCGTTTAACCAGCGCGATCTTGGCGGCAATTTCCATAGTGATGAGCCTCCGGCGGGCAATGTCGAGTTTCCACCGGGGCAGTTTACCACGCAGGCGCGGAACTCATAAAATAAGGGCGGACTTGACGCCCGCCCTCTGCGTTCCGGTCTCTTCGATTATTGCCAGGATAGGCGTCGTCGGTAGATGAGGAGGGACACCCCAATCACGGCTAACAGCAACCCCAGCACTGCCACGAATCCGGGCAGCAGCGGCATACCGGCGTAGCGCACGTTGTTGACGTATGCCTGCGGAGAATTGGAGGGCAGCAGGCCGAGTTCGGAGGCCGATGGCACCGTCAAATCGGTAGTGACGCTGCTCGGGTCAGACATGGACGAAGAAGTTGGAGCTGCAGAAAAAGGCAAGTCTTCAAAGTTAAGGTCCAACACGCGGGTTTCGCCGTGCCCGCGGAACAGCACGTCCTGGTCCGCTTCCACCCGGTCGGAGCCGTCAACTAGCCAGAAGGTCACCATTCTCCCGTCGGGACGGGCTTGCCCGGGCGCAACCTTGACCTGGTAAATGCCGTCGGCGCCCGTGATCACGGACGGCGTGACGTAGCCCAACTCGCAACCGCCCAGGCACGCGACCAGCGCAACGCCGGACGGAGCCGCGCGGTTATCGGCGTAGGCGTGTCCTTCAAAGATCTCCCAATCGTTGTTGACGTTGGACGCCCTGGGTTCGTCAGGTCCGGCCCCCAGGGAAGCCAGCAGCGCGACCAATAGCAGAGCGCCGGCCAACAGGGTGGCAATCCTCTGTTTGGCGCTATGGCCTGAAAGCGAAGTATTCATAGCCCACTCCACTGGGATGAACTGGCGGTTGATTGTTCCCGAACACGCAGGCAACCGGGACTGAATGTTACCCATTGACGCGGACTATCGCCTGCTTATCCATGGACGAATTTTCAGGTATTTTTTAGAATTGAAAGCAGGCGTGTTGATAACCAAGAGCGCCCTAGTTCGCGTCACCCTTGCCACCCCGCCATCTTTCCGTTACGCTACGCCGCAATCAGAGGGGGGCGATATGGTTGCTGCTGACACTGGTCCAATACTGGAAGTCAAGGACCTCCGAACTTATTTCCATACGCGCACCGGCGTGGTGAAAGCAGTGGACGGGGTCAACTTCGAGCTATACCCCGGCGAGACCCTGGGCGTAGTCGGCGAATCCGGCTCAGGGAAAAGCATGACGTCGCTCTCAATCATGGGGTTGGTTCCCCAGCCGGCCGGACGCATCGAAGAAGGGTCGCAAATCCTGTACCGGGGCGAGAACCTGCTCGAAAAATCCCCGGCCGAGATGCGGAATATCCGCGGCAAGGAAATCTGCATGATCCTGCAGGACCCCATGACCTCGCTGAATCCGGTTTACACCGTGGGCAACCAGGTCATCGAGACCCTCCGGCAGAGCGACGATAACCAGCGCAGTTCCAGCCTCAAGGAACGGGCCATCGACTTGCTGTCGAAAGTGAAGATTCCGGCGCCCGACTCGCGCTTCACCAATTTCCCGCACCAGATGTCCGGCGGCATGCGCCAGCGCGTGGTGGGCGCCATCGCCATGGCCGGCTCGCCCAACGTCCTCATCGCGGACGAAGCGACCACTTCCCTCGACGCCACCATTCAGTACCAATACCTGGCCCTCCTGAAGGAACTCCAGGAAGAAACGGGCATGGCCATCATTTTCATCACCCACGACTTCGGCATCGTGGCCAAGATGTGCGACCGGGTCGCGGTGATGTACGCCGGCCGCATGGCCGAAATCGCCGACGTGCGCGAGCTGTTCAACAACCCGCAACACCCCTACACCGAGGCTTTGATGCGGTCCGTCCCCAACGTGGACGAGGACATCGATTTCCTGTATTCCATCGAAGGACAGCCGCCGGCGCTGGACAATCTGCCGCCCGGGTGTTCCTTCGCCGACCGCTGCCCCTACGTGTTTGACAAGTGCCTCGAGGAGTTTCCGCCGGCGGTGGTCGCGGGAGACCGCCACATAGCAACCTGCTGGCGCTTGACTCCGGAACTCGCCGCCCAGGAGGCCCGCTGATGACCCAGGCAGTGACGGATGCTCCCACCTCTGCCAGCAATGGCAGTGGCAACGCAATTATCGAGCTGGAGAATATCCGCAAGTACTTCCCCATCACGCGCGGCGTCCTGCTGCGCCGGCTGGTGGGCGAAGTCAAGGCGGTGGATGGCATTTCTTTCCAGATCAAGGAGGGCGAGACGTACAGCCTGGTGGGCGAATCGGGATGCGGCAAAACCACCACCGCCCGCATGGTGCTGCAGGTGGAAACTCCCACCGAAGGCGTCATGCGTTTCAACGGCACGGATGCCAGCAGGTTCACCGGCCCCGAACGCCGCGAATACCGCGCCTCGGTGCAGGCGGTGTTTCAAGACCCCTGGAGCTCGCTGAACCCCCGTATGCGCGTCGGCTCCATCATCATGGAACCGCTGCTTACCAACCAGCCCATGGGCAAGCACGAAGCGCAGGAGCACCTGGAAACGCTGCTGCGGGACGTAGGGCTGCGGCAAGCCCAGGGCGAGTATTACCCCCACGAGTTCAGCGGCGGACAGCGGCAGCGCATCGCCATCGCCCGCGCCCTTTCGCTGCGCCCCAAGCTGATCGTGCTGGACGAGCCTGTATCCGCCCTGGACGTATCCATCCGCGCCCAGATCATGAACCTGCTGCGCCAGTTGCAGGACCAGTACGGCGTCAGTTATCTACTGATCGCTCACAACCTGGCCACCGTGCGCTATATGAGCCACCAGGTAGGAGTAATGTACCTCGGACGCATGGTGGAGCAAGCTCCGGTGCGAGACCTATTCGCCAACCCCAGCCATCCGTACACCAAGGCGCTGATCGCCGCTTCCCTGCCATCTCACCCGGACATTGAGCGGGAAGAGATGGTGATTTCCGGCGAAGTGCCGTCGCCGCTGAATCCGCCCCCCGGTTGCCACTTCCACCCGCGCTGCCCCATGGTGATGGAGCGCTGCTCAGTGGACGATCCAGAGTTGCGGCAACTGTCCCCGGTTCACCAGGTGGCCTGCCACCTTTTCTAAGGGGAATTTCAGGTACGGAAGGTCACCCGGCGGAACGCTTCCGCCAGGGAGAGGCCGGTCACGTCATCATCACCGGATGCGTTTCCGGCATCCGCCGCTTCCTGCGCTCGGGCGCGCATGAAAGCGCGCATCTGCTCATCGGTGCGCTGCCCGGTCTGCGTGCGGTGGGCCAGTACCGCCTTCATCTTGGTGTCGAATTCGTCCGCGATGTCGAAGAAAGCGTTGGGGCTTTCGGATCCCCAGAACATGATGGCGGCGGTTTTGTGCGGCTCGATGCCTTCGTTGGCAAAGAGTTCGCCGAAATGCAGATGGTCTCGCGCGTAGGGAAACACCGCGTCCAGCGCCACCTGCCCCGCGATGCGGTGGTCCCGGTGCCACTGCATGTTCCGGCGATAGGGTTCCGAGGTTAGCACCACGTCGGGTTTAACCAGCCTGATCTGGCGCACCAGGTCCTTCCTGAAGTCGGACGTGTCTTCCAGTTCTCCGTCCGGGCGACCCAGCATGACCACGTTGCTCACGCCCAGTATTTCGGCGGCCTCCAATTGCTCCCGCTTGCGAACCTGGACCAACTCCTCCGAACGCACCTCCGGGTTCTGAGTGCCTTTGCTGCCGTCGGTGCACAGGACGCAATGCACTTCTGCGCCCGCGCGGACCCACTTTGAGATCACCCCTCCGGCCCACACCTCCGCGTCATCGGGATGGGGCGTGATTACCAAAACCCGTTCCGGGGTGAACTCCATAGGGGATCTCCTCCTTTAGTCTTGCGGTTCGGTTGTGGTCGTGGGCGCGGGAGCCGGGCGGGTCTGAACCACGGTCGGGGTTGCAATGTTCCCGGAACCGGCCTGGCTGGCCCATCCCGATTCGCGGCCCGGCCACGAGCCGCTATCCATGATGACCCGTTGCGAGAAAATATCTCCCGCCAGGATGCCCCCGGAGATAATCATCCGCATGGCTTCATCCACCGAAATATCCGTCGAGGTTACCTGGCTCGACGGGACTACCACCAGGTAACCGGAAGAAGGCACCGGGGTGGTGGGAACGTAAACCGACAGATATTCCTCGACGCCGTTCAGCTTGCCCAGTTCCGAGGTGATCAATCCCACGGACAACACGCCCTCCCGGGGAAATTCCAGCAGCACCACGCCGCGATAGTGATGGGTCTGCGTTTCGGAGAGGAAATCTATGCCGTGGCGCGTGGTGCTGTAGATCGGCCCGATGACGGGCACTCGGCCGATGGTGTCGTGGACGCGGTCTATCATCAGCCGGGTCACCGCCCAACCGATCAGCAAACCGGTCCCGTAGAGGATGAACAGGATAATGATGATTTCGCCGATGTCGGCGATGTCAACGCCCGGCCCGTGGGGGATGCCAAATTGCCTGATGAAAGGGTCCAGCAGCGAGTCAACGATGCCGTAGAAGAAGTCCACGACGAAATAAGTGACGAATACCGGGAGGAAAACCAGCACGCCGGCGATCAAACGGCGTTGCACGTGGCCGGCGGCTCGCGTGAATCGGCGGCGCGGGGGACGACCGGTCCTGAGGATACGGTCGTGCAGGTTCTGAGCGGGTTCGCCGCCCGGCGAGCGGCGACGGAATCGACTCCGCATCACGCCGCCTCCGGGTGACGGTTCCCACCCGACAATTCCCGATAAATGGCAATGAGCTGTCCCGCCACGGCATCCCAACTCATGCCTTCGGCGGTTTTTCTGGCTGCAAGTCCCATGCTGTTCTGCAAGCTGCCGTTGACCAATAGCATTTCCAGCGAGTTGGCGAAGGTTTCGGGACACCGCCACGATTTCAGATAGCCGGTGCGTCCGTGGTGGACGACGGTGGGCAACCCGCCGACTCGGGAAGCTACCACCGGGGTTCCGCAAGCCATGCTCTCCAGCGCCACCAGCCCGAAACTTTCGTAATAAGAGGGTACCACGCAAACATCGGCGGCCGAGTAGTACCAGGGCAGGCGTTCTTGCGCCACTTTACCGACAAACTCGATGGCTCCGTCCACGTTGAGATCTTGCGCCTTGTGCTTCAGGCGGGCCAGATCGCCGCTGCCCTCCGCGTCATCTCCCACCACAAGCACCCTGACGTCGCCGGCGTCCAGATGGGCGGTCGTGTCGATCAGCAGGTCCAGCCCTTTGAGCGCCTCAATGCGGCCAACATAGAGCAGGACCTTGTGGCCGTTCAATCCAAGTTCGTGCCGCGCTTCAAAGCGGCCTAGCGGGCGAAAACGGTCCAGATCAACCCCGCACGGCACCAGACGGATGCGATCCGGGTTTCCGTCGTACAGCTTTACGATGGCATCGCGTTCGTGCCCGCTGAAGGCGATGACGCAGTCCGAGCCGGCAATGATCTCGGTCTCCGACTGCTCGCGGATTGGCGGCTCCTGTTCACCCGAGCGCGACTGCATCTTGATGCGGGACAACGTATGGAACGTCATCACGTGCGGCGCGCCGATGGCTGCCGCGAACTCCCGGCCGGGCAAGCCGCTCAACCAGTAGTGGGAATGGACGGCCCCGTAGTCCGCCTGATTGCGGTCGCGGTATGACAGGATGCCATCCAGGAACTCCGGCAGGTGTTCAAACTGCTGCGACAGTGGAGCGTCCTCCGGGCCGGCGGGGATATGGACCACGTTGACATTGTCTACGATTCCCGGCGCATCCAGGCACTGGCCTTCGTGGACGCGGGTGAATATGTCAACGCCGACGCCCCGGTCAGACAAGGCCCGGGCGATCTCCCGGACGTGCACGTTCATGCCGCCGGACTTGCCCTGGCCGGGGGCGGCCAGAGGGCAGGCGTGATAGGCCAGGAGGGCTATCCTGGTGATGTCGTCGCCGTTCACGTCGCAGCATCCTCGCCCGTTCGCTCCAGGCTAATGCGATACAGTTGGTGGTCGGTTCCGCCGAGGCGGTACTTGTACGGCTCGTTGCCCCGCAGAAAGTCGAAGTACCGGTAGCCACTCTCCAGGGCGTCGCGCAGGCACAACGAGTGCAGGAGGAGTCCCACGCTGTAGTAGCGGTACTCGGGGTCGTGTCCGCTGTTGTACAACATGCGCACGCCGTCATAATCGAAACAGAGTGAAGCCGCCACCGGCAGTTCGTCCATCTCCATGAAGAACAGCCGCAGCATACCTTCCGACGCCGTCGCTTCCACCATCCGCCGGAAAAAAGCTTCGCGCTCCTCGGTAAGGAACTCAGCCTTGGCGGGGTCGCTGCGACGCATCAGGTCCACGAAGGTATCCATGCGCTCGCCGGCCTCGCCGGGATCGGAAACGCAGTACCAGCGCCAGTTGCCCTGCGCATCTAGACGGCGGAGTTTGCGCCGGAGTTCGTGCCGGTCCTTCTTGCTCAATCCCGCCAGGTAGTCATCCCACGTATCCGCCAACTCGATGCGCGGAGCTACGTCCTCTTCGGCGACGTCCACCGCATACCCGTTCGCTCGGGCGAGGTCCGGCAGTATGGCCAGGGTGGGCGATTCTTCGCTGATGGAATAGAGGTCCAGCCGCGTCGCCCCGTTGGCCGATATGGTATCAAGCAACGTGGGGTAAAAAATCTCTTCCGCGCCGGCGGCTACGATAAAGTCGTTGTAGTCAAAGGTATCGCTGTTGCCCAACAGCGAATAGTGGTCCTCAGCCCTTGAAAGTGAGGCGATAGCTGTGACTTCGCCGGCGTCATCGGTGAGATAGAAGCCCGCCAGCGACCGCCCATCCTGGAAAGCGTTCCACCATAGTTCCTGCCACACCGGCGTAATGTACAAATTGTTCACGGAGGAACGGCCCAGCAGCTCCTGCCATTGGGAACGAATTTGATCGAAAGAAGCCAGCGGTGTCGGCGCTTCGAACGCGGTCATGGGCAACGTCCTCACGCTTCCAACATGGCGAGCAGGTCGTGGTTGGAGTAACCGGCCGACTCTCCGCCCAGCCGCACCGCCGTGGTCACCATGCGATGGCCGGGTTTCTGCACTCCACGCATGGACATGCACAGGTGCTCGGCTTCCAGCCGGCAGACCACGGCGAGGGGCCGGACCCGGCAAACCACGGCGTCGGCCAGTTGGGCGGTCAGCCGTTCCTGGACCTGCAACCGCCGTGACGCCGTTTCCATCGCCCTCGCGATTTTGCTGATGCCGGCGATGTGGCGGTCGGGAACGTACACGAGACTGGCCTGTCCGAAAAAGGGCAGCAGATGATGTTCACACATCGAATAGAATTGCAGGCCTCGGATCATGACGGGATCCCGGGACACGTCGTCGGAAAAGATGGCGTCAATCTCCTCGGCGGGGTCCTTGCCCACGCCCGAAAACAGCTCGCCGTACATTTCCGCCACCCGTTCGGGAGTGCGCCACAAACCTTCACGACCGCTGTCCTCATCGACGTATTTGAGGACGGCCCCGATCGCGACCTCAATGGCGGCGGAGTTCATTTTGGGAGCAGCGACGGTCATGGTTCCTGTAATCACACCGGACGCCGGGTCAAGAGCCCTTGGGAATGGATTCCATGATCGCCGATTCAATGGCCTCCAGGTTCGGCTGGATTTCCACCGTGTGCGCCTGCGCGCTGCTGACGGCCAGGTCGGGGTCTTTCAAACCCGTGCCGGTAACGACGCACACGACCCGCTTGCCGCGCAATTCCAGGCCGTTGCGGGACATTTTCAGCAACCCCGCAACCGACGCGGCGGAGGCGGGTTCGCCGAAAATACCCTCTTGCGACGCCAGCAGGCGGTACGCGTCCAGGATTTCGTCGTCGGACACGGCATCGATTACCCCCCCGGACTGGTCGCGAGCCCGTTCGGCGAATTTCCAGCTCGCCGGGTTGCCGATCCGTATTGCCGACGCGATGGTCTGGGGATAAGGAATCGGCTTACCTTGAACGATGGGGGCCGCCCCCTCGGCTTGAAAGCCCATCATCCTGGGCAGCGAATCATTGCGGCCAAGCTGGTGATATTCAACGAACCCGCGCCAGTAGGCAGTGATGTTGCCCGCGTTGCCAACCGGAATAAACAGGTAGTCGGGAGCGTCGCCCAGCACGTCGGACACTTCGAACGAGGCGGTCTTTTGACCCTCGATCCGGTGCTGGTTGACCGAATTGACCAACGTGATCGGGCTAGTCTCGGTGAACTGCCGGACCAGGGCGAGCGCGGCGTCAAAATTGCCGTCCACCAGGATGATGCGCGCCCCGTAGGCCATGGCCTGGGCCAGCTTGCCCAGGGCCACCTCGCCTTTCGGAATCAGCACCCAGCAAGTCAGCCCGCAATACGCCGAATAGGCGGCCGCCGACGCGCTGGTATTCCCGGTGGAAGCGCACATCACGCCCAGGCAATGTTCTTCCATGGCCTTAGCGATGGCCACCACCATCCCGCGATCCTTAAAGGATCCGGTGGGATTGCATCCTTCCAGTTTGAAATACAGGTCGCATCCCAGTTCAGGCCCCAAATTTCGAGACCTGACCAGCGGCGTGTCCCCCTCCCCCATGGAAAAGATGGGGGTTTCCTCGCTGACCGGCAGCAGTTCACGGTATTGTTGCAATACGCCAACGCCCATCAGATTTCCCACCAGTCCTGAAACTCAGTACCCTGACTTACTCCTCTATCCTGATCAGGTTGTTGACGCTGACGACGACACTCAATTCGCCAACGGCGCGCAGCGCGGTCTGCACGTCGGCCTCCCGAGAGGGGTACGTAGTGATCACCAGTTGAGCGGTGCCGCTGCCCGGGTCGGTGTCTTTCTGGATAACGGTCGCGATGGAGATGTTGCCGTCTCCCAGGATTTGAGCGATTTGCGCCAGAACGCCGGCCTGGTCAGCGCAGGTGAGGCGCATGTAGTAGGCGCTGGACAACTCGTCAATGGGATGCACCGGCGCAAGCGGCCCGCCGTTGCTTGCCACGCTGGGAGTGTCCGGTAGCGGTGGCGGCCCCTCCGAGTTGGCCAGCCCACGCACAATGTTAAGCACATCTCCCATCACGGCGCTAGTGGTTGCCTCGCGGCCGGCGCCCTGTCCGTGCAGGATTATCTGGCCGCACAGGTCTCCGGTCACCTCAACGGCATTATACACGCCGTCAACTTTGGCCAACAGGTGATCCTCGGGGACCAGCGCCGGATGAACCCGCGCGCGCACGGCGCCGTCATCTTCGGCCACGGCTATGGCGAGGGACTTGATGGCGTATCCCAGCTCGGCGGCGTATCGGAAGTCTTCGGGCGCGAGACGGCTGATGCCTTCGGTATAGATCGAATCGTGGGGTATGGGCCGGTGGAAGGCCAGGCTGCCCAGCACGGAAAGCTTGTAGGCGGCGTCGATGCCTTCAATGTCGTTGGTGGGATCGGATTCCGCGTAACCGCGCGCCTGGGCTTCGGCAAGGGCATCGGCGAATGGCGTCTGTTGGCGCGCCATCCGCGTCAGAATGTAATTGGTGGTGCCGTTGATGATGGAACGAATGGAGCGTATATCGTTCGCCAGCAGTTGGGACATCAAGCAGCCGACGATGGGTATGCCACCGCCGGCAGATGCCTCAAACAGCAGATTGACGCGCTTTTCCTGCGCCAGCGCCAGCAAGGACGGCCCACGGCGCGACATGACTTCCTTGTTGGCCGTGACCACGTGCTTGCCCGCGGCGATGGCCCGCTCCAGGTAGCTCCCGGCCGGCGAGTCGCCGCCCATCATCTCCACCACGATATCGACGTCGGGATCGGACAGAATGTCTTCGGGGTTCGTGGTCAACAATCCCGCCGGCAGGGACGGGTCGCGCGGACGGGAAACATCCCTGACCAGCGCCTGCTTGAGCCGAACCGTGCGCCCGGTCTTGCGCTTGATCGCGTCGGCGTTTCCCATCAAAGCGGCAGCCACGCCGCCCCCCACGGTTCCCAGCCCCATCAGGCTGATATTGACGGTTGTATTGCGCGGCGCCATGCGGATTGCGATCACCTGCCGAGTCCACCGGGGAAGCCGCCCTGCTCCCGCTGTGGCTCAGGGGTAACCCTGGGCCGGGTCAGCCGCACCTGGTCCGTGACCCAAGCGTACCGGTTGCTGTCAAAGTTGATCTTGACCCAGCCTTCCTGCGTGCCCTGGGTCAACTGGTCGTCTTTCCATTCCTCCACCCGGGCGCCGGCCATTTGGAACCGCATCGCCGGCTCAACCTCCCGGGTCTCAATATTTCCAATCGCCTGGATCAGGAAAATCGACTGGTCCACGTAGATCGGCTCGGAAACGTCGCCCGCCGACAACAGCGGCGGCTTGCGCTGAGTTTCGCCGCTTTCGGTGACCTCGGTTTCCCCGAAAAGGTAGGGGTCGAAGTCGGGGAACGCGCCTTCCGGCACCCAGCCGATGTACCCTTCGTTGCGGGAAATTTCTCGCGCCACCGTCGCAAAGTCCTCGCCGAGTTCCAACCGCTCCTTCACCGCTTCCGGAACGGCGTCGGAGTTGATGCTTATGGAGATGGCCTGCAACTCCACCTGCTGCGCTTCTTCGGGGAGGGAGGCCAGCATACGGGCGAAAAGTTCCCGTTGCTGCAGTTGCTCTTCCACGATGCGACGATAGGCCGCGTCATCCAGGTTCACCTGCGTCAGGAAACCGGTGTACGTATTCCGGTACTCCGCATCCAGTTGCGCGTCGTCAACTTCCTGCCCGGGTTGCGGCTCCGGTCGGAACCGCCCCCTGATGGCTTCTTCGATCTGCTCCTCGGTGACGTTGATTTGCAGGCCGGGGGCCGCCTGGCGCAGGATCTCGACGTGCAGCAGGTCGGTCAGGAGCTGGAAAGGAATGGTGCTCAGGTCAACCTGGCCGCCCTGGTAGCGGTCAATTCCCTGGAGGACGCGGATGCGCTCCACCAGGTCTCCCATGGTGAATTTCACGCCTCGGACCTCGCCGGCCATTACCCGTGGGGGATGTATGTACGCCTGGTAAACTCCGGCCATCACCACGGCAGCGATGACCAGTATCAGCGCGCCCCCGATGATGAACGCGATACGCTGGCGTCTTCGCTCAACGCTGCGTCGCGCTCTGCCGGCGGCTGCGGCGTTCTCGTCACTCATGCCGACACGCCGGTTGCGCCCTCCGCGTCGCCGGCCCGGACGCCTTTCCGATGCGTCCGGTGGTTCGTCGGCTGCGGTATCGGCGCTGCGTTTCCAGGGCAGCGGCAGGTTCACCATGTCATCGCCAGCGGTAGCGTCAAATTCGGTGCGATCAACTAGCGACCGGAACGCATACCGATGTTGATACTGTGTTCAGGCGCGTAGGGCAGGAGGGCCAGGTAGCGCGCCCGTTTGATCGCCTGGGCCAGCAGTCGCTGGTTCTTGGCCGAGGTGCCCGTCTTGCGGGTCGGCTCTATCTTGCCCTGCTCGGAGATGTATCGCCTCAGGCGGTCAACGTCCTTGTAATCGGGAACCACGCCTTCCACCGTGAAGGCGCAGACCCGGCGTCGCGGGCCGTAACGCCGGCCGCCTCGACCGCCGCCGCGCGGGCCGCCCCGGCCCGGGGGCCGACCGCCGGGTCCACCCGGACGGCCGCCGGGGCCGCCTGGAGGGCCACCCGGGCGGTTCCCGAAGTTCCCTGAAGGCGGACGCGGTGCGGCAGCGCCGGCGGGCGGAGACTGCGGTGTTTCGGCGGGGGGCGGAGAGGACGGGGCGGGTGTAGTCATTTGAGGAGTTCCTCCAAGAGTTTACAAAGCTTGCGTACGCCTCTGGCGGATTCAGAAAGGCAGGTCATCAACGTCAGCAGCATCGCCCGGATCGCCCCCTCCGTAGGAGCCGTATCCGCCGCCACGGGGTTCGTCATACCCGCCGCCCTGGGCAGCGCCGTATCCCCCACGCTGGTCGCCGTAGTCACCATATCCTCCGCCGCTTTGGTCGTCACGACCACCCAGGAATTGCACTTCAGTGACGTTTACGTCAAGTGAGAATCCTGGCGTCCCGTCTCGCCGTTCGTACTGACGGGAACGGAGACGGCCCTCAACGTACACTTGACGACCACGGGCAAGGTACTGGTTGCAGGTATCAGCGAGACGTCCGAAAGCGGTACAGTTGAACCACTCGGTTTCTTCTCGCTGTTCGCCGGCGGCGGTGGTGTAACGGCGATTGCTGGCGATGCTGAACGACGTCATTGGGTTTCCGGAGGGCGAATAGCGCATCTCCGGGTCCCGGCCCAAGTTGCCGATGATGATGATCTTGTTCATGCTGGGATTACGTTTCGCTTTCGGCGGCGGATTCGCCGGCGGCGGGTTCGGGGGCCACGGCAGGTTCAGGCTCAGCAGTCGCGGCCGTAGCGTCGGGCGCGGGTTGCACCGCTGATTCCTCGGCGGGAGGAGCCTGAGCGGTCACGGGTTCTGCGGGAGCCGCTACCGGCGCGGCCTGGACTACTGGCTGTTCTGCCGGCGGGGCTTCGGGGGCCGCCTGGGTAGCAGGTGCATCGGCAGGGGCGCTCGGTGCGGCTGGGGCTTCGGACGGCGGAGCGGCCGGGGCAGCAGCCGCAGGCGGGCCGGAGCCGCGCTCGGTTGCGCCGGCCGGAGCTTCCGGTATCGGCCCACCGCCGTCATTGCGGCGACCGCGTCCCGGCGGGATGTACCGCGACGGCGCGGTCAACGGCCCGGGCGCCGGCTTCTCGGCCAGCGGCCCATCGCAGCGTACCACCAGCGCGCGCAGCACGTTGTCGTGCAGGCGCAGGTAATTTTCCAGCTCGCGGTTGAAGGGGTTGTCCACGGCGAAGGAACTCAGGTAGTAGGACCCCTCCAGGAAATTGTAGTTCCCCTTGCGGATCGGGTACGCCAAACGACGGGTTCCCCAAGTCTGTTCGGCGGTGATTTCACCCTCGCGGTTGGTGATAAACGATTTTATTTCATCCCACGTGGCGGATGCGTCGTCCTGGTTCAGCATCGGGCTGAGGATGGTTACAAGTTCGTAGTGGCGCAAGTCGCACTCTCCTGCAATGATAAGAACGGGAACCGATTATAGCACAACCCCGGTTTGATACACCCGGGTTCGCTCTACCCGGTTCACTCCACGCTCAATTCGTTCAACACCGCTTCGATCAGGCCGACTCCCCGCGCTCCGGCGCTGGTGCGCGCGACGCGGCCCTCCTTGTCCAGGAACACGTAGGTGGGAACGCCCCTGATACCGTAGGCGGACGCCACCGCCGCGTCGGGGTCGTAAAAGTTGGGAAAGGTGAGCTCATTGCGCTCCACGAACTCCCTGGTTGCCACTTCGGTGGTGTTGAACTGGGACACGCCGATGATATTCACGCCGGCGTCCCGCAGTTCCTCCCGGTAGAGCGCGGCGACAGCGGGCAACTCCCGCTGGCAATGGGGTCACCAGGGCGCCCAGAATGCCAGCAGCGTCGGAGTGCCATAGGTATCCGACAGGGTCAACACCGACCCGTCCAGGGTTTCGGCCTGAAACGGAACTCCCTGGGCGCGCTCCCTTTCGCTAGCGGGAACCGGAGTCGGGCGCGGCGTGTAGGTCGGCAATGGCCTGGGCGTATAGGTCGGCTCCGGCGTGTTGATGACGGGAGCCGGCGTGTCGGTGGCGAGAGCCGGCGTATCAGTCGGAGTGGCCGGAGCATCGGTAGGCGGAATGCCGGTGTCGCTCCGGGCCGGAGTCGCCGGCAATAACTCCGATGTCGGGAGCAAAGCCTGCACCGTGGCCGCGTGTTCCGCATCCGGTCCGTCCGACGAGGGCGCAGCGCACGCCAACAACGACGCGCTCACGCATATCGCGGCAACGAGCGTCAGAACCGGAGCCAATCTACGAATGTGACCCATGAAAGCTCGATCAGGCTACGTCTTGGAAATCAAAACCCCGGCTTGGGCCGGGGAGAATGCGTCAAGTACGCCTCAAAACTATATCAGGAACGCTCCATGCTGTAAAAGCGCGGGAGCAGCGTCGCGTCGGCACAATCGCCCTTGTCAACGGCGCGGCGTCGTGGCAACCTTGTTGGCCGTGTTGGTCATGGAACAGGAGCAGGAACGCACACCGACCCGAATCATCGTGGGCTTGGGCAATCCAGGCCCTCGTTATCGGGATACCCGCCACAACGTAGGGTTCGGCTGCGTTGACCTGCTGGCGCAACGCTGGGGGATCGCCATCAACGACCGTCGCCGGACCACGGCGCTGGGGCAGGGATACCGTGACGGAAACCCGGTGGTGCTGGCCAAGCCGCGGACGTTCATGAATCTGTCCGGCGAGTCGGTGGCGTATCTGTTGGCAAGGTTCGGCGGCCGGCCGGCGGACCTGGTGGTGATTTACGACGAAATGGCGCTGCCGGTGGGCCGGATTCGCCTGCGTGCGCGCGGCTCTGACGCCGGGCACAACGGCATCAAGGACATCATCCAGAAGGTGCGCACGGTGGATTTCCCAAGGCTCCGCATCGGCATCGGCGGGCCTGGCGTGTCGGGCAGCGTTGACCACGTGCTGGGACGGTTCTCGGACGCCGAAACGACGACGGTGAACGACGCGATCCTCCGCGCCGCCGAGGCTGTGGAATGTCTGCTTGCCGAGGGTATTAACACCGCGATGAACCGGTACAACACCGATCCGCGCCGCGAAGAACCGGACACCAATGAGCAGCCACCCAGCCCTGAGCCATAGCAATGGAGGCCCCAGACCGCTGATCGGTTCACGGCTTGGGCTGGCGATCCTGTTCGCGCTTCTCGCGTCGCTGTGGATAGGGATCGGGTGCGCCACGGACGACCCGCCCGACGATGCGCCAAACGCTCCGGCGGCGACAGCAACCCAAGCGGGCGACACTACCCGAATCCCGACGACAACGACCCCGGCGTCCACCGTCGCAACGCCCGCAACGCCCGAATCCGACACCGCGCCGACACGTCCGGCTGGACGCACCGATCAGGGCGGAGAAAACGCATCGCGCCCGGCTCAATCGCCGGCAGGTGCAATGACGGCCAGCGACTTCCCGGTCCCGCCCCCGCGCGACCTTTGGCTATTGGCCCAACAGATGCGATGGCAGGGCGCTGAGCCACCGGCCACCGGCCAACCGGAAAACCACGGCTGGCAGGTCGGGGATGTCCGCGACTTCTGGACGCTGGACTATCCGCGCATGACGATGGTCAGCAGCCAATTCCGACTGGCGGCGATTTCGGACAGCGCATACTGGTGGGCCGGTGACGGCGCGGACGTGGACAATGACTCGCTGTCCAGAACCGTTGAGGGCGCCGAGGGGCAGGTATTTCCACGGGTAGGAGCAGTATTCGCCGACGGCGACGAACCGGACCGGGTGCACGTAATCAGCGGGCGGATTCCCGGCGTTGGCGGTTATGTCTCCGGAAGCGACCGGTATCCATCCAGCGTCAGCCCGTACAGCAACGAGGTATCGGCCATCTATATCAATACGCGAGCGGCGTCCTACGGCGACGCGGGATTCCTGAACATACTGGCCCACGAATTGCAGCACGTGATTCACCAGGAAGCCGACGAATCCGAGGCCACCTGGTTGAACGAAGGACTCTCCGAACTCGCGGTGACGGAGGCGGGATACCAGGCGAGAAGCATCTACCGCTACCTGCGCCGGCCCGATGCGTCGCTGGTCAACTGGCCCGACCACCTGGAAGCGGACGTGGGCTTGAACTACGGGGCGGCCGCGCTGTTCGCCCATTATCTGCGGGAAAAATACGCGCCGGACGGCGGGCTACAGGACCTGCTGGCGATCCAGAACGACGGGATCGCCGCAGTCGATGAGTTTCTGATCCAACGGGGAGCGACAACCGCCCACGGCCAGCCGGCCGATTTTGGCGCGGTGTTCGCCGACTGGATGGTGGCGAACCGCCTGGACCTGGAGTCCGGCCCCCACGGATACCGGGACCTGGACGTAAAGGCGTCCATCACCCGGCGCCAGCCGGCGGACGATGAAGGACCTGCTGAATCGCTGGCTCAGTACGGAATCGATTACGTCGAGATTCGGGATGCGCCGGGGAACGCCACCGTGCACTTTGAGGGTTCCGCCACGACGCCGTTGCTGCCGACGGAAGTGGACGGCGAATGCTGGTGGAGCAATCGGGGCGACTCAATATCCGCGACCTTGACGCGAGAGTTGACGGTCCCGGAAATGGCGGCGGATGGGTCCCAGCCCAGGCTTACCTACCGCTATTGGCACAACATCGAGGAAGAATGGGACTACCTGTACGTATCAGCATCCGTGGACAATGGAGCAACCTGGGACGTGCTGCGGGCCACGGGCACCACGGACGCCAACCCGGTGGGGAACAGCTACGGGTATGGCTACACTGGCGCGTCCGACGGTTGGCGGGACGGGGAGGCGTCGCTGGCAGCATACGCGGGCAGGGACGCGCTGGTGCGGTTTCACTACGTCACCGACGACGCCATCAACGGGCCGGGAATGTGCGTGCAGGCCATGCGCGTTGCCGGCGACGAATCCGACGCCCACGCGGAGAATTGGGTGGCGGACGGATTCGTGGCGGTCAACAACCGGGTTCAGCAGGACTGGATTGTCTGGGTCCTGGGCGATGCCCCGGAATCTCCGGCCACGCGGATGACGTTGCAATGGGATGCCCAGAATGACCGCTACGTTGGGTCGGTTCCGGTTCGAACATCGTCAGACGATAGCCTGGTGGTTGCGGTCGCGCCGCTGGCGCCGGCCACCATGGAATCAGCGGAGTACCGGGTGTGGGTTGAGTCCGGCCGGTAGCCTGCGTCGGTGTGCAGCAGGCTCTCGGCGAATTCCAGCAGCCCGCCCTGCCGTCCGCACGCAAAACAGCGCCAACGCACCGCCGGCAGGAAAACCCGGAAATCGTGAGCGCGGCAGAATGGGCAATCACCCGCCAGATTGTGCCGCTGCAACGCGGACGCTCCGGCCACGGCCAGCGTCGTACAGGTGGCTGCAATCTGGACCAGACGCCCGCGACGCACCGAACCCCGGGGCTGCGTTCCCATCCCTTTGCAGTTCCTCGAGCGCAGTTCGGCGATGAGCGTATCCCGCAGGTTGTCGCCAGCCTCCAACTGATCCTCGTGAAGGCCCAGGGCGAGGGCTGCGCTCAGCGCGTAGAGACCCGGCTCGCCCAGGGAGGGTACGGCGGATGTGACGTCGCCGCCGAATTTGCTGCCCAGGTGGGCGAGGAAATCGCGCAGATACGAGCGGGAGTAAGGCGGGTAGTGTACATACGGGAATTGCCCTGATGGTTCGTCGAGGTCTCCCACCAGGGAACTGTCGGTGTACGGGTGAATAGCAGTCAAATGACGGCGCGCCTCCGTTGCAGGATAATTCCAGCGTACGGAATGGCGGCGGGATGACGCAACAGGCCCGGCGTCACACCGCCCGGCCCTATTGCGTATCCGATAGACGGGAACGGCGAATCAGGGCGTCTCGCCCGTCGCCCACGCCTTGATGAGATGGTGAGCGATGGCAATGGGCCCGGGCACCGTCAGCTCCTCGCTGCGCCCCTCCAGCGCCTTCAGCACCTCGGCGCGGGTGAACCACTTGACGTCGGTCATCTCCTCGTTGTCCATGTTGATGCTGGTGGTGTCGGCCTCGGCAATGCAGCCAATCATCAGGGACGACGGGAAGGGCCACGGCTGCGACGAGTGATAACGCACGTTCTTGACCTTGATGCCCGCCTCTTCCATGACCTCGCGGGCCACGGCTTCCTCGATACACTCGCCCTGATCCATGAAGCCGGCCAGGGCAGAGTAGGCCCGCATCCGTTGCAGGCGGCCGCGAGACTGGCCCAGCAGGCAGCGGTCGCCGTCGGTGTCCGCGACGACGGTAATCACTACCGGGTCGGTGCGCGGGAAGTGCTGAGCACTGCAAGCGGGACACTGTCGCACCTGCCCGCCGCGTCCCTTGTCGGTGGGATGCCCGCAAACGGAGCAGAAACTGTGCCGCAGGTTCCAGTCCAGCTGGGAGCGGGCCTGGGACAGCATCCCGGTGTTGGGGCCGGACATGGTCTCGCCGGCGGTGCGGCAGTCCTCAAAATGCCAGCCGGTGGCGTCCAGAACCTGCTCGGCTGCGGCGGCATCCTTGGACAGGTCGTAAGCGAAGTGGGCAACGCCGTCCAGCAGACCCAGGAAGATCCACTCGGCGCTGGCCGGCAGCGGCTGCGCCTGCCTCGTGGACAACCAACCGAGTTCGGGCGGCGAGTCGTCGGTAAGCAGGACGTTCAGGTTACGGAAAGGCAGGAACTTGCTGCTGCTCGCCTGCGATTGCTGGACGATCCAATCCTCATCGCGGCGTTCAACCTCGCCCCGGTCAATGGGATTGTCGGCAAAAATGTGAGCTGGGTACATTGGAAGCGCAGTCTCCGTCAAAATTGGACAAGCTGGCGGTATTGTAACGCCATACGACGATATGGGACTACGCCCAACTCGCCAGGTTCCCGTATTGGACCCTCTACCGTGCCGACGGATACTCCGGCCGCCGGCGTTCCCGCAGGGCGGCCAGCCCCTCCTTCACGTCGTCGCCGAAGAAGCCCAGGGCCTCGGCCAGCAGGGAGTAGTCGAACGACGTGTGCCCGGCCTGGCGCAGCCACTGGTTGAGGGCGCGCTTGGTGAACCGTATGGCCGGCTGCGGGCCGTCGGCCAGGCGCCGCGCGACGCGCATGGCGGTTTCCGTCAATTCGTCGCGAGGGACGGCCATGCTGACCAGGCCGATGCGTTCCGCCTCCTTGCCGTCCAGGAAGTCGCAGGTGAGCAGGTAGTACTTCGCCTTGGCCATGCCGCACAGCAGGGGCCAGATGATGGCGGCGTGGTCACCGGCGGCGACGCCCAGGCGGATGTGCCCGTCGGTGATGCGCACGTCCTCGGCGGCGATGGATATGTCGGCCATCAGCGCCACGGCCAGCCCCGCGCCCACGGCAACGCCGTTGATTGCGGAGATTACCGGCTTGTCCAGGTTCAGGATGTTATAGACGATGTCGCCGGCTTCCTGGGTGTTCTGGGCTACGATGGCCGGGTTGTCGATGGCCTGCTCGATCATCTCGAAATCGCCCCCGGCGGAGAAGGCCTCGCCGGCGCCCGTAACAACGGCAACGCGAACCTCGGGGTCGGCGGCGATGTCCAGCCAGATGCGGCTCAGTTCGTTATGGAGTTTGAAGTTGGTGGAGTTGAGGGATTCCGGACGGTTCATCGTGAGGGTGATGATCCCGTCGGACTTTTCGATGAGCAGGTGCTCGTATGAGGAATAGTCGGTCACGGTTGTTCTCCTGGCGGAACCTGTAAGTTACCAAACGATTTGGGATTCCTGCAGCGCGTGGAGCTCCGCTTCGTCCATGCCCAGCAGGCCGCAGAATACCTCCTGGTTGTTTTGGCCGAGTTCCGGCGTCCAGCGCAACGAGTCGGTGGGAGTCTCCGAGAAATGCCAGGGCGGCGCGACGGACCGCTGTTCGCCCCGCGTGGCATCCGTAGTAGTCGGAAAGGCGTTTCGCGCCGCCAGGTGGGGATCGTCCATCAACTGGTCGGCGGAGAGCGACGGAAACGCGGCGATACCGGCACCTTGCAGCAGGTCAGTCAACGCAAAGGCGTCCCGACTGGCCGTCCATTCGGACAATCGAGTTTCAAGCGCATCCTGATGCTGCCAGCGCAGATAGGCGTCGCCGTAGTCGTCGGACTCGGCCCACGACGGGTTGCCCATTGACTGTTTCAAAGCATCCCACTCGGAATCGTTGGCCACGGCAATGGTTATCCACTGATCCTCGCCGAGGCAGGGAAAGACGCCGTGGGGAGCCATGGCGTCGTCCCGGTTGCCCATGCGTTGCGCGTCCCGCTGGTTCATGGCAGTGTCCATAAGGGCGTGGCCCATGAATGCGGTGGCGATGTCGCGGACGGCAACGTCGGCGCGCTGTCCCACCTGGTGATTCCGGTGGGCGCACAGGGCGGCGACGGCGGAAAACGCCGCCATCATGCCGCCGGTGTGGTCCATGGCGTGGCGCAGTTCCACGGGCGGCCCGTCGGAGTAGCCCGTGAGGTAGCCCAGGCCGCCCAACGCCGCAAACATCGGCGCGTAGCCGGCGTAGCGCGCCTCCGGGCCGGTCTGCCCGTTGGACGACAGCGACACCATGATGATGTCCGGCTTGATCTCGCGCAGTTGTGGGTAGCCCAGGCCCAGACGGTCCATCACGCCCGGCCGGAAGTTCTCCAACACCACGTCGGAGATGCGCACCAGGTCGTAGGCCAGTTCCAGCGCCCGCGGCTCCTTGAGGTTGAGGGTTACGGAGCGCTTGCTGGCGTTGACCTGCTCGAAGGACGAGGGCGGCTTGCCGTACATGGCGTGGGGACGGCGCGTTATGTCCAGCCGCGCCGCCGACTCCACCTTGATTACGTCCGCGCCCAGCGACGCCAGGATCATGCCCGCGAAAGGCCCGGCGGCGTGGACCGAGAAGTCGGCGACGCGAACGCCGGAGAGCGGTGCGGATGAGTTGGTCATGGCAATGCTCCGCAATGGCCCGTCCGCCCTAGTAGTACACCGCGCTGCCGGTGCCGCCGCCCGCGGCGATCAGTTCGCCGGTAATCGCCCACGCCTTGTCGGACGCGAGGAACGCGGTCAGGTAGCCGATCTCGGAGGCATCCACCATGCGGCAGATGTGGTTGCCGCGCCCCGAACCGGGGGCGAAGTCCTGGGCTTCAGCCTCCTCCGGTGACACGCCAAGCTGCTCGGCGCGGGCGGCCAGTAGGCTGGGGGTGCGCTCGGTGCGCGTGGTGCCGGGATGGATGCAGTTGACCGTGATGCCGAACTGTCCCAATTGCGCGGCCAGCGTCTTGGTCATGTGCACCAGCGAGGTGTTGCGCGCGCCGCCGCTGAGGTTGCCGGCGTTGCGGGCGTTGAGTCCGCTGATGTTGATTATGCGCCCGTAGCCCTGGGCCTTGAGCAGCGGAATGGCGGCGCGGGAACAGCGCAACGCGCCCACGAACTTGACGTCAAAGTCGCTGATCAGGTCCTCGTCGATCAGGTCCTCGATTGGTCCCGTGGCCGATGGCGAACCGCCGGGCAGCGACGCGCTGTTGACCAGGATGTGCAGGCCGCCCAGCGTGTCGGCGGCGGAGTTGATGACCCGGTCCACGGACGCGCGGTCGGTGGCGTCGAAGGACATGGGGATGGCGCGGCGGCCGGTTGTCTCGACGATTTCGGCGGCGGTCGCTTCCAGGTCGGGCATGGAGCGGGAACCGACCACCACGTCGGCGCCCTCGCGAGCCAGTTCAATGGCGATAGCCTTGCCGATGCCGCGGCTCGCGCCGCCAACGAATGCCAGCTTGCCTTCAAGTCCAAAGTCCATAGGGGTTACCTCCAGTAATGGCGAACCGTCCGCCCTGTACGGACGGGTTCGCAGGGATGAAGGGATTATACAACCGCCAAAGCAAGACCGGGTTGCCAGCAGGCTGGTTTAGTTAGATCGCCCCCGCCCGCGCCAACGCCGCCAACTCACGCTCCGCATAGCCCAACAGCCCGCAGTACACGTCCACGTTGTGCTCACCCAGCAGCGGCGCGCGGGTCTGCGTCGTGGGAGTTTCGCTGAACTGGAAGGGGACGCCGGTGTATTCCAGGGGGCCGGTTTCGGGGTGGTCAACCTGCGCGTAGAAGTCGCGCTCCCGCTGCTGCGGACTGGTGAACACCTCGGACGGCGTGTAGTAGGGCGCGACGGGGACGCCGTGGGCCTGGCCCTCCGCGTAGAGCCACTCCCGGGTGTGCTGGCCGAACCATTCGCGCATGTGGCGGTTCAGCTCGGGGCCGTGGGTGGCCGGGTCGCTGAACATCTCTGGCGTCGCCCAGTCGGGGTTACCCATGAACTCCAGCAGGCCCTGGAACTGGCGCGGCTCCAGCGTCAGCAACTCCACGTAGCCGTCGGAGGCCGGCAGCACGCCACCGACGCGAAAGTAGCGGGAGAACCGCGTCTCGGTGATGCCCTCGGATTCGTGGCGCTGGATGGGCATGTACCCGACGGACAACTGCGCCTCCTGCGCCGATGCGTCCACCATCTGCCCCGATGCGTCGGGGTTAGCCAGGCGATGATGGACGGCGGCCAATGCCCCCACGGCGGCGGTGAGTCCGGCCTGGTAGTCGCCCATGTTGCCGCCGGCGACGATGGGCGCACGGTCCGGGAAAGTATCCAGGGCAACGCCGTTGGGCAGCAGCCAACCCTCCCCGCCGGCGTGAAACGTCGCCAGGTGTCCGGCACGGTAGTCGGCGTAAGGCCCGCTGCTACCGAATGGCGTTATCGGGACGATGATGACGTTGGGATTGGCAGCCAGCAACGAATCGGAGTCCAGTCCGACGGCGGCAGCGTTGGCGGGCGTATAGTCATGCACCACCATATCCACGCGGGCAACCAGATGCCGCAGCAGGTCGAGCCCGGCGGGGTCATACAGGTTCAGGGTGATGCTCTGCTTGCCGGTGTTCAGGTACAGGTACAGCCCGCCGCGCTCGGGATGCGGAACGTCACCCGGGAAAGGCCCCCGCCGTCGGGCCGGATCGCCCCCGCCGGGCGGCTCCACCTTGATAACCTCCGCGCCCAACGACGCCAGCAGCTTCCCGCAGTAAGGGCCGGGAATCAGCGAAGCAACCTCCAGCACGCTGAGGTTGGGGAGGGTGGTGGGAGCGGTCATAATGGTTGCTGGACTTCTAGCCGGGTAAGAAGATGTAATTACGGACAGACTAATTTGCGAATTTCTTCGGGATATTCATAATCCGTCGCATCCTGGCAAGCCGTTTTACCATCGCTTCCCGTTGCATTGATGTCGGCCCCGTTCTCCAGTAATAAAGAGACGAGAGTACTGGAATGCCAATTAGCCGGCGCATGTAAAGGAGTCCGTCCGTCTTCGTCATGAGCGTTCACGTCGGCGCCATATTGCAACAGCAGAGCGACGATATTGGGATTTCCTTCAGACACCGCCCTGTACAAGGATGTATAGCCTTGTCCGTACCGGCGAGCATTAACATCTGCCCCGGATTCTAACAGCACAGTTACAACATCAAGACGTGCTGAACTGGCCGCATAAAGCAACGGCGTCATACCATCGTGCAATGGTCTTGCCTCAATATCTGCACCATAAGATAGCAACAGCACGGCGGTCATTGCGTTATTGGCACCATGCAATGGCGTATAACCCCACTCATTCTTCCCATTCGGTTCAGCGCCACGTTCCAGCAACAGCGCAATCGCGGCGGCGTCCTGCCGGTGACCGTCCTTACGGTTAGTTGCCGCAACGTGTAGAGGCGTATACCCTTCATAGTCGATAGCATCGATGTCGGCATCCCGTTCCAGGAGCGCCTCAACAACGGAAATATCAGCGAGCCGAGCTGCATAATGTAATGGGGTACGGCCATCGCCGTCTCTAGCGTCAACTTGGGCGCCACGTGCCAATTCAGCGTCCAGTATCGCTACGTTAGCTGTAAGCCAGAAATCTGTTTGGCATAGGCGACCACAGTAGAGCGTTCCAGAGTTGGCATGGGCGGCTATCACCGTTGCTTCCGCTTGAGCTACTGCGGTGGCGACGGGGGCCGGTGGTTCGGCAGTGGGTTGTGTTGCTGACGCTGGTGCCTCCGTCGGTTCGGAGACGCAAGCGACGAAAACCAACATTGCTACTATCGCCACCAGCAGCAACGCCCCAAGGGAATGTCGTGAAGCTCGCTCGGTCATCCTCAAATGTGTTGCTCGTTACGAAAGTGCCGATGCAGCTTAGCGAGCGTCCTTCCACTGGCCAATCAGATAGTCAGCGTGCAAATCATCATAGTACGCATGCACTGCGTGTTCGTATTGTTCCTTCAATTTTTCTTTGGCTTCGTACACCAAACCGCTGATGGTGTCCAAGTGATAGGCTATACCCTCTACAACGTCCCTCACATGGCGCAATTCACGAGAATTGAGCACCCTGATCTGATAAGGATTTCCGTTTTTGTCGACCGGATACCTGAAAACCTCCGATGACCTGTCGATTTCGTCAAGTTCGTTGATGCGTTCTCCGACGACGTCGTACTTGGCTTCCAATTCTTCAAGGGCAATTCCGGTCACGAGGCCCGCTTCTATAGCACTGAACCAATAGGCCAGCATCCGGTTCCAAAAGAACGTCAACCTATGACCACGCACTTGGTAGTCTCGGTAATCAGGAAGTTGGGGCCACAAATTGTAGCGGTCGAAATCGGCGGATAGAGAGCCCTGTTCCTTTAATCCGATGACGATTTCTTTCAACCGGAGTTCCAGATAGTGCCGGTACAGGAACATTACAGGGTAGGCCAAATGTGAATCGAGGCGCCGCTCTGTTCTTATTCCGGCTATGAGTTGGTCTGCCGCTTCCTTATATCCAATAGCATAGTCGTCATACGCGACCGTGTAATCGTACTGCCTCAGGTTTAGCAAACCCTGTCTTTCAGGCGGTTCATCTGCATTTTCGGTTTCCTCCGTACGCAAAATGGATTCGTACAATTTGCTGTCATCGAACGGTTCTACGCACGTATTCACGCGATTTACTCCCTTCCTATCCTGCCAATGGCGTTGCGGTGTCAAGTATCAACTCGTAGCGGCTGATGTCGGCGGGGCGGTTGCCGGGATAAGTGGGGAACTTGGGCGGCCTGACGTCAAGCTCCATACCGACCACGGCGGCTTTCGGCACAGTGAGCCACTTCGATCTGGGTTGAACCAGGCAGTCAAATTCCGGCGGCACCGGCTGGTCGTTGATTTCACCGGCCGTAACGGGGATGTCCAACTGGAATGGGTCGTGGCTGGTGATGCGCCTGGAGACGAACAACACCTCAAAGCTTTCAACTTCGCCGGTGTCCGGGTTGAATCTGGCGACGACCATGTCCTCGATATCGTCGGAGTCCTGCTCCCGATAAGGACAACATCTACCAACGAATAGGATATCGCCAATCCGGTCGTAGGAGAAAATCAGTTGCGTTCCCATACTATTTCTCCTCTGGGTAGCCTGCCGGCAATATAGGCAGTCACTACCCACTTGCGCGGTCTAGAATCGTTGATTACCGCTACAACCACGTACTTGCCTAAATCATTATACCAGCGGCAGAACTGGAGGGAGTTGTCGTCCGGTACTTTGCGCTGTATCCGATCCGGAGAGTGAAGGGTGAGGGCGATATATTCGACCCGCTCCAAAAGGAGTTCTCCGTGACCGTCTCTGATGTGCCGCTCGCGCTCATCGTTGAGTTCCACCCGGCCACCCAGATATGAACATTCAAAGTAGATCACGATCCACAATCCAGCACTGCTTGCGCCGAATCAAACCGGCAGTATCGGCGGCGCCTCCTCCGGCAGCGTTACGTCCCGCAGGGACAGGTGGCTGCCGTCGGTGAACCACGGGTTGCGCGGGTCGCGGGACGGGAGCTGAACCGTGGCCATGCCGGGGGCGGTGATTTCGCCGCGCTGGTTCTCGGCCCAGATATCCACGTCCACCAGGGCGTTGCCCTTGTGTAGGTACTTGCGGGCGACACGGCCCTTGAGGAACTGGGTGTCGCCATAGACATTGAACCGCCGGGTCTCTACACGCAGACGCTTGAGGAACGCGTCATCGCCCATCCAGTTGGTCATCAGCGTGCCCAGCCATGAGACCCGCTGCGGCCCGTAGTCGTAGGCGCCGGGGACGCCCACCGCCTCGGCTACGGAATCTCGCAGGTGGCCGATGCCGGTGTACTCCAGGCCGCCGCCGGACTCAGGGTTGCGGAAAAAGTGGTTGGGATGGCGCATGGCCTCGCGCAGCAGCACGCCGTGGGCGCTGGAGCGTCCGGTTCCCACCAGAAACGCGCTCACGTCCTGCAACGACAATGGGCCGCGCACGACGGTGGGCAGCTCCTCGCCGATTTCAGTGTCCTCCCAGTAACGGGGCTGGCCGCCGCGAGCTGTCTCGTTGAGTACCTGCTCGTCGATGGCCGCCAGTTCGTCCTCGGTGTACTCGTGGCGCTTGGGAACGTCAGCGTACTTGCCCCGTTCGCGGGAGGCGCGCCGCTGGTGGCGCGTGCACCAGCCCACCACGCGGGCCACCACCTCGTCGCGCTGGTTGGAGTAGGTCGTCTCAACGTACTGGATAACCAGCCGGCCCGAGTATTGGCTTTGCTTTTCCTGCACGTCCAGCACGCGCTCCACGCAGTTGACGGCATCGCCGGGCCGCAGCACTCGGAAAAACTCCCAGTCGTTCCCGGCAAAGAATCCGTGGACGCCGGGCAGACCCCAGCGGGTGCGGCCCGACCAGTGGCGCATGTACGGCGCGCAGGGGTGGCCGACGACGCTGCCGTACTTGGAGTAAGCGGCGTATTCCTGGTCGCGGAACAGCGGGTTGGCGTCGCCGATGCCGTTGACGAAGTTGAGCATGGTGTCCAGGTTGGCCTGCCGGACGTACTGCTCGGTGCGCATCCGCACGCCGATCATGGCGCGGGCGGCGGCCAGGGCCTCGTCGGAAATGCCGCCCTCCACTTCGGGCAAAGTTTCTACGACCTGTTGCTGGGGTTGTTGCTGCGTCATTGCCGGTCCTCTCGCTTGTTCATAATCGCGGCTAATATATCACCTGCCGCTCTTCCAACTCCGCCAGTTCCGCCTCGCTCAATCCCAGCGTGCCGCACAGCACCTGCCGGTTATGTTCGCCCATGAGCGGCGCGTGGCGACGCACTGACGATGGAGTCTTGCTCAACCCCCACATCAGGTTGAAGATGGGTTCGGCGCCCAGAGCCGGATGGTCAATGTCGCTGTACAACCTCCGCTCCATGAAGTGCGGATGGAAAAGACGCTCCTCGGCGCTCAACACCGGCGCGGCGGCGACACCGTGGCCTTGCAGCATTTCGGTGAGGGCGTCCGGATCATGGCCGGCCGTCCATTGGGACAACAGACCGTCCAACTCCCGGCGGTGCCGCTGCCGTCGGTACCGGCTGCTGAACCGTTGGTCCTTTGCCCACGCCGGGTCGCCCATTGCGGAGATGAAACCCTGCCATTCGCTTTCGGTGGCGACCGCAATGGAGATCCACTTATCCTCGCCGGCGCAGGGGTAGTTGCCGTAAGGAACCATCGTCGGATCATAGTTGCAGCGCGGTTGCAGCGCCCGGCCGGTCAGGGCCTGCTCCATCAACCCAACGCCCTGCGTCACCACCGTGGCGCGCAGCATGGATACGTCGATGTACTGTCCCTCACCCGTCCGGTTGCGGCGATACAGCGCCGACACGATTGCAAAAACCGCGTGCAGCGCGCCGCAGATGTCTCCAAAAGCGTGCTTGAGTCCCAACGGCCCGCCGCCCTCGTATCCCATGGTGCTGTCCAAACCGGACAGCGCCCCGATGGACGGAGCGTAGGCGCGCAGGTCTCGCAGCGGCCCGTCCTGCCCGGTGGATGATATCGACGCCATCACAATCTCCGGCTTGATGGCGCGCAGCGTTTCGTAGCCCAGGCCCAGGCGGTCCATCACCCCGGGCGAGAAGTTCTCGATCACCACGTCGCATTTGGCGACCAGGCGTTTCGCCAGTTCCACGGCGTCGGGTTCGCCGATGTTGAGGGTGACGCTCAGCTTGCCCCGGTTGACGTTGTGGAACATGGGGTTCTGCTCAGGGTCGGGTTGGTCCCCCACGATGGGCCGGCCCATCCGCATGTAGTCCAGGCGCTGCCTGGTCTCGACCTTGATGACCTCCGCGCCCATGTCGGCCAGCGCCATGCCGGGAATGGCTCCGGCCAGCACCCAACCGAAATCCAGCACCCGATAGCCGGCCAGCGCGCCGCCGTTCGCATCCCTGTTGCTGTTTGAGGCGTTTTCAGACATACCTATCGCTTTGCCTGCGGGTCATTCTTGTTTCCGTTCGGGAACTATCCATGCGGCCACGGCCGGCATCGCGGCCAGCGCAACCGCGCCGGCAATCTTGGTGTACAGCGGTTGGTACACCAGGCTCACTGTCCAAAGCCCGGCGAAAACGATGGCGCCCACGATTATGCCGGCGGCAATGATAACCTCCGGGCGGTGGTTTTTACGAAGGGCAATCTGCCGGGCGATGAGGCAACTGCCCACGAATACCACCAGACAGACGATTCCGATTCGCAGCAGCATGGCGGCGCCTTTCAGATGATTCCGGTCTGATACAGCTTGACCAGTTCCGTGGGCGAGTATCCCAACTCGTCGCACAGAACGGCCCGGTTATGTTGACCCAGAGTCGGGGCCGGCTCGGGATTTGCAACGTCGGCCTGGCTGAGTCGGTAAGGCACGCCGGGGTAGGCCACCGGGCCGGTGTCGTCCCGTTCTATCACCACGAACAGGTCGGCCAGGGACGGGTCGGCGCGCACCTCGTCGTAGGTTCGCACCGGAGCCAGCGGGATGCGA
>JAJDWF010000082.1 GCA_022825745.1 Dehalococcoidia bacterium | reverse complement strand
CGGAGCCGGCAGTAGCCGACTAGTGGTACCCGATGGTTTCTCCGTTCAGCGGCAATACCGGGCGTTTGCCCCGCCTCGGTTTGTGCCTGATAACCGACCGCAGGGTATGCCCCCCGGATGAGTTGCCGGGCCGGGTTGCGGCTGCCGTGGACGGCGGCGTGGATATTGTCCAACTGCGCGACAAGGAAATGCCGGGGGCTGCGCTTCTCGAACTGGCTGAGCAGTTGCGCGAGGTCGGCGCCGGCCGGGCGCTGCTGTTGATCAACGAGCGCGCCGACGTTGCGGTGGCAGCGCGGGCAGACGGCGTGCAGTTGGGCGAGGCCGCGCTGCCTACCGGCGCGGTCCGCGCCATCATGGGTGACGCTGCTGTCATCGGCCGGTCCGTGCATTCGGTATCGGGGGCTTGCGAAGCGGCGGAGTCCGGCGCCGACTTCCTGCTGGTGGGCACGATGTTCGCCAGCAATTCCCACCCTGGAGAAGAGCCCTCCGGCCCGGACCTGCTGTCCCGAATCGCGTCAGCCGGCGTAGCCATTCCGATGCTGGGAATCGGAGGCATCACGGAATATAACGCCGGGCAGGTGATGGCCGCCGGCGCCAGCGGAGTCGCGGTAATCACCAGCGTGCTGGCGCACGATGACCCTTGCGCTGCGGCACAACGGCTCAAGAATTCCATGGCTGACGCGGTTGCCCCGAAATCAGTGGCAGAGCGAGTGGCCAATATTTCGCGCCGCGTTTGATGGGAGGTGTACCGTCGCCATGATCACATTGAAAGTCAACGGCAAGCTTCGTGAAGCGGATGAAGGCCTGGATTTGCAATCCTACCTGGCGACCATAGACGTGAACATGAAATTCATCGCGGTGGGTTACAACGGGCAGGTAATCCGCAAAGAGGACTTCGCCGCCGTCAAATTGAACCCCGGGGATGCGCTGGAAATAGTCCGGCCCGTGGGCGGCGGCTAGGCAGATGGCCGCCGGTGCGGACGATCGGGACATCGCCCTGGACCGGGTACTGGCGGGAATCGCCGATGCTCACCCGGACCGGCTGGAGGGCTGGATCCGCGAGGAGCCGGGGCACTGGGGATTCTTCGCGGGGCAGGCGGTGCTGGCCGTGCGCCAGCTAATCGGCCGGCGGCTGGAAGAACCGGAGCGCCGGTTCGTGTGGCATCGGATGTGGCTGGTTTTACAGGAACGGCGGCGCGAGTCCCAAGGATATTAGCGCCGCCGCTGACCGTTCTGAAATTTGCCGGCCCACCGAATTGGCGGGGCCGAAGCGGTTAGCCGATTACCGCGATGGACTCGATTTCGACTACGTAGGCGGGGTTGGCGAGTTCGCTGACGACTAGCAGTGTGCTGGTGGGTGGATTTTGTGGGAACAGCTCGCCGCGCACTCGGCGCACCGCGGCGCCGTGCTCGATGCCGGTGACGTAGGTGGTGGTCTTCACGATGTCGGCCAGGCTGCCGCCGGCCGCTTGCACCGCCACGCCGATGTTGTGCCAGATCTGCCGGGTCTGGGCTTCCGCGTCGCCCTCGCCGACGACGTTGCCGTTCTCGTCCTGGGCGACCATCCCGGCGATATACACGGTGTTGCCGGCCTTGACGACCGCGGTGAAGCCCGAAGGCGAGGGGTCGGCGATTCCGCTTGGGTTCATGTAAGTTGCTTCTGACATCGTAGTCCTCCGCTGGTTGGATTGGGGTGATTATACTGCCGCCGACGCGGTATCGGGGCCGGACGCGGTAGCGCGTGGCGGGAGCCGGGGCGCCTTGGCCAGGAAAATCAGCAATCCCGCACCGGCGTACATTGCCATCAGTACCATGAAGACCAACGAGTAGTTGTGCGTGTAAGTGAGCAGATAACTCCCGAACAGCGGCCCCACTCCCAACGCTGTGGTCTGAAGCGGGCCCAAGGAACCCATGATTGCCCCGAAGGAACCCCGGCCGAAGTATTGGGCCAGCAACATATGCTCCAGCGTGCCAACCGTGTTGGAGAAGAACCCCCACAGGACGGCGAATATGTAGGCCGTCAACACCGAGTTCACGCCGGTGATCAGAAAAATACCCGACGCTACGGCCCCGGTGATAGTAATCAACATGCAGTGTCGCGGTCCCAGCTTGTCGGCCATGTATCCCCACACCAGGGTGGTCAAAGCCAGAACGGCGCCCAAACTGCCCACGCCCACCGCCTGAAAGTTGGCGAGGCCGGGGCCGGACGGGCTCACCAGGTACGGCACCAGGATGTAGCCCGATCCAGCAGACGCTATGATCGCAAAAACGGCAGTGCCGGCTAGGCACCAGTAAGCGCGGGTTCGCATGGCCTCCCGGGCAGTCCAACTGAATTCGGGTTCAAGCCCGGCACCACTGGGCCGACCGTCGGCGGTGCGCCGCGCATCGGCCGTAGCCCGACCGGGACGGGCGCCGTCCGGCAGCATACCGATTTCCTCCGGCGTCCGGCGCATGGTCAGGAACGCCGGCACCGCCAGGAGCAGCAGAAAGATGCCGACGTAACCATAAGCGGCGCGCCAGCTCTGGTTGAGCGCGATCAACGAGATTATCTGAATGTTGATTGCGCCGCCCACTGGTCGCGCCATCCCCGAAATGGCAATGGTAATGTTGCGCCACCGACGGAAAAAATTGACCGTAGCGACTCGAGGCACCACCCCGATGAGGAATGGATTGCTGATAGAACGGGCGATGACGTAGGGGATAATGAACTGTAGCAGCGAGTTGTTGTTGGTCGCCGATATGACCAACAGGCAGCAACCGACGACGACCAGGCCCATGGTAGTAAGCAGACGCGGGCCGTAGCGGTCAGCCATATACCCAGCCGCGGGGGCGAACAGTCCCGAGATCCAGGTGCCTGCCGTCACCGCAATGGCGATCCTTTCAATGCTCCAGCCGGTGTCCTGGGAGATATAGACCTGGATGGTCCCCATCACCACTTGGGAAACGCTGGAGCCGCCCGCGCTGGACAGGCAGCCCATCGCCAGCACCAGCCACCCGTAAAAAAACGGCGTGGGTGGATGCCAGTCCAGGAAACGACGTAATGGAGAGCGGTTCAGAAGTGGCCTCACGCGGAGTGTGGTCCCGGGCCCAGGAAGCAGCGCACTGTCACAGGTTCGGGTTGGGGATGATCGGCGACAAATATACTCCCAATCGGCTATCAAATAAAGCCGACTGGATAACATCAAAAACCGGGGCGGTCGCTGGGACCGCCCCGGCTGCATACCCGTCCGGGTCTGTGGTCAGAGACCTAGAAGTCCATGGGGGGAGCCGCGGGGGCTGCCGGCATGGGCTCGGGGATCTCGGTGATCATGGACTCGGTGGTGAGCACCATGGCGGCCACGGAGGCGGCGTTCTGCAGGGCAGAGCGGGTCACCTTGACCGGGTCGATGATGCCGCGCTCGAGCATGGGGCCGAACTCGCTGACCTCGGCGTCGTAGCCGTAGTCATCGGACTGGTCCTTGACGTCGTGCAGGACGACGGCGCCTTCACCACCGGCGTTCTCGACGATGATCTTGAGCGGCTGTTCCAGCGAGTGCCGGATGATGTTGAGGCCGACCACTTCGTCGCCGGTCAGGTTGCTGACGCCTTCCAGGGCGCGCTGGGCGCGGACTAGGGCGACTCCGCCGCCGGGGACGATGCCCTCTTCAACCGCGGAACGGGTGGCGGACAGGGCGTCCTCCACGCGGGCCTTGCGCTCCTTGAGCTCGATCTCGGTGGCAGCGCCGACCTTGATGACGGCAACGCCGCCGGACAGCTTGGCCATGCGCTCCTGGAGCTTTTCACGGTCGTATTCGGAGGTGGTGTCTTCGATCTGGGCCTTGATCTGGTTGATGCGGGCCTGGATCGCTTCCTCGGAGCCGTGGCCTTCCACGATGGTGGTGTCGTCCTTGGTGGACGAAACGCGCCGGGCGCGGCCGAAGTCCTCGATGGTGGCCGAGTCCAGCCGGCGGCCGGTCTCTTCGCTGATGACGGTGCCGCCGGTCAGGATGGCGATGTCTTCCAGCATGGCCTTGCGGCGGTCGCCGAAGCCGGGGGCCTTGACGGCCAGGACGTTCATAATGCCGCGCAGCTTGTTGACCACCAAGGTCGCCAGCGCCTCTCCGTCCACGTCCTCAGCGACGATGACGGCGTTCTTCTGACCGACCTGAAGCAGCTTCTCAAGGGCCGGAACCAGGTCGGCGACGGCGGAGATCTTCTTATCGGTGATGATCAGGTACGAGTCGTCGATGGCGGATTCCATGCGGTCGCTGTTGGTGATGAAGTAAGGAGAGATGTAGCCGCGGTCAACCTGCATGCCTTCCACGTACTCGATCTCGTCGGTGAGGCCGCGGGACTCTTCGACGGTGATAACGCCGTCCTTGCCGACCTTTTCCATGGCTTCGGCGATGGTCTCGCCGATGGCGTCCTCATGGGCGGAGAGGGAAGCAACCTGCCCGATGCGTTCGCGGGTCTCCACGGGCTGGGACATGGACTGTAGCTCGCCTACGATCTCGCTGACCGCGCGCTCGATACCGCGCTTGATGGCCATGGGGTTGGCGCCGGCGGTGACGTTCTTGAAGCCTTCGTTGATGATGGCCTGGGACAGGACGATGCTGGTGGTGGTGCCATCACCGGCGGCGTCGTTGGTCTTGGTGGCGGCTTCCTTGAGCAGCTGGGCGCCCATGTTCTCGAAGGCGTCGGGGAGCTCAATTTCCTTGGCGATGGTCACGCCGTCGGAGCAGACCTGGGGAGGGCCGAACTTCTTGTCCAGCACTACGTTGCGGCCGCGGGGGCCGAGGGTAATCTTTACCGAGTCGGCCAGCGTGTCGATGCCGGTTCGCAGCGACTTACGGGCCTCTTCGGAGTATGCCAACTTCTTTGCGGGCATTGCGGTTCTCCTAAATGGGGTGTGTGAATGGTGAGAGAGGGGTGGTTAGCCGATCTTGGC
>JAJDWF010000007.1 GCA_022825745.1 Dehalococcoidia bacterium | reverse complement strand
CCGGCCATCTGCTTGATCTGGGCGATGTTACCCTTGGTGCCCGACGCAGCCATGACGCCGACGCCGCCGTAGTTGCCCAGGTCCTCAGATACCACCTCTTCCATCTGGTTAGACGCCTCGGTCCAGGTTTTGATGATCTGCTCGTACCTTTCGTCCTCGCCCATCATGCCCATCATGAAGTTCTCTTCCTGATCGGCAACTTCCTGGGTGGCTCTCTCAAGAATATCGCGCTTGCGCTCCGACACCTGGATGTCGTTGATGGCAATGGTGATGCCGGACTTGGTGGCGTAGTAGAAGCCGATTTCCTTGATCCGGTCCAGGACGCGGGCAGTCTCTTCGTTGGGCAGGCTCCGGTGCAGTTCGGAAGTCAGATCTTTGATCGCTCCCCGGTCCATGAGCCTGTCCTTGTCATCGTATCCCAGATACCCCAGCGATTCGGGCAGGGCCTCGTTGAAGATCAGCTGCCCCATCGTGGTTTCGACCTTGCCGTCGATGCCGGGTACGCTCAGGACGGTGATGGGGGCGCGCAGGTCAATCTGCCCGTCGGAGTAGGCGATGCGTGCCTCGTGGATGTCGTAGAACATCCCGCCGGCCCCCTTGGCGTCAGGAACCAACTCGGTGAGGTAGTAGCAGCCCATCACCATGTCCAGGGTGGGCGCAACCAGAGGCTCACCGGAGGCCGGAGACAGCATGTTGTTGATGCTGAGCATCACCGTGCCAGTCTCGTTTACCGCCATGGAGGACAGCGGCACGTGGACGGCCATCTGGTCGCCGTCGAAGTCGGCGTTGAACGCCGAACAGACCAACGGGTGCAGCTGGATGGCGCTGCCCTCAATCAGCACCGGCTTGAAGGCCTGGATGCCGAGACGGTGCAGCGTGGGCGCGCGGTTGAGCATTACCGGGCGGTCCTTGATCACGTCTTCGAGAATGTGCCAAACCTCGGGGGACGAGCGTTCCACCATGCGCTTGGCGGCCTTGATGTTGGGCGCCAGGGCGTTTATCACCAGGCGGTGCATGACGAAGGGCTTGAAGAGTTCCAGGGCCATGCGCTTGGGAAGGCCGCACTCGTCCATCTTGAGCTCAGGCCCAACCACGATGACCGACCGGCCGGAGTAGTCCACGCGCTTGCCCAGCAGGTTCTGGCGGAACCGTCCCTGCTTGCCCTTAAGCAGGTCGCTCAACGACTTGAGGGCGTGGTCGCGCTTGCCCTTGACGGCTTTGCCCTGGCGGCCGTTGTCAATCAGGGAGTCCACGGCTTCCTGCAGCATACGCTTTTCGTTGCGGATCATCAGGCCCGGGGCGCGCATGCTGGCGAAGCGCTTGAGCCGGTGGTTGCGGGACAGCACCCGGCGGTAGAGGTCATTGAGGTCGCTGGTGGCGAAACGTCCGCCGTCCAGTTGGACCATGGGCCGCAGTTCCGGCGGGAGCACCGGCAGCACGGTCATGATCATGTCCTGCATCCGGTTTTCGCTGCGCCGGAAGGTTTCCAGCAGACGCATCCGCTTGCCGGCCTTGGTGCGGATTTGGGCCGAGGTGGCCCGCATTTCCAACTCGGTGTAGTACCGTTCCTGGTCCAGGTCGGTGTCCATGAGCTTCAGAAATTCCAGGACGGGTTCCGCGCCCATGTCGGCGTCGAAAGAGTCGCCCCAGAACGGCTTGAGCCGGTCGTAGCGGCTGGTGGAAAGGATGGTGAGGCGCAACCCGGCAGAACCGCTGCGGGCGATGTAGAACTCGTCCGGCAACTCCACCTCGTCGCGGGCCCAGGCCGGCAGCTTCAGGTCGTCCCAAACCCAATCCACATCGGTGCTACGGAGACGTTGCGACGGGTCCCACCGCAGCCACCGCATGGCCTGAATGAGGTCCACGGCTTCTTTGCGACGCTCGGTGAGCGCGCGCTGCAGATAGTCGTCGATCACGCTGATCAAGTTCTGCGACTTGACCAGTTCTTCGCTCCAGATGGCGATCTCTTTCTGGCGCTCTTCCTGGTCGGTGACCTCGGCAATGCCGGAAACACGATCTTCAAGCCGAGCGATGGCCTTGATGTCATCGCTGTCCGGCTGCAACCGTTCGAGCAGCGCAGCGAACGCGGGTACGTTCCACCCGCGACCTTCGGGGTTGTCTTCTCCGCGCCTGTTGTTCCACTTGCGGACTGCTTCTTCGATCTCTACCAGGGCGCCATGAATCGCGGCCAGGTCGTCGGCCAGTGATCCCTCAGAAGCAGAATCGCTGGACTGCGGGCCGGGGCCTGCGAAAATGCCGTGCAGGTCTTTCAGCGTCGGGAGCAGGACAGCGTCGTCGACGTCGGCAATGTCCGCCACCAGGCGGTCGGCAGCGTCCGCCACGTCGTCCTGGCGCTCTTCCGTGGGATCTTCCTGCCAAGCGGAGAACGCGGCGATTACCGCGGATGCGTTATCGCTCAAACGCTGCAAGTTATCCGTAATCGTGGTGGAACCGTGGTAGAACCGGGAGATTGCGGCGGCCACCGGGTCGCCGTCCACCGCCAGGACTGACAGTTGTTCGGGAGACTCCAGGTCTTCGGCGCTGAGGACGTTGAGGCCAACGCTCATGATTGCCGCGTGGGCGGCAGTGCTGATTTCAGCCACGTCCCGCAGGGATTGCAGGTCGTCGGAGTAATCCTCGTCGCCGTTCGGATCGGCCGAGGCGAGACGTGCCAGGGACGCGCGGGCCAGGTTGACCGCATCGTTCAGGCGGTCGGGCAGTTCTCCCAGGGCCGCTGCGGATTCGTTGCGCCGGTTTTCCAGATCCCAGTCCGCGATGCGGTTGGCGATGCTCTGCAATGCGGCGTTGGCAGCGGGAATGGGGCCGTTGCGGATATCATCAACCTCGCTTTCGTGCCGTTCGAATTGCTCACGCATCAGATCGACGTCAACCTGGTTGATGACGAAAGCGGAGTAGTACAACACCCGGGTGAGATCGGAAAGCTTGAGGTCGAGCGTCAGGCTCATCACGCTGGGGGTGTTCTTGACGAACCAGATGTTCGCCACCGGGGCCGCCAGGGCAATGTGTCCCAAGCGCTGCCGGCGCACGTTGGAGCGTGTTACCTCAACCCCGCAGCGGTCGCAAACTACGCCCTTATATTTTTGGCGCTTGTATTTGCCGCACTGGCACTCCCAGTCCTTGGTGGGACCGAAGATTTTTTCGCAGAACAGGCCGTCCTTTTCGGGCCGCTGCGTGCGGTAGTTGATGGTCTCGCCTTTTTGGACCTCTCCCGAAGACCAGCCACGGATCTGTTCGGGCGAGGCGATGGAAATGCGAATGGCGTTGAAGTCGGAGGAGGTAGTCGCTTCACGACTGTCGAGCATCCTGACCATGTTTAGTTCACCTCCGAAGCAAAGAGATAGTCGTCTTCACCGGGCAGCCCCAGGCTCGCGTCATCCTGTTCCTCTTCTTCCTCCAGTCGCACGTTGAGGCCCAGGCTCTGAAGCTCTTTGAGCAGCACGTTGAAGGATTCGGGAATTCCGGGCTGACTGATTGGGTTGCCCTTGACGATGGATTCATAAGTATTGACCCGACCGGTAACGTCGTCGGATTTGATTGTGAGAACCTCCTGAAGATTGTGGGCGGCGGAGTAGGCCTCAAGGGCCCAGACCTCCATCTCGCCGAATCGCTGGCCACCGAACTGGGCTTTGCCGCCCAACGGTTGCTGGGTAATCATGGAGTAGGGGCCGGTGGACCTGGCGTGGATCTTGTCTTCCACCAGGTGGATCAGCTTGAGCATGTAGATGCTGCCGACCGCGACCGGCTGGTCGAACGGTTCTCCCGACCGTCCGTCGTAGAGTTGGAACTTGGCGAAGGTAGGTGGGGAGATCATCTGCTGACGGTGGACTTCCAACGCCAGCTGGTGCATGTCGCTGACCGACAACCCTGTAGGGTTTTCACCGGCGACGTCGCGGAGCCAGAGGTACAGGCACGCTTCGCGGGCCTTGCCATGCTGCTCTTCGTCGAAGATGTCGTCCGGATCAAATCCTTGCTCCCTGAGCCAGTCAAATACCTTGGCGGGTTCGATGTCGCCGTTCGGGTCGCCGTCATTGTGAGCGGCGGCGGCCTGCTGGCCGAACCACCAGCGAGCCAGGGAGTCTTCGATGTGATCGTCGTCGGCGCCTTCGAACACCGGCGTGAGGGCCTGGAAGTTCAGGCCGCGGGCGGCCCAGCCGAGGTGGCTTTCCAGGACCTGCCCCAGGTTCATGCGGGAAGGTACGCCGATGGGGTTGAGAATAATATCTACCGGCGTACCGTCGGGAAGGAAGGGCATGTCTTCTTCAGGAAGAATGCGAGAGACCACGCCCTTGTTCCCATGGCGGCCCGCCATCTTGTCGCCCACCGAAATCTTGCGAGTTTGGGCAACCCAAACCCGGATGGCTTCGTTCACGTCGGGGGGAAGAGCGTCGCCGGGTTCGTCGTCACTCTTCTTCTCCCGGCTCAGAGTTTTGACGCCGATAACCTTACCCCTTTGGCCGTGAGGCACGCGGAGGGAAGTGTCGCGGACGTCCTTGGATTTCTCGCCGAAGATGGCGCGCAACAGGCGTTCCTCGGCGGTCATTTCAGTTTCCCCCTTGGGGGTGACTTTGCCCACCAGGATGTCGCCGGGGCCAACGTCGGCGCCGATGCGGATGATGCCGCGCTCGTCAAGGTCGCGGAGGTTGCCCTCTCCAACGTTGGGGATGTCGCGAGTGATTTCCTCGTCGCCCAGCTTGGTGGAACGGCTCTCAACCTCGTACTTTTCGATGTGTACGGAGGTGAACTGGTCATCCTTGACCAGGCGTTCGCTGATGATGATGGCGTCTTCGTAGTTGTATCCTTCCCAGGACATGAACGCCACCAGGACGTTTTGACCCAGGGCCAGTTCGCCGCCGTCAGTGGACGAGCTATCGGCCAGGGCGTCGCCAACGTTGACATAATCGCCCTTCTGGACCACCGGGCGCTGGTTGAGACAGGTCCCCTGGTTGGTGCGGGCGAATTTGATCAGGCGGTGGGAGTGCCCCTGCCCGGAGTCGTCAACCACCACGATTTCGTTGCCGTTGACGGAACGCACCGATCCCTCGACGCGTGACAGGAGAACCTGGCCGCTGTCGCGGGCAACCCGGCTTTCAATCCCGGTGCCCACCAGCGGGGCCTGGGGTTGGAGCAGGGGTACAGCCTGGCGCTGCATGTTGCAGCCCATCAGGGCGCGGTTGGCGTCGTCGTGCTCCAGGAACGGGATCAAAGCAGCCGACACGCTCATAATCTGCAGCGGGGATACGTCGGCGTATTCCACGGCGTCGGGAGACGCGAGGCGATAGTTGTCGCCTTCGCGGACTTCCACCAGGTCGTCGGTGAACTGGTACAGGTCGTCGAAGTTGGAATTGGCCTGGGCGATGCGGAACCGCTCTTCCAGATCGGCCGTCAGGTACTGCACGTTTTCGGGACGGGTGTCCACAAACGGCGCCACGTCAATCACCGTGTCTGCCGACAACCGGCCCAGCCGGCGCAGGTGGTCGGCGGTGATGGCCTCGCCCTGCTTGACGATCACTTCTCCCTTGCGAGTGGCAACGTCGCTGGTCACCACGTGACCTATCGGGTCGAAGTATCCGGGGAAGCCGGGCGTTTTGCAGTCTCCCAGCCATAATTGCGTGATCACCGGCCAGTAAGGAGTTTCAATGAACCCCAACCGGTCAATCCGCGCGTAAGCGGCCAGGCTGCTGAGCAGGCCAATGTTGGCCCCTTCCGGGGTCTCGATGGGACAGATGCGACCGTAGTGGGAAGCATGCACGTCGCGCACGTCGAAACCGGCGCGCTCGCGGGTCAGTCCGCCGCGACCCAGGGCCGACAGGCGACGCTTGTGAGTCAATTCGGCCAGCGGGTTGGTCTGGTCCATGAACTGAGACAGCTTGTCGCCGCCGAAGAACTCGCGAATCGCGCCCGTAACGGGACGCACGTTGACCAGTTTCGCGGGAACCGCGTCCTCAGGCTTTTCCAGCCGACCAACGCGGTCCTGGAACATGCGGTGCATGCGGAGCAGGCCGATGCGAACCTGGTCCCGCATCAGCTCGCCGGCAACGCGCACGCGGCGGTTGCCCAGGTGGTCGATGTTGTCGCGGGGATCTTCGTTGCTGACGTGGTTTTCAATCAGCCCGTAGAGGGTGTCGATGATGTCGTTGATGTCGAGAACGCGACGCTCGGGCAACGGCACGCCCGGCAGGTTCAACCGCACCTTGTGCATGTTGCCGTTCGGCCCGGCGTTAAGCTCCGTGACCACGCCGACGATCCAGGAAGCACGGGCGCGCACCGGCGTCAACTGCCAGGACTGTGTAGGCCCCTGGCTGACCCGCTCGGCGTAAATCAGCTGGCCGACCTCGACGATGCTTTCCTCGGCGAGGAAGCGGTTTCTCAGGATGGCCGTCTCACCGGAAGAAATCGCTTCGTTGGAAGTCGTACCGGCGGCGATTAGCTGGATGGAGAGGGCAACCGGGTCACCCAGCGTGTCCGTCACCAGCCCGCAAACGCTCACCGCGACGTCGTCGCTCAGCGACTCGTCGGCCATTGACAGTAGCGTGCCGGTGCTGGCGGCGTCTGAGCAGGACACGTTGACCTCAACAGCCTGCTCCGATACGTCGGTGAAAAGGTCGAGGGGTTCGATGCTCCGGTCGGCCCCGCGAATCAGGTAGCCGTAGGTCACCAGGGCATCGATGTCTCGGTCGGCCAGGATGCGCTGCTCCCGGTCGGAGGCTTCAAAAATCTCGGTTGGAGATACGCCTTCCCCATTTGCCGCGTATTGTTCACGGACAAAGCTGAGGATGGCTTTCTGCGAATCGGTGAGCACCTGGGAATTGGAGCGACCCAGCCGCTGGTCAACCTTGATGCGGCCGACTTCGCCGAGGTCAAACCGCCGGCCGTCGAAGAAATGGTTCATCACGAAGGTACACGCCGCGTCCACCTGTACGGCCGGCTCGCCGGGGCGCAGCCACTTGTAAAGGTTGCGCTGGGCAAGGCCGATGCGGAAAGCCTGTTCGCGGTTGAAGTCCCGATCGGGGTGCATTCGGTCCCAGAGGGATCGCAGTTCCTCTTCCCGCGGGTTGTAGTCCCGGTCGGGCGCGGGTTCCACGCCGCCAACAAAGGGCCGGCAATCGTGGAAGTCAATGTCGGAAAAGAGCGCGCGCATCTCATCGGCGTTGACGATGCCCAACGCGTGCAGGAAAGTGGACACGCCCATCCGGCGCCGGCGGTCAACACTGACGGTGATGGTTTCAGGCAGGTTGCGTCGCCGCGCGTAGTAGTGAGTCCAGGTCTGCATTTCGATGCGAGCGCCCCGGCTGGCCGAGATGCGGCCCTTGTAGTACCAGTTCTCCAGCTTGCCGCACTCGGGGCAGGCGGGGTCCTGGGAGGGTTCCCGTTCGTAATAAACCCCGGGAGCGCGTTGCAGTTGGCTGACCAGGACGCGCTCGGCGCCGTTGATGATGAAAGTGCCCGTCCGGGTCATCATCGGCACGTCGCCGAAGAAAATGTCGGACTCGGTAATCTCCCCGGTTTCTTGGTCCCGGAGCTGCGCTTTTACGTAAAGCGGCCGGGAATACGTGATTTCCCTTTCCCGGCAGGTCTCCGGGCTGGGGTGAGTGTTGCACTCACCGATGGATTTGCAGAGGTCGCAATCTTCCTCGGTGTCAAACCAGTGATCCATGAAGTACAGTTCGAAACGTTCGGCCCGGCGCGATCCGTCTCCACTGGCAAAGCGTCGGGTGATTCCGGCAACAATCGGCGAGCAATCGCGGAAGGTTTCGGCCAAACCGTTGGTCTTGAACCAGTCGAAAGACTCGATCTGGCTGCGAATGAGGTTCGGCACGTCAAGGGCGTTCGCGATTCCGGAATCTGAGTAGGTCTTGACCTCGCGGGCGGTCAACCCGCGGTTGTTTCGGCCTGAGCGTTTACGGGTAAGCACCATAAGATCGACACTCCTGGCGGGTACGGGGGATTAACTGGACGCAGCCTGCTCTCCCTGAGGCTGGCACAGACACAACGATTCGGCCCGCCAGCAATGGCAAGCCGAATCATCAGTGCTTCAGGTCAGAGGATGCAGGTGAAAAATCGAGGCAGTGGCGACAACAATCATACTACGTTAACAGTACCCACACTATACACGCGGATGGGGTTTCCTGTCAACCGAAATTGGTCGCGGAAGAGTAGATTTCGACGCTTCGGGCCTTGATTTACCCCCCGCCGGCGCGCACTTCCAGGCTGGGTTTGGTCATTTCTTCGGGGTTGAGCAGTTCGTCCAGTTCGGCCTCGGAAAGGGCGGTTTCGGCGCGTGCCACCTCCCGGATGGTTTGCCCGGAATCCGCGGCTTTCTTGGCGATGCCGGCCGCGGCGTCATATCCGATGGACGGGGCCAGCGCCGTGCCCAGCATCAGGCCCTTTTCCACCATGGCCGGCCCGGTGCCCGTGGCCGTGATGCCAACCACGCACTGCCGGGCGAAATTCCGAGCGGAGGCCGCCAACAGCGACACCGACTGCAGCAGGTTGTAGGCCGCCAGCGGCATCATCGTGTTCAGCTCGAAGTAACCACCAGCCCCGGCCAGCGCCACCGCCGCGTCGTTGCCCACCACCTGCGCGGATACCTGTATCACGGATTCGGAAATGACCGGGTTCACTTTGCCCGGCATGATGCTGCTGCCCGGCTGGACCTCCGGTACGTTGATCTCCCCCAGCCCGGCCCGAGGGCCGCAGCCCAGGAACCGGATGTCGTTGGCAATCTTGTGCAGGCTGACGGCGATGGTCTTGAGTTGCCCGCTGGCTTCAACGATACCGTCCAGAGCGGATTGCGCCTGGAAGTGGTTGACGGTTTCCCTGATCTGCACGCCGGTAATGTCCGACAGTCGGGCGCAGGTGCGACCGGACGCTTCGGGATGCGTATTGACGCCGGTGCCCACGGCGGTGCCGCCCAACGCGACTTCCGCCAGCGCCTCCTCGGCGCGTCGCGCCCGGGCGATGCTGTATTCGGCCTGGCCGGCATACCCGGAAAACTCCTGGCCCAGCCGTACCGGTGTGGCATCCTGGAGGTGAGTGCGCCCGGTCTTGACGATGGGCCAGAACTCCTCCGACTTCTGCTGCAAAGCGGCCTGTAGCTCTTCCAACGCCGGAATCAAATCCTCCTTGATGCCCAGCAGGGCAGCCAGGTGGATCGATGTGGGAATTACGTCGTTGGATGACTGCCCCAGGTTCACATGGTCGTTCGGGTGGACCAGCCGCGAACCCAAGTCGCCGCCGAGAATCTGCGTGGCGCGGTTGGCGATGACTTCGTTGGCGTTAGTGTTGGTGGAAGTCCCGGAGCCGGTCTGGAAGATGTCCAGCACGAAATGCTCGTCATGCTTGCCGTCCGCAACTTCCTGGGCGGCCTGCACGATGGCGTTGCCAATGGTAGGGTCAAGGGCGTCCAAGTCCATGTAGGTCTGGGCGCAAGCCAGCTTGATGAGGCCCAGGGCGCGGATGAACTGGCGCGGAAAGCGCAGGTCGCTGATGGGGAAGTTGAGCACGGCCCGCATGGTGGACGCGCCGTACAGCGCGTCGGCGGGAACCTGCATCTCGCCCATCGAGTCCCGTTCGATACGAGTGTTGGGGCTGGTCATCTCTTACTTGCCCTCCTTGATGAATTCCGCCACGCGCTCTGCGATCATAATGGTGGTGGCGTTCGTGTTGGCTCGGATTACGTCGGGCATCACCGAGGCATCGACCACGCGCAGGTTCTGCATGCCGTACACGTGGCAATACTGGTCAACTACCGCGTCCAGGTCGGAACCGGGCCCCATTTTGCAGGTGCCCGACGAGTGGTGCTGGGTGTACGCGTTGCGCAGCATCCACTGGTCCAGGGCCGCGTCGGATGCCAGGTCTTCGTCCGTTGGCGACAGCCTTTCGGCGACGAACTCGCGGAACGTGGGCTGTTCGGCAATCTGCAACCCTAGACGCACCGCCGCCCGCATCCGCTGTCGGTCCACCGGGTCGGAAAGGTAGTCATAGAACAGATCGGGCTGCACGTGCGGGTCCGTGGACGCTAGCCTCAGCCGGCCGGCGGTGGTCGCGTTCTGCAACGCCGCGCTGAACCCGAAGTGAAAGTCATCGGTCTCAATGTTCACGCTGGCAGGACGGTGTTCGCTGGTCATCAGGATCGGCGCCAGCTGGATGTCGCCGCGAGTGCCGGTGCCCTCCGGACTGTAACGCAGGCCGACCTGGATGCTGGGAGAGTCCAGGTCCGGCGGGTCTCCAATCCCTCGGAACAGGCTGAACACCGCCGGGTGGTCCCGCAGGTTCTCGCCCACGCCAGGCAGTTCGTGGATCAAGGGAATGCCCATCTCCCGAAGGTGGTCGACAGGCCCAACGCCGGAAAGCAGCAGTATCTGCGGCGATGCGATAGCGCCGCCGCTGAGGATGATCTGGTCGCCGTAGATTTCAAAAGCGTCTCCGCCACTCTCCGCCTCGATGCCGACGGCCTTTTTCCCCTCAAAGAGGACGCGCCGTACTACCACGCTGCCGCGCACCGTCAGGTTCAGCCGGTGGCGGGCCATGGACAGATAGGTGAGCGACGTGCTCATGCGCACGCCGTCGATGTTGTTCAGCGGGCGCGCGGCAATCCCGTTGGAATCCGGATGGTTCTGGTCGGGGTCTTCCGCAAACCCCAGGGCGCGGCAGGTGTCGTAGAAAGCTTCGGCTACGGGCAGCCACTCCTCCCGCTTGTAACGTCGCACCGGTATGGGGCCGCTGTCGCCATGGAAGTCGTCGCCGGCAAAGTCCAGGTCGTTCTCCAGCCGGCGGAAGTAGGGCAGTACCTTGGTGAACGACCATTCGTCATTCCCCCAGATGGCCCAGTTGTCATAATCCTCAGGCACGCCGCGGAAAAGGACCTGCCCGTTGATGCTGCTGGACCCGCCCATGGCCTTCCCGCGAGGGATGATTATGGGCTCCTCCTGTTGAGGTGTCCCTTTGGCTTCATAGCCCCAACTGTGGGGGCCGTAGGCAGACCGCCAAACGTTGTTGCCCTGTTTCAAATCAACCGGCAGGTGCTCAAAGTCTGGATAGTCCGGCCCCGCCTCCAGTAGCAAAACCGAAACGCTCGGGTCTTCGGTCAGCCGGGAAGCCAGCGTACAGCCGGCGGAACCGCCGCCAACGATGATGAAATCGTAATTCATAACAATCCTCTCGGGATTTACAACTCGCAGCAATCCAGCAGACAGTTGAAAAAGTCCATGTCGTCAATGCCGTTCAGGCTTTCATCATGGGCGTCCGCAAGATGTTTCATGATGCGGGGCGTGTTCATCGGCACCAGCAGCGCGGTGGCGTTGATGCTCACAATGCCGATCATCCGGTAGTCCTGAAAGCGGCCCCCGGCCTGGTCCTGCTGGTCGCAGCGCAGGCAGCGCACCGTGATCTCGTCGTCGCGCGCGTCGTAGATAAGACGCATTAGGGGAGATCCCCCTAAGCTGGCGTCGTACATTTGCCCGTTGCCGAACCGGTCAGGACCGACGTGCTCAGATTGCAGGGAGTTCTGCCAACCCTCAGGCGGAAAGACCACGCGATTACTTTCGTTGGGCATTTAGCACACCTTGACCGTGCCGATGGTGAAAGGCTCGCCTGATTTTATCGCATTTGCCGCTGGCACGTCAGATTGGCGTGAGAACCTATGCCGTTGACGCTCTTGACGGCGGTCGGCCTGCCGCCCCTGTCAACTCCCAAATCACTGCCCGCCGGCTACGCTGCGGCGGTGGATCGGGGCAGGTGGGTGACGCCTGAAGACAGGTAGTGATCTATGCCGCGAGCTGCGTCGCGGCCCTCAGCGATAGCCCACACCACCAGGGACTGACCGCGCACCATGTCGCCGCCGGCGAACACGCCGGGCACCGACGTCATCTTGTTTTCATCCACCTTGACGTTGCCGCGCGGGTCCAGTTCTACGCCCAGTTGTTCCAGCATGCCACCGTGTTCGGGATGGAGAAAACCCATGGCGAGCAGCACCAGGTCGGCGTCAACCGAAAACTCGCTCCCCGGAACTTCCGACATCTGGAACCGGCCGTTGTCTCCCTTGGTCCAGTCCACGCGAACGGCGTGCAGCTTGCTTACCTGCCCGTTTTCTCCAGTAAGAGACTTGGTGAGAATGTTGTAGTCTCGAACTCCGCCCTCTTCATGCGCACCCGAGGTCCTCAGGATCATGGGCCACTGGGGCCAGGGGTTATCGTCCGGCCGCGATTCCGGCGGTTCGGGCAGCAACTCAAACTGGTGGACGATCTCGGCGCCCTGCCGGTGTGCGGTGCCCAGGCAGTCCGCGCCGGTGTCGCCGCCGCCGAGGATGATCACGCGCTTGCCTTCGGCGCTGATCTGGTCGTTAACGGTCTCTCCGGCCAGCGTGCGGTTCTGCTGGGGCAGGTATTCCATGGCAAAATGGACGCCGTCCAGTTCGCGGCCGGGTACGTCAAGGTCCCGGGCTTGGGTCGACCCTCCGGTCAGACACACGGCGTCGTATTCCCGTAGCAACTGTTCGGCTGGATAGTTGACGCCAACATTAACGCCCGTGCGAAATTCGATGCCCTCGGCTTCCATCAACTCAACGCGGCGACGGACGACGGACTTTTCAAGCTTGAAGTCGGGTATGCCCAGCATGAGCAGGCCGCCGATATAGTCGGCGCGCTCCAGTACGGTAACGGTGTGTCCCGCCCGGTTGAGTTGCTGGGCGGCGGCGAGTCCGGAAGGCCCGCTCCCGACCACGGCAACCGTCTTGCCGGTGCGGGTTTCCGGCGGCATCGGCTTGATCCAGCCCTGCTCGAAGCCGCGATCGCTGATTTCCTTCTCGATGTATTCAATAGTTACAGGGTCGGCGTTGATGCTGAGGACGCACGACGCTTCGCAGGGGGCCGGGCAGATGCGTCCGGTGAACTCCGGGAAGTTGTTGGTGCTCAGCAGCACTTCCAGCGCGCGCTCCCAGTTGCGCAGATACACTTGGTGGTTGAACTCGGGAATTACGTTGCCCAGGGGACAACCCATGTGGCAGAAGGGAACGGCGCAATCCATGCACCGACCACCTTGCTCGGTGGCCTGTTGGTCCGACCAGCGGTGATAGTATTCCCGGTAGTCTCCCACGCGCTCGGCGGGAGGGCGACGGTCCGGCCCGAAACGGCCAAACTCCATAAATCCGGTGACTTTGCCCATTTTATTAAACCGTTACCAACTCTTCCGCCTGCCGTTGCGCGCGTTCTTGGAGCACCCTGCGGTAATCGCGCGGCATAACCTTGCGGAACTTGCTGACGCTGGCGCTCCAGTCGTCCAGGATGCGCTGCGCCGGCCCACTCCCGGTCCGTTCCAGGTGCTCGTTAAGCAGGCTATGCAGAAGGTCGATGTCTTCTTGCTCGATGAGGTCTTCCAGGTCGGCCATGCCGTCGTTGAACCGGATGTGGAAGTCATTGTACGGGTCATACACGAAGGCGATGCCGCCGCTCATGCCGGCCGCGAAATTGCGTCCCGCGCTGCCGATTACCGCCACGACGCCGCCCGTCATGTACTCGCAGCCGTGGTCGCCGACGCCTTCAACCACCGCTCGGGCGCCGCTGTTGCGGACGGCGAACCGTTCGCCGGCGCGTCCCTGTATGAACACGTCGCCGCCCGTGGCTCCGTAGAGGGCCACGTTGCCGATGATGATGTTGTCCTCAGGCACGAAACCGGAGCCTTCGGGTGGCACGATGACGAGACGACCGCCGCCGATTCCTTTGCCCATGTAGTCGTTGGTATCCCCCGCCAGGCGTATGGAAACTCCCGGAGCTAGGAAAGCCCCGAAACTCTGTCCGCCGGAACCCTGCAAGCTAATCTTGATGGTATCGTCCGGCAAACCCTCTTCGCCGTACCTACGCGCCACTCGCCCGCTGAGCATGGCTCCAACCGTGCGGTTGGCATTGGACACGGGCAGGCTGATTTCCACCGGAGTCTCGTTTTCTATCGCTGGCTGGGCCTGTGCGATGAGCTGGTGGTCGAGGGCTTTGTGCAGCCCGTGGTCCTGCTCGATGCAGCAGTAGGTCTGGACCCGCTCAGCCCTCGGAGGGATGGTCAGCAGCTTGGACAGGTCGATACCCGAGGCCTTCCAGTGGTCAACGGCTTTTCGGGTCTCCAGCTTGTCGGCCCGTCCCACCATTTCGGCGACGGTGCGGAAGCCAAGTTCAGCCATGATCTCCCGCAACTCTTCCGCGACGAAGTAGAAGTAGTTGACCAGATGACCCGGCTGGCCGGCGAAGCGTTTGCGTAGTTCCGGGTCCTGGGTAGCAATGCCCACCGAGCAGGTGTTCAAATGGCACTTGCGCAGCATGATGCAGCCATTCACGATGAGGGCCGCCGTCGCCATTCCGAACTCTTCGGCTCCAAGCAGCGCCGCGATGGCAACGTCCCGCCCGGTTTTCAACTGGCCGTCGGTTTGCACCACTATGCGCCCGCGCAGGTCGTTGGCAACCAGCACCTGTTGGGTTTCCGCGACGCCCAATTCCCAGGGCAGGCCGGCATGCTTGATGGAAGACTCCGGCGACGCGCCGGTTCCCCCATCGTGCCCGCTGATCAGCACCACGTCGCCGTGGCCCTTGGATACGCCGGCGGCGATGGTGCCAACACCCACTTCGGAGACCAGCTTGACGTGGATGCGGGCCTCGGGGTTGATGTTCTTCAGGTCGTGGATGAGCTGCGCCAGGTCCTCGATGGAATAGATGTCGTGATGCGGCGGCGGCGAAATCAACTCCACCCCCGGAGTGGTGTGCCGCACCCATCCGATATACTCGTCAACCTTGTGACCGGGCAACTGTCCGCCCTCGCCGGGCTTGGAACCCTGGGCCATCTTAATCTGCAAATCGGTAGCGTTGACCAGGTAGTTGGGCGTAACGCCAAAGCGTCCCGAAGCCACCTGTTTGATGGCGCTGGAGCGGTTGTCGCCGTTATCGTCCAGCGTGTAACGGTGGAAGTCCTCGCCGCCCTCGCCGGTGTTGCTGCGTGCCCCCAGCCGGTTCATGGCGATGGCCATGGTCTCGTGGGCCTCCCGGCTGATGGAACCCAGCGAAATGGCCCCGGTGGCGAACCGTTTGACGATCTCAACCGCCGGCTCAACCTCATCAATGGAGATAGGCTCGCCGTCCTTGAATTCCAGCAAGCCCCGCAGCGTCGCCATCTTCCGGCTCTGGTCGTTGACCTCGTCGGCAAACTCGCGATAGGCGCGAGGGTCGTTGGAACGGGTGGCGTACTGTAGCTTGGCGATGGCTTCCGGATTCCACTGGTGGAACTCACCGTGCCGCCGCCATTGGTACTGGCCGCCCATGTCCAGTTCCTGCATTCCGGGAACAAAGGGATCGTCGAAAGCGGAGCTGTGCCGTTGCAGGGTTTCCTCTTCCACGATGTCCAGTCCGATCCCCTGGATGCGCGAAGGCGTGCGAGTGAAGTACTGCTCCACCAGGTCGTCGTCCAGGCCGATGGCTTCAAAAATCTGCGCGCCTCGGTAGGACTGCACCGTAGAAATGCCCATCTTGGACATCACCTTGAGGATGCCTTTTTCGTTAGCCTTGATGAAGTTGTAAACGGCATAGTCCGGCTTGGTGCCGTTCAACTCGCCGCGTTCCGCCAAGTCTCGCACCGATTCCAGCGCCAGGTAGGGATTAATGCCGCCGGCCCCGTACCCTATGAGGAGACAGAAGTGCTGCACCTCGCGCGGCTCCCCGGACTCGACGACCAGGCCGACGCGCGTGCGCGTGCCGGCGCGGGTGAGGTGGTGGTGAACGGCGCTGGTGGCCAGCAGGCTGGGTATCGGCGCATGCGTGGCGTCCACGCCCCGGTCGGACAGGATGATGATGTTCTTGCCATCCTCGATTGCCTGGGACGCCGCCGCGCAAAGGTTGTCCAACGCCTGCTGTAGCGAGCCGGTTTTGGCGTCAAAGAGGGTGGACAACGTCGCTGACGACAGGCCGGGCTGGTCCAATGCCCTGATTCGCGCCATTTCTTCGTCCGTCAGGAGCGGGGACTTCAAACGAAGTTGCCGGCAGTGCAGCGGCGTTTCCTCAAACAGGTTCTGCTCGCTGCCTACGAAAGCCTCCAGCGAGGTGACCAGTTCTTCCCGTATCGCGTCCAGCGGCGGGTTGGAAACCTGCGCGAACAGTTGCTTGAAGTAGTCAAAAAGGGAACGGTTCTGGTCGGAAAGCACCGCGAGGGACGCGTCGTTGCCCATGGAGCCGATTGCCTCATATCCGGCGGCGGCCATGGGCGTAGTGAGCATCCGCAACTCTTCGATGGTGTATCCGAACGCCCGCTGCTGTTGCCGCAAATCCGCGCCGCCGGCCGGTGGCTCAGGCGCGGCTTTCGGAAGATCGTCCAGCGCGACCTTGTTCTCTTTCAACCATTCACCATAAGGCTGCTGGCTGGAGAGCGTGTGCTTCAGCTCCTCGTCGCCAATTATCCGCCCCTCATCGAAGCTGACCAGGAACATCCGGCCCGGTTGCAGCCGGCCCTTTTCCTTGACGCTCTCTGGCGGAAGGTCCAGCACGCCCGTCTCCGACGCCATCACGAGTTTGTCGTCGTGAGTGACGGTGTAGCGGAACGGGCGCAAGCCGTTGCGGTCCAGCACGGCGCACACGTCCTTGCCGTCGGTCGCCAGCATCATCGCCGGCCCGTCCCACGGCTCCATCATGCAGGAATGGAACTCGTAAAAGTCCTTCTTTTCCTGTGACATGGTCTCGTGCTGGTCCCACGCCTCGGGAATCATCATCAGCATGGCATGGGCCAGTTCTCGGCCGGTCATCACCAGCAATTCCAGGGCGTTGTCGAAACTGGCCGTGTCGCTGGCCATGGGGTCGCAGATGGGCGCCAGTTTGTGGATGTCGTCGCCGTACAGCGGTGAACTGAACTGCTGCTCTCGGGCGTGCATCCAGTTGATGTTCCCGCGCAGCGTGTTGATCTCGCCGTTATGGGCCAGGTAGTGGTACGGGTGCGCCAGCTTCCAGTGTCCCAGTGTGTTGGTGCTGAAACGCGAGTGCACCAGGGCAAAGGCCGACACCAGCGTTTCGTCGTTCAGGTCCAGGTAAAAACGGGACAGTTGGTATGACACCAGCAGTCCCTTATAGACCACGGTGTTGCAGCTCAGGCTGCACACGTAGAAAAAGTCCGCGTCGTTTTCGGAGATGCCAGTCTCGAGTACCGTGTTGGAGATGACCTTGCGAACGACGTACAGTTTGCGCTCAAAAGCCGCCCGGTCCGGCGTGCTGGCCGCGCCTTTCCCCACGAAGAACTGCCTGATGGTGGGGCAAACCGCACGGGCGTCGCGGCCGATCTGTGTGTGGTCCAGCGGAACGTCGCGCCAACCCAGCAGGGTCAGGCCCTCGTTGGTAACCACGTTCTCAATGTGGGAAACACACGCAGCCACCGCAGCGCTGTCCTGCGGCAGGAAAACCATCCCGACGCCGTATTCCCCCTCGTCGGGCAGCGATATTCCCTGCGCCGCTGCTGTCTTGCGGAAAAACGCATCGGGCATCTGCACCAGGATTCCCGCGCCGTCGCCGGTGTCCGGATCCGAACCGGATGCGCCCCGGTGACCCAGGTTGTCAAGCACCTGTAGGGATTCGGCAATTATGGAGTGCGTCTTATCGCCCTTGATGTTGGCTACCATGCCGACGCCACAGGCGTCATGCTCCTGTTCCGGGGAGTATAAGCCGCCGGATTGGGCCAGTTCTTTGAGCGAATTCATAGCCGTACCCTGCACAAAACAAAAGAAAAATCACCGGCAGGATGTGGAGAACGAATCTCGACTCTGCTGGCGCAACGCGGCGTAGCGGCGCCGCCCGAAAATAGACTTGTGTAATATATCACAAACTACGGGGATTGCAAGGCAAGCCGTACTCGCCCTATACTCGTCCTCACTATCCCAAACCACTCGTAGCGTATGTCGCTGCGCTTGCGAAACCCGTCCGTATGACCACAACCCACACCTTGAACCCCACCGAAGTTGCCCGGCTCGCCGTTGACGTGGCCGCCGAAAAGTTGGCCACCGACATCGTGATGATGGACCTGAGGCAACTCACGGCTTTCGCCGATTATTTCGTGGTGATGTCCGCCGACTCGGCGCGTCAGATCGAGGCGTTGGAAGAGGACATGACCAACGCCATGAAGGCCGCTGGGGTAGCGCGAACTCACCGGGAAGGCACCCCGACGTCAGGTTGGGTTCTGCTCGACTTCGCCGGGGTAATCATCCACATTTTCGGGCCGGAAGAGCGGGATTTCTTCGGCCTCGAACGGCTGTGGAGCCGCGCCCCGCAGGTGGTCAGGATTCTATAATCCACTGGTCGGCGCTTCGGGCGTACTCCAGCCCGCCGTCTTCCCCGAAGAACAGGCCGATCTCGCGCTCGGCGGACTCCAGGCTGTCGGAGCCGTGGACGATGTTCCGCCCGATGTCAACGCCAAAGTCGCCCCGTATGGTGCCGGGCGACGCCTCGCCGGGATTGGTGGCCCCCATGGTCTGCCGCGCCAGGGCGACCGCGTTGTTGGCCTCCCAGATCATCGCCACTATGGGCCCTGAGGTGATGAAAGACACCAGGGATCCGAAGAAAGGGCGGTCAACGTGTTCGGCGTAGTGACGGCTGGCCAGGTCCTCGTCCACCTGCATCAGGCGTATGGCAACCAGCTTGAGGCCCCGGCGTTCCAGCCGGGATATGACGTCCCCGATCAGGCCGCGCTGCACGCCGTCGGGTTTGATTGCGACGAAGGTTCGTTCCATTGAGCAGATAGTCTCCTGTTAGTGTTCTCGCGCGGATGCCTAAGGCCGGCCTTGCCGGACTAGGTCCCGCCGCTTGGCGACCCCGATGGTGGGCATCCGCAGGTAGTAGGGCTGTAGGGTGGCCAGGTCGTCGGTTTCACCGCGTTGCAGGCGGCGGGCGGCCGTTTCGGCCAGGGCCCACAGCCGACTGGCCGGCGTCCACGGCGCAACCGCCGTAGGCCGGGCAGCATCGCCGTTGTTGCCGGGGCCGCGGATTTCCCCGCGTCGGGCGTGGGCCGCCTCACCGCAATAGATCAATGCTCCATTGGGCAGCGCGGGTTCTTGTTCCAGCAGGGTTTCCGGCGGCGCTATCTCATCCTCGCGCACTCGTTCGCCATCATAGGAAAACCAGCCGGCGGCAACCTCGTTGCGCCCCGCGTCCAGCCAGGCCGCCACGGTGCCGTCCGGCGTAAGGTGAGGCCGCGCTTCAAGAACCAGGGTATCGACGCCTGTGATCGGAAAGCCCGCCGCCATCGCCAACCCCTTGGCCGCGCTCACGCCTACCCGCAACGCGCTGAACGGCCCGGGCCCCAGGGCCACCGCGACTCCGTCCAGATCGGCGGCCCGCGTATCCTGCGCCTTGAGCAGTTCGGCGACCGCCGGCATCAGCTGGGCGGTATGGTTCGCCGTCGAACGCCAGAGGCGTACCTCTACGACCACGCCGTCCGAGTCCGACAGGGCTACGCCGCCGTAGCGGGATGAAGTGTCGATGGACAGGAGCATCAGTGTGCCGCCGCCTCCAGCTTTCTCAGCAGGCCGGCGAAACGTTCCGGGGCGTCTTCTACCGTTATGCTGTGGCGCGCCGGGACTGCGCCGTCATCGTCGGGAATAACCTCACACGACGCCGGGTCTTCGTCCACTGCGTAGTCCAAATCGATCCACAGGGCGTCGTCTGGGAAAAGTTCATCAGCCCGGTCTGCCCATTCCACAATCAGCACGTCCTCACCGGCCGAAACAATGTCCTCAAACCCCAGATCCCACGCTTCCGCCGGGTGATCGATGCGGTACAGGTCGGCGTGGTGCAAAATCAGGCGACCTTGGTAGCGAGTCATCAGCACAAAGGTAGGACTCCGGGCGTAACCGTCAACGTCCAGTCCCCGCGCGATCCCCTGCGTCAGGCACGTCTTCCCCGCGCCCAGCGGCCCGGTGAGCAGGTAAACGTCCCCGGGTGAGGCGGATTCGCCAATAATCTGGCCGACCCGGCGGGTTTCCTCCGCAGTGTTGGTGTGGATGGCTATGCGATTGGACATAATGGTTTCAGCCGGCAAAGTGGTCCCAGCCGGCCCCGCCGCGCTCGACAGGCTTGCCGGCGCTGTCACGCACGGACACAACGCCCGGCGTGCCCTCCGTTATCTCGCCTACCACGGCGGCGGCATGGAGCAATTTGCGCATGGCGACATCCATTATATCCGGGGATGCCGTGAACAAAAGCACGTAGTCCTCGCCCCCATATAGGGCCAGGTCGAGCCAGTCGTCCGGGAACGCGGACTTGAGGGCCGGCAGCGTTGGCGCTTGGTCGGCATGAATTATGGCGGACACGCCGCTGGCGGCACAGAGTTTGCCCAGGTCGTCGGCCAGCCCGTCACTCACGTCCATGGCGGAACGAACGCCGGCGGATACCAAGGCTTTGCCGGCGGCAATGTGAGGCCGCGGACGCCGATGCTGCCGGATTAGTTCGGATTCGGCGTATTGGTCGCCGTCAGCGCCGGCCAGCAGTTGACGCAACCCGCCGGCGGAACTGCCCACCGGCCCGGTGACAGCCACCAGGTGGCCCGGTTCGGCGGCGGTTCGCACCATGGGAGGCCCCGAGGCGATCCCGGTCAGCGCAACCGTAACGAAAGCAACCGGAGATCGCACCATGTCGCCGCCGATGATACGCGCGCCGTACTGCCCGCAAATCTCCGTCATGCCGGCGTACAACTCTTTAATGTCGGCAACCGCCGTGTACGCAGGGAGGCCCAGGGTGATCAGCGCAGCGACCGGGTCCCCGCCCATGGCCGCCACGTCGCTGATATTGGACGCAATGGCTTTCCACCCCAGATCGTGCCAGGGCGTTGTGGCCGAGGTGAAATGCACGCCGTCCACCATGGTGTCCGTGGTGTACAGCTCGGTGGCCGGGCCATCCGGGAAAGTGATGGCGGCCGTGTCATCCCCATTTGGCACGGCAATACGCAACTGAGCCTGGGAAGCGAGGCTGGAGTCCGGTTCGGCAGCTTGAGTCCACTGCTGGACCAATTCGATCAGGCCGAATTCGCCGAGGTCAGAGATGCGCATTTTCAGAAGTTGCGACGCTGCCAAAATGAAACCGGGCCTTTCTTGGCGGCCCGGTTGCTCTTTACGCGCTTTAGCGGCTGACTAGTGAAAGGAAGCAAGAAAGTTTGCGATTGTTTCCGGCGATTGTGCCGGGGACAGCGGATTTTCTCAGGGAACCTGCTCTCTGGCTCCGGGAGTCCAGGTGGACTTCGACCAGACGAGTCGAGGGACAGGAACGTCCGCTGATTGACCTGGGAGTGGATCGACTCACGTTTGTGAAACGCTCGCCAATCATAGGTCTCCCTATAAAGGAGGTGATCCAGCCGCACCTTCCGGTACAGCTACCTTGTTACGACTTCGTCCCAGTTACCGAACCCGACCTCGGCGCCTGCCTCCCAAAAGGGTTAGCTCAGCGACTTCAATCGTTCTCGGCTTCCATGACGTGACGGGCGGTGTGTACAAGGCCCGGGAACGTATTCACCGCAGTATGCTGACCTGCGGTTACTAGCGATTCCGCGTTCATGCAGGCGGGTTTCAGCCTGCAATCCCAACTGGGGCCGGCTTTGGTGGGATTGGCTCCAGCTCGCGCTTTAGCAACCCATTGTACCGGCCATTGTAGCGTGTGTGTAGCCCTGGACATAAGGGCCATGATGACTTGACGTCGTCCCCACCTTCCTCCTCCTTGCGGGAGGCTGTCTCGCTAGAGAGTGTAACTAACGACGAGGGTTGCGCTCGTTGCGGGACTTAACCCAACACCTCACGGCACGAGCTGACGACAGCCATGCAGCACCTGTGATGGCTCCCCGAGTTACCCCGAGGTCGTCACCCTTTCAGGCTTCTACTACCAACATGTCAAGCCCAGGTAAGGTTCTTCGCTTAGCATCGAATTAAACCACACGCTCCACCGCTTGTGCGGGCCCCCGTCAATTCCTTTGAGTTTTAGCCTTGCGGCCGTACTCCCCAGGCGGGATGCTTATCGCGTTAGCTTCGGTACAGCAGGGGTCGATACCCGCTGTACCTAGCATTCATCGTTTAGGGCGTGGACTACCTGGGTATCTAATCCAGTTTGCTCCCCACGCTCTCGCGCCTCAGCGTCAGGCACGGCCCAGAAAGCCGCCTTCGCCA
>JAJDWF010000030.1 GCA_022825745.1 Dehalococcoidia bacterium | reverse complement strand
GATATTCCGGAAGCCTTGACGGACGGCGCCACTAAGCAGGAAGCCCTCTCTGAAGCCGCCGACTGCCTTGGCGCTGCCCTTGTCGGCTATATGCTGGAGGGGCGGTCCCTACCCGCCCCCTCCCCTCGCAGGGAACGGTCTTATCTGGTTGCGCCGGATACGACCAGCCGTCTGAAGGCCGCCGTTTACACGGTGGCCCAAGCCCAGGGGGTCACGGCAGCAAAGCTGGCCCAGGCACTGGGAGTGGACCATAAGGAGGCTCGGCGTATCCTCGACCCCAACCATCGGACGAAGGCCGACCGCTTGGAAACCGCGCTGGCGGCGATGGGCTACGCGACTGAGTTGGCATTCTGTACCGCCGAAGAACGGCGTGTTCTGAATGCGCCTGGATTTGTGGCGTCAAGCTTGGGGAAGCCGGCACGGAAGAGCAACGTGCGAAAGCTCTTGTGAGGCAAGAGTGCGGCCACCAGCAGGGATGGCCGGGCCTACTTGAGTCGCGGATCCAGCGCGTCGCGCAGGCCGTCGCCGAACAGGTTGAAGCCCAGCACGGTGATGAAGATGGCGAACCCCGGGCCAAGCGCCAGCCACGGGGTCTGCTGAATCCAGGCGACGTTGGCCTTCAGGTCCCAGCCCCAGCTTGCGGTCGGCGGCTGGGTGCCGAGGCCGAGGAAGCTGAGGGACGCCTCCACGATGATGGCGGTGGCGATGCTGAGGGTACCGGTGACGATGATCGGCGCCATACAATTGGGCAGGATGTGGCGCAGCAGAATCTTGGGGTCGTGCTGGCCGAGGGCATGGCAGGCTTCGACGTATTCCTTTTCCTTGATCGACAGCACGCTGCCGCGCACCAGCCGGGCATAAATGGGAATGCGTACGATGCCAATGGCCATGATGACCTTCATGGCACCAAGCAGCCCCGCCGTGGGGGTGAACATGATCATGATGATGATAGCCAGCAGGAAAACGGGGAAGGCGAGAATGAGGTCCATGGCGCGCATGATGAGGGTATCGGCCTTGCCGCCATAGTAGCCCCCAATGATGCCGAGCGGCACACCGACGAAAATGGCGAGCAAGACGGAGGACAATCCGACGGCCAGCGATACGCGGCTGCCGTGGATGATGCGGCTCAGCATATCGCGTCCGAACTGGTCGGTGCCCAACCAGTGGGTGCGGCTTGGCGCCTCGAACATCTCGTTCATGGAATTGACGATCGGATCGTACGGCGCCAGAACGTCGGCGAAAATTGCCACCAGGACCAACAGGACAACGATACCCAAGCCAAAAAGCGCCGTGTAGCTGCGCTTCAACCGCCGCGCGGTCTGCGCCAGCAGCGATTCCGACCGCACGCCCGCCGGCTTGGGCGGCGCTACCGGTTCGATTACCGCGGTGGCGGCACTGCCGTTGGTGGCGCCGTTCAGCGCCTGGCTCTTCATCGTGGACCCTCCTGTTGGCTGCCGTTAGCTGTTGTAACGGATGCGCGGATCAAGAAGCGAATAGGTCAGATCAACCAACACGTTCACCACCACGAAACACACTGCCACCAGCAGAATGAAACCCTGCACCTGCTGATAATCGCGCAGGATGATGGCATTGATGCCGTAGGTTCCCAGTCCGGGAATGGCAAACAGGGTTTCGACGACGATCGCGCCGCCGATCATGAAGCCGACCTGCAGGCCCATGATGGTCACGGTGGGGATGAGGGCGTTCTTCAGGGCGTGCTTCAGAATAACCAGCTTCTCCGCCAGCCCCTTGGCGCGCGCCGTGGTGACGTATTCCATGCGGATGATTTCCAGCAGGCTGGCGCGCAGCAGCCGCGTCAGAATCGCGGCCCGCCCGACCCCGAGGGCGATAGCCGGCATGATGACGTGCTTCAGATTGCCCCACACGCTGGCCTCGCAGATGAGGCTCGGACACGTGCCCGGCAGGTACACCCAGCCGGAACTCGGCAACAGGCCGTTGAACGCCACCGAGAACACCAGCAACAACAGAATGCCGAGGAAGAAATCGGGGATCGAAATGCCCACCAGGGCGGTGGACATGGCGGTGTAGTCGCCCCAGGTATTCTGGCGCAGCGCCGCGATGGTGCCGGCCGGAATGGCGATGAGCAGCGCCACCAGCATGGCCAGGACGATCAACTCGGCGGTGACCGGCAAGCGGATCAACACGTCCTGCAGCACCGGGCGGCCGCTGACGAACGATTCGCCCCAGTCACCCTGCACCAGCTTCACCAGCCAGATCAGGTACTGCGAGATGATCGGCTTGTCCAGGCCGTATTCCTGGCGCAGCAGTTCGGCGTCTTCCTCGTCGTAGGCGTCGCCCAGCAAGGCCATTAGCGGGTCGCCGGGAATGGCCTGCATCATGGCGAACACCACGAGGGTGATGATCAGGATGGTCGGGATGACCTGCAACAGGCGTTTGATGACGTATTCTCGCATGTTTCAATCCATTTCCCTGACCGGGAAAAGCCAGAGGCGACAAAACAACCCCTTGCGGATGGCGCGGCTACTTGTCCAGCCACACCGTCTCGTAATGCACCTCGAACTCCGAGTTGAAGATGTAACCCTTCATCCACGGCTGCGCCACCTGGTAAAACGGCGAGCCGGACACAACGTTCCAATAGAGCTTGTCGGCCAAGTACTCCTGCAATTCCTGGGCGATGGTCCGCCGTTTGTCGGCGTCCAGCTCTTCAGCATAGCTCGCGAAGTACTCGTCGACCCTGACGTCCGTGTGCCGCGACTGGTTCCACGTGGAGTCCGTGACCGCCATGTAGGCGTTGTTGTCAAGCGTCAGCAACGACAACAGGTCCTCGA
>JAJDWF010000017.1 GCA_022825745.1 Dehalococcoidia bacterium | reverse complement strand
ACACTAACCGTGATTTGCCCCCCGCCCGCACGAGCTGGCCGCGCCAGTTTCCCCGGTCGGGGTTTTTCTTAAGGACACTGGCGATTTCCTGGCGGGATAACGGCTAAAAACAATGACACCCGCTCCTTGCGCCAACCCATACGCGTGTTCTATTCTACCAACACGTCCCCCAACGCAGGTTGGAGTTGCTAACCTGTATCAGCAGTCTGAGGAGTACCCCCAAGTGACCACCCCGAAATACCAGCAGGCCAGCGAGCATTTTCTGGCGCAAGCCGGAAATGAACTCGCCGCCGGCGATCTGCCGCAGGCATCCGAAAAGGGCTGGGGCGCGGCCACCCAGATCCTCAAGGCCATCGCGGAACAGCGCGGCTGGGAGCACAACCGCCACCGGCACTACCTCAGCATCACCAGTCGGCTCCGGGCCGAAACCGGCGACGGCGACATCCGCCGCTTGTTCGCCAGCGCCAGCCAGCTCCACGAAAACTTCTACGAAAACGAGATGCAGGTCGAAGACGTAGCCGACGGCCTGGCCGACGTAAAAGCCCTGATCGATAAACTACTGCCCCTGCTGGAGCATCAGTGACAATCCCCCTTTGACACCCCCCGCCGTCCTCCCTAAAATAGAATGTATGTCCGACCTCGCCGACATCATCGCCCAGGAAACCGGAGACGGCCGCCTCATCGTCCGTTTCCTCGTCTCCGCCATGGACGGCGAACTCCCGGACTTCCAACCCTGCCACCGCATCGACGCCGCTCGACTCCTCGTCAAGCTCGGCTTCGACCAGGCCCAGACCGTCATCGACCGCGCCCATGCCGCCCAACGCGCCCGCCAGCGCGAATCCCGTTCCCAACCTCAGCAGCGGCAATCCGAGTCCCAAAGCGCCGCCCACCGCGTCCGGTCTGAACTGGCCCAAATCGTCCGTGAAGAAACCGACGACGGCCGCATCGCCGTCCGGTTCCTGGTCAACGTCATGCAGGGTGATCTCCCCGACTTCAAACCCTGCCATCGCCTCTCCGCCGCCAAAGAACTCCTCCAACGCGGCTTCGACTACGTTCCCGACGACGCCGACACCACTGAAACCGCCGCCGAACCTGAACCTGTCGAGCTGACCCCTGAAGAACTGGAAGCCCAGCGCCGCGCCGAACTCATCGAATTCAGCAAGCATGGCCCGGTGTACTACAGAACCTATTCCTTCCCCTGCGTCTGTGAAGACCGCCTCCACGACTGCGAGGGCAACGTCCTCGACGAAGAGCAGCGCGAACAGGCCGCCCGTCGCAGCCCCAGTATGGAGCATCTCATTACCTGTCCCGAGCAGATGAACGACTTCCTCACCCGCTACGCCGAGTACCTGGTCGGCTGGAACGCCGAAAACCCCGGCAATCCCATCGACTTCAACCGCATCCGCTGGACCAACATCCGCTGGCGACACCTCTACCCCATCCGCGCCCCCTAGCCCGAATGGCCGACCTTACCCCGTCGCCCACCAAAGGTTCCACAGCAGGAAGAACAGGATCACCGCCACCCAGCTGGACACCAGCGCGATGCGGTACAGGCGCGTGAACCACGGGTGCTCCCAGAAGGGCAGCCGGCGCTCCCGGGCCCAGTAGGCCTCGGCGCTGCCGCCGGCCCAAACCCAGCGGCGGAATTTCCTCACCAATGCCATGGCTACAAAATCTGCGACAGGAAGTGCTTCACCCGTTCGTGCCGCGGGTTGTTGAAAAACTCGTCCGGCGGCTGGTCCTCCACGATCACGCCCTCGTCGAACATCACGATGCGGTCCGCCACCTCGCGCGCGAATCCCAGCTCGTGCGTCACCGCCAGGATGGTCATCTGCGACGCCGCCAGCTCCCGCATCACCTCCAGCACTTCCTTGATCATCTCCGGGTCCAGCGCCGACGTCGGCTCGTCGAACAGCATGATGTTGGGCTGCATCGCCAGCGCGCGGGCGATGGCCACCCGCTGCTGCTGCCCGCCCGAAAGTTGCGCCGGGTACTTTTCCGCCTGCTCCGGGATGCCCACCCGCTCCAGCAGGTCCATGGCGATGCCTTCCGCCTCTTTCGACGGCAGGTGCCGTACCTTGATCGGCGCCAGGGTGATGTTGTTCATCACCGTCAGGTGCGGAAACAGGTTGAACGACTGGAACACCATGCCCACGTCCCGCCGGATCGCGTCGATGTTGCGCACGTCGTTGGTCAGCTCAATGCCGTCCACGATGATGTCCCCCCGCTGGTGCTGCTCCAGCCGGTTCAGCGTGCGTATGAACGTGGACTTGCCCGACCCCGACGGCCCGATAATCACCACCACCTCGCCCTTCTTCACCGACGTGGTGATGCCCCGCAGCGCGTGGAAGTTGCCGAACCACTTGTGCACGTCCCGGCAAACGATGATCTCCTCATCAATAACAGTGTGTCCGTTCGTACTCATGTTGGACGCTCCATTGGGCTGGTTCGGGCTGGCCGTCACGGCGTCGCCGTTGCGCGCATTCTAGCAAAAGAACCGGACGCTGAACGAGAGCTACCGTTCCCCCACCCCCATGTGTCGTTCAATCCGCCCGCTGATGTACGACATCCCGTAGGTGAATATCCAGAACACCAGCGCCAGGAATATGAACAGCTCCCGCACGTTGTCCAGGTACGGCAGCATCCCGTTCTCAACGTAGGTCGTGGCGAACTTGCGGCTCAGCTCCACTATGTCCAGCATCCCGATGATATACACCAGGCTGGTGTCCTTGAACAGCGCGATGAACTGCCCCACGATGGCCGGTATCACGTTGCGGATGGCCTGGGGCAGCGAAATCAGCATCGTCGTCTGCCATCCCGGCAACCCCAGCGCGCGCGCCGCCTCCGCCTGTCCGGGGTGCAAAGCCTGCAACCCGCCGCGTATGTTCTCCGCCATGTACGCCGCGCTGAACAGCGTGATGATGATCGCCGCCCGCAGCAGCGAGTTCAGCGGGAAGTTCTCCGGGAACGCCAGTGGCACCAGCACCTGCGACATGAACAGCAGCGTGATCAGCGGCACTCCCCGGAACACCTCGATGAACACCACGCACAGCAGCTTGACTACCGGCAGGTTGCTGCGCCGCCCCAGCGCCAGCGCAATCCCGATGGGGAAACTCACCACGATTCCCGCCACCGCCAGCAGCAGGTTGAGCATCAGGCCGCCCCAGTGCAGCACCGAAACCGGCTGCAATCCCGGTACCCCCGGTATGCCTCGCAGCAGCACCAGCGCCAGCAGGAATCCCCCTACCGACAGGATGGCCACCGTGCGCCACGTGCCCAGCAGGGTGTACCGCCCCAATGCCCAGCCCAGCAACAGGGCCGGCAGGTTGGCCAGCAGCAGCAAGCGCACGTCCCATCCCATCCGGTCCAGGCCGTAGGGCAGAAATGCGAACAGCGCAACCACCACCGGAACCGTGATCGCGATGCGCTTGGTCAGCCCGCCTCCGGCCACCACCCAGGCCATTCCCAGCAACGTCGATACCATCAGCAGTATGAACTGCGGTCGCCAGAAACAGTTCTGACCCGGGCACCCCACTTCCGTGTTGTACTGTCCAATGAGCAGCAGCCCGCCCAGCGTGGCGATCACGGAAAAGTCCGCGTCGATCAGCAGCCACGAAAGCCCGTACCACGCCACCAGCGCGGCCACCGCGCCGACCACCACGGTCAGCGCCGTGTTGTACCACGAACTGAACAGGTTGGCGCGCATCCATCCCACCGCGCCCGTCTCCGAGCGCGGCGGCGGCAGTGCCGTTGTGGTGGTGTCGGGTTCTCGAACGACGGACACGGGTCACCTGCTGGCAATGCGGAGGCGCCGGTTGTAGAGGTTGCCGATCAGCGAGTAGGTCAGGCTCATCGCCAGGTACGCCGCCATGATGAGGATGAAAATGGATATTGCCGGCGCCGTTTGCGTCATGGTCTTGGCCACGTTGGTCAGGTCCGCGAAACCGATGGCCCCGGCCAGGCTGCTGTTCTTGGTCAGGTTCAGGAACTGGCTGATCAGCGGCGGGATGATGACGCGCAGCGCCTGGGGAAACGTGACTTGTCGCAGCGTCCCCATGGGCGACAGGCCCAGCGCGCGGGCTGCCTCAATCTGTCCCCGGTTTACGGACTGGATGCCGGCGCGAACGATCTCGGCGATGAACGACGAGGTGTACATCACCAGCCCGATCAGCAGCGCCAGCAGCCCGCCCGACATGGTGAAACCGCCGGATATGCGCCCGAACGTTCCCTGCGGCGCCGGCTCCGAAACCACCAGCGGCGCGCCGCCTCCGACGAAGCTGATCAACAACCAGGCCAGGGCTCCAACTACCACCGCGACCGTCACTCCCCATACCAGCGGATAGGATGCCTGGCCGGTGTCAATTTCCCGCTCCGTCAGCCGCTGGTGAAGCGCCTTGCCGCCGACAACGCCGGCCAGCGCCGCCGCCAGCCACACCAGCGCCGCCGCCAGTCCGTCGGAGAACGGGAAGGGAATCGATATGCCGGCGTTGTTCACGTACACCAGGTCGGCGATCACGTACCCCTCTCGCACCGGGGGCAGCGCCAGCACGATGTAGAACCAGAAGTACAGCTGGATCAGCAGCGGTACGTTGCGGAAAAACTCGATGTAACCCAGCGCCAGCTTGGCCACCAGCCAGTTGCCCGACAGCCGCGCCACGCCCACGAAGATCCCCAGCGCCGTGGCCAGTATCACGCCGACTATCGACACCACGATGGTGTTGACCGCGGCCACGCCGAAAGCGTACAGGAAGGTATCCGAGGTCTCGTAGGGCAGGAAGTGCTGGCCGATGGGCGTCTGGTAGGCCCGTTCCAGGAAGCTGAACCCGTAGGGTATCTCCCGGTCTTCAATGGCGTTGGCGATGTTGAAGAAGAACCACGCAACCAGGAACACCACCAGGAAGCCCGACGCAATCTGCGCCGTCCACTGGATTACCTGGGCGTGCCGCCAGATTGGTATGCCCTGGTAGGTCAGGGCGCGGGGTAATGTCGTGTTGGTATTCAGCATTGCCGGCCACCGCCGTGCGACATTCTACCCCATAGGTTCCCTTGCCAACACCCAACAAGAAGGGCGGGTTACGAACAACCCGCCCTTGCAGTCCAGGGACTGTTGCTGTTATGCCCGCCGATTAGCGCAGCGGAGCGGCGTAAATCTGGCCGCCCTTGGGGCAGTCCTGGCAGGAAGCGTCGGCCCACAGCGCGTTGCGTCCGCCCTCGCGCGGCAGGTTGATGCCGCTCGGCCCCAGGTTGCGGTCGTAAATCTCGCCGTAGTTGCCCACGGCCCGGATCACGTCCTGGGCGGCGGTGTCGCTCAGGCCCAGGCTCTCCTGGCCCCACGACCCTTCAAAGCCCAGCAGGCGGTCAACCTTGGTGTCTCCCGTGGCTGCGGAAGGTATGCTGCCGGAGTTCACCCCGTAGGCTTCGCCGTAAATCAGCACGGCCATCACGCTCTTCACGATGTCGAACCACTGGTCGTCGCCGTGCGGGACCACCGGACCCAGCGGCTCCTCGGAAATGGTCTCGGGCAGGATCACGTGATCGGCGCGGTTGGCCAGGGACGTGCCCAGCGCCGCCAACTGCGAGCGGTCGTTGGTGAAGGCGTCGCACTGTCCGCTCTCGTAGGCGGCCACCACCGCGGCGGTGTCCTCAAAGGTCAGCGCCTCGATGTTCAACCCGTTCTGGGCGGAGAAGTCGGCCAGGTTCAGCTCGGTGGTGGTGCCCTGCGTCACGCAGACGGAAGCGCCCTGGAGTTCCAACGCGCTGCTGATCCCCAGCGACTGGTTAACCATGAAGCCCTGTCCGTCGTAGAACATGGTCTGCGCGTAGTTGCCCCACTGGGCGTCGCGGGAGGTGGTCCACGTAACGGTCCGCACCAGCATATCGACTTCGCCGGACTGGATGGTCGGGCCGCGCTCGGCGGCGGAGATCAGGCGAATCTGGATCTTGCTGGGGTCGCCGAGCACGGCGGCGGCCAGGGCGCGGCACAGGTCGATGTCAAAGCCGACGTTGTTGCCGCTGGCGTCCAGGAATCCGTAGCCGGGGACGTCGTTGCGGCTGGCGCAGATGACCTCGTCGCGGGCGCGCACGGCGTCAAGACGGCTGTCGCCCTGGTTGGACATCGAAGTGGATTCCTGCATCATCGCGGTGGGTTCGGCGGTGGCTTCCATCGCCATGGCCTCGGTGGGCGCCGCCATGGCAGTGGGTTCGGTTTGGGCGGGCGCGACCGGCGCCGGCGGTTCTTCCTGCCCGCAGGCCATGGCCCCGACCAGGACGGCTACCAGCGCCGCCCCGGCGATATACTTGATCGTTCGTTTCATTCCTGCTAATCCCCCTTTGTTGTCTGGCGTGAATGCCTGTTTTCAAACGGTAAGATTGTATCACGCCTCCGTCCGTTCACACGCCGGATGTCGGGAGCCGTTCTACTCAAACCGCCATAGTTTGAGCGCCGTTCCGCCAAAGATTTTGCCGATGTCGTCCTGCGGGCACCACTCCTCCATCTGCTCAATCGTATAACGCAGCGAGTTGCGATACCCCTCCCGGTTGGTGCAGCGCGGCCAGTCCGAACCCCACACCATGCGGTCGGGGCCGAAGGCGTCGTAGGCCATCCGCACCCACGGCGGCGTGTTGCGGTACGGGAACGGCGGGTCGCTGATCTCGCCCATGCCGTGAATCTTGATGACCGTGTTGGGATACCCGGCCAGCTTCAGCGCCTGCCGGTACGTCGATTCCGGCGGCATTTCCGGCGCGCCGATGGCGTGGATGCCCATGCCGCACAGGTGCTCCAGGATGAACGTCAGGTCGGGCAGCTCTGCCACCAGCGCGTCAAACTCCGCCGATGCGAAACCGTCCGCCGGCCCGCCCACGCTCACCGACACCCCCAGGTTGGCGGCCGCCCGCCAGATGGCCAGCGGATCGTTCCCCGGCGAGCGGTGGAAGTTGCGGATGCGCAGCGTCTCCGCGCCGGCCGCCCGCAGGCTGTCCAGCGTGTCCGGCGCCGCCGGGTCGTCAACGTCCACCCGGCACACCACCGAGAAACGCCCGGGGAACCGGCGGATGCACTCCAGCACGTAGGAGTTGTCCAGCGTCGCCGTGGACTGCACCAATACCGTCTTGGCAACGTCGTTCAACTCCATCTGCGCCAGCAGAATCTCCACCGGCTCGTAGTGGTCCTGCCCGATGTGGACGTGGGTATCTACAATTTGCATTGGGAAAAATCCTTGCCCGGCGACGTGCTGGCTCTCGCCCATCCTGGCTCTCGCCCACAGTGACGGCGCCAGCATAGCAAATCCGCCCGATAACTGCTACTCTGATACCCTGAGCAAGAGGAGGTATGCGCCATGATTTCACAGGCAGATAACATTGCGCTGACCCAGGTCGGCCCCGGTACTCCCATGGGCGAGTTGATGCGCCGCTACTGGATGCCCGCCCTGCTGTCGTGGGAACTGGCCGAGCCGGACGGCGAGCCGGTCCGCGTCAAGCTCCTGGGCGAGCAGTTGGTCGCCTTCCGCGACACCGACGGACGCATCGGCCTGCTGGAGGAACTGTGTCCCCACCGCCTGGTGTCGCTGTGGCTGGGGCGCAACGAGGAGTGCGGCCTGCGCTGCGTGTATCACGGCTGGAAGTTCGACGTCAACGGCCAGTGTACCGACATGATGAACGAGCCGGCCGACAGCGACTTCCCGTCCAAGATGACCACCACCGCCTACCCCACCATCGAGATGGGCGGCGTCATCTGGGCCTACATGGGGCCGAAAGAGCACACGCCGCCGCCGCCCAAATTTGAGTGGGCCGCCGTGCCGGACACCCACCGCCACGTCACCAAGAACATCCAGGAGTGCAATTGGCTCCAGGCCCTGGAGGGCGGCATCGACTCTGCCCACGCCACCATCCTGCACCGCACGCTGCGTCCCGACACGCCCCACGCCGGCCTGCGCATCGACTCGGCACACGTGCAGGGCCGGCCGCCGGAACTGGAGGTGGACATCACCGACTACGGCTATCGTTACGCCGGCATCCGCTCGCTGGGCGACGAGGGCAACCACGTGCGTGCCTACCACTTCATCATGCCCTTCCACCAGATTCGCGCCAGCCAGCGCGGGTATCGCGGCCGGCCCGGCCCCGTCGGATTCCTGGCGTCCGGCCACATGTGGGTCCCCATGGACGACAACAGCGTGATGGTCTGGAACTGGGACCTGTCCTACGACGACCCCATCGAGGCCGAGGAACGCACCGAGATGGATCGCAGCTACGGCCGCGGCCCCGAGCACATGCTGGACAGCTTCCGCACCAGGGTCAACCGGGACAACAACTGGATGATCGACCGCGCCGTGCAGAAAACCGAGACCTTCAGCGGCATCGACGGCGTGAACGCCCAGGACGTCGCCGTGCAGGAGAGCATGGGCTACGTCGTTGACCGCTCCCGCGAAAACCTCAGCCGCACCGACATGGCCATCATCTACGCCCGCCGCCAGCTATTGCAGGCCACCCGCACCGTCGCCGAAGGCGGCATCCCGCCCGGCGCCGGCGACAACTACTACATGCTCCGCCCCGCCCAGGCCATCCTCCCCACAGGCGTCGATTGGCGCGACGCCCTATGGGACGACCTCTACCCCGACGGCTCCCAACAACGCAACGGCAAATAACCAACACCTGTGCTGAACGACGTAGGGGCGGGTTTCAAACCCGCCCCCGCGATTGGTCAGGAAGACCGTTTGCCTACCCCTCTTTCAGCGCCGGTATCACCTTCGTGCCCAGCAACTCCACGGAGCGCATCACGTCCTCGTGGGGCATGTGGCCCTCGTTGCCGTAGATGAGGATGTAGCCGGGCTCCAGGTCCCGGCGGATGTGCCGCAGCTTCTCGGTCACGGTTTCGGGGCTGCCGACGATGATGTTGTACGCGGCCTGGAGGTCTTCGTAAGTCATCCGCCGGCCCATGGTGCCGGTGCCGATCAAGGGCCGCGACATCTTGATGCGCAACGCCTCGCGGGACTGGTACCCTGGCGGGTCGTTGAACTCCATCGGCCCGCGGTTGCGGTGGTTCTCCGTCCACAGGAACGTGCGCCCGATCTCCTGCGCGCGCTCGTCGGTGTCGGCCACCAGGCAGCGGATCAGGTACCCGAAGTGCTCGGGTCCGGCCTCGTAGCCTTCCTCGGCGGCGGTCTCGTGGTAGATGCCCTTGAGCTGCTTGGTCAGGTCCAGCAGCGAACCCAGGTTCATGTACGGGTAGCGGTGCTTCGCCGCCCAGATCACCGACTCCGGGCTGCCCGTGCCGGGGAACCACACCGGCGGATGCGGCTTCTGAATCGGCACCACCCACGGGTTCACCATGCGGTGGGGCCAGTATTCGCCCTCCCAGCGGAAGGGGCCCGGCTCGGTCCAGCACTTGACGATCAGGTCGTGCGCTTCCTCGAAGCGGGGGCGGTTCTCAGTCGGCGGGTAGCCGGCGTGCAGCGTCTCCACCGCGGTGCCGCGCACGAAGCCGGAGATGATACGCCCGCCGCTGATGCAGTCCAGCATGGCGATCTCTTCCGCCATCTTCACCGGGTCGTTGACCGCGATGACGTTGCCCAGCATGGCGATCTTGGCCTTCCTGGTGCGCTGGGTGATTACGGCGGCGTCCACGTTCACCGACGGCTTCATGCACCAGTAGGAGCTGTGGTGCTCGTTGGACATGATGCCGTCGAAACCCACTTCGTCGGCCAGCTGGTACTGGTCGTGGTAGTTGGAGTAGAGGACGTGGGCCTTTTCGGGGTCGAAGTAGGTGTTGGGGAAGTGCATCCGCCCCGATTCGTAGGGCGCCAGGTCGTCCTCGGTAACGTGGCCATACGGCTGTTCTGAGAACCAGAATACTTCGAGTTCATGCGCCATGATGTTTGCTCCTTCTCGGTGGTGCGACGGCGGTCGGACGGGGAGGACAACCACCAGGGCTGTCCTGCTGCTGCCGGATTCAGAAGACGGAGATCTGGGGGCTGTCCAGGAAACTGGTGACGGCCTCAACGAACTCACCCCTCTTCTCCACGGCGGGTGAGTGTCCGCAGTTGTCGATGATGCGCAACTGGCTGCCCCGGATCGCCTGCTGGAACAGGTGGCCGCACTCCACCGGAATAATCGCGTCCTCATTGCCCCAGACGATGAGCGTGGGGGTATCGACGCGGGAGAGGGTGTGCGGCAGGCTGGGGTTGTGCAGGTAAGGCTTCCAGCACAGCTGCGACGCCATGATGGCGTTGGAGTGGACCACCAACTGCTCTTCGGGCGTCAGCTCGCGGGTGTAGTTCTCGTAGTTATCAACCTGGCTGGGGTCATGGAACCGCTGCTTGAGCCGGGTTTCCGAGGAAACCATGAAAATTTCGGCGATTTCGCCCTCCCGGGGCTTGATGCCGGCGGCGTCCACCAGGATCAGGGCGTCAACGTTGTGGTCGTCCATGGCCGCCATTTCGGCGGATACCCAGCCGCCCATGGACGAGCCCATGAGCACGATGTCCTGCAGGCCCAGCGCCTCGACGAACATGTGGTTGAAGTGGGCCACGTCGCTGATGGTCTTGACCCATGCCGGCGCTTCGGTGCCGTTGAATCCGGGCTGGCTGGGGACAAACACGGTGTACTCGGTGGCCAGGTCCTCATGCCAGGGTTGCCAGCCGTTGGAACCGCCGGCGCCGTGAAAGAAAACCAGCGGAGGCCCGTTTCCGCCGGAATACATTTCGACGGCGGTACCGTTGACATTTACGGTAGTGCGGGAACCGTTCTGAACTGTTGTCATGCTCTCGTTCCTGTGCGGGGTTGGGATTGCGATATTCTGTTACAGGGGTACTCGTATGTCAAGGCAGCCCGCTTTGCCGTCGCCCGGTGACCGGCCCCGCCTTGCCGCGCCTGCCCGTTTCAATTACGATATAAGCAGTGAGCGTGGCGGCAGCGCCCGCTGAAAAGCCCCAATCTATGACAGAATCCACCAAAGTCCTGGTCACCGGCGGGGCCGGCTTCATCGGGTCCCATCTGGTGAACGGCCTGCTGGATAACGGTTACTCCGTAGCCGTGGTTGACGATCTCAGTTCCGGCCAACTGCGCAACCTCGACCATCGGGCGACCTTCTATCACGCGCCCATCAATGATCCAAGAGTCAACCAGATTATCCAGCGCGAAGGGCCCGAGATTATTTTCCACCTGGCCGCCCAGAGCAGCGTGCGGCAATCAACCCTGGATCCGGTTGCCGACGCCGATTCCAACGTGCTGGGTACCATCCGGCTGCTTTCCGTCGCCGCCGCTGAGGGTGTGGACAAGATCGTGTTTTCGTCCACCGGCGGCGCCATCTACGGCAACCCCGATACGATCCCCTGCGACGAGGACACGCCGGTCAATCCCCTGACGCCCTACGCCCTTTCCAAGTACGTCAGCGAGTTGTACCTGGAGCTTTTCAACCGGACCTATGGGCTGCAATACACCATCCTGCGTTACGCCAACGTGTACGGCCCGGGCCAGGACCCGAACGGCGAGGCGGGCGTCATCGCCATCTTCGCCGGCATGATGCTCCGGGGCCGCAGCCCCAACATCTACGGCGACGGGTTGCAGGAGCGGGACTTCGTGTACGTGTCCGACGTGGTTGACGCCAATCTGGCGGCGGCCTACCGGGGCGACGGGCGCATTTACAATATCGGAACGGGCGAACCCGTTACCATCAACCGTATTCACTCCCTGCTGCAGGAGTGTACCGAGTTTCACCAGGAACCCGTGTATCGTCCCCGGCGGGCCGGCGAAGTGCTGCAAATTGCACTTGACCCCGGCCGTGCTGCGAATGAGTTGGGCTGGGAACCCAAGGTCTCCCTTGAAGAGGGCCTGCGCCGTTCCGTTGACTACGTTCGCGAAGCCGCGGTCCGGCGGTCTGCCCGCGCCCGGTTCGGCGCCAATCGCTGATATTTCACCAACACCCCACCGTCATTCCCGCAACTCCACCGTCATTCCCGCAACTCCACCGTCATTCCCGCGAAAGCGGGAATCCAGTACCCGACAGGAGGGATCATTTCGATGGCAAAGGATTACGACGTTGTGATTCTGGGCGCCGGGGCCGCCGGCCTGGCCGCCGGGCTTTATTCCACCCGCGCCATGCTCAGCACCCTGATGGTCGAGAGCATCGGCCCCGGCGGACAACTGCTGATTACCGACGAGATCGAGAACTACCCCGGCTTCCGGGATGGTGTCAAGGGTCAGGAACTGGCCGACGAAATGTACAACCAGGCGGAACGCTTCGGCGCCAAAATGGAGTTTGCCGAAGTGGAGGCCGTGGAAAACCTGTACGACGAGCGCAAGCTGGTCCGTACTTCCGAGGGCGACTTCACCGCTAAGGCCATCATCATCGCCACCGGCGGCGCCCACAACAAGCTCGGCGTCCCCGGCGAGGACGAGTTCGGCGGTCGCGGCGTGTCCTACTGCGCCGTCTGCGACGGTAACTTCTTCCGTGGCCAGGACGTGGTGGTGGTCGGCGGCGGCGACTCCGCCATGGATGAGAGTTTCTACCTCACCGGCATCTGCAACTCCGTCACCATCATCCACCGGCGCGACGAACTCCGGGCCACCAAGGTGCTCCAGGACCGCGCCTTCGCCAACCCCAAGTACAAGTGGCTATGGAGCCACGTCGTCGAGGAATTCGTCGGCAACGACGTCCTGGAGGCCGCCCGGGTCAAGGACCTCAAGACCGGCGAGATTTACGACTACCCCACCGCCGCCGCATTCGTGTACGTCGGCTTCCATCCCAACACCGAAGCCTTCAAAGACCAGCTGGACATGGACGAATTGGGCCACATCCACGCCGACATCCACATGCGCACCAACATCCCCAAAGTGTACGTGTGCGGCGACGCCCGCGCCGATTCCACCCGGCAGTTGGGAGCGGCCGTCGGCGACGGCATCACCGCCGCCCTGTCCGCCTTCCACGACCTGTCATCCTGACCCAGCTTCACAGCCACCGCATCGCCTCCCTCCCCAGCAGCGCCGCGCACCCTCCGATAATCACAAACAGCACGGCGTAGCGGAACACCCGAAGGCTCATCCGCCGGGCCAGCCACCCGCCAGCGATGGCGCCCACTACCACCGCCGGCGTCCCGACACCGATGGTGTAGGCCATCTCCCGTGGTATCAACCCCGTCGCCGCGTACAGTACGAGACCCAGCGTGCCGGCCAGCAGGAAATACACCGCCAGCGTCGCCCGCATCTGCTCCCGCGTCCAGTCCTGCTCAATGGCGTAGATGCCGGCCAGGAAACCGCCGATGCTCAAGGTCGTGGTCAGCAGCGTCGTCGTGAATCCGAAACCGACCGCGCCCCCACGAGTCCGCGCCCCCGGCAGCCTGACGTTGAACAGGCTCAGTATGGCAATCACGAGTATCAAGCCCACGATAGCCGTGCGCAGTATCGTCGGCGCGGTGGCGCTCAGGAGGATCACTCCCAACGGTACCGGCGGCAGCCCCGCCACCATGAACAGCCACGATTCTCGCCACCGGTAATGCCGCCAGGTCTGCGCCAGTATCAGCACGGTTGCCAGCACGATCATCGAGTTGGCCAGCACCACCACCTGCCGCGGCTCCAGTATCAGCAGCAGGATCGGGGCCATCGCCAGCGCCATGCCGAAACCCACCGCGCTGAACACGAACGAGCCCAGCAGCAGGGCCGCCAGGCCGATGACCAACTCCCAGCCGGCCAGCATCAGCCCAAGCCGGTATCAGGCATGGTTGAACAGGCCCAGTTGCGCCGCCCTGAGCATGGCCCGCTGCACCTGCACGACCGGCGGCCCGTCCCGCGCCAGCACGATCTCGACCGCGTCATCCGGGCTCAACACCAGCGACCGCTCGCCGTCCAGCGCCAGCGTACAGTAGCGTTGCTCCAGCGAGACCGGAACGCCTTCCTGCAACAAATCCCACGCGCTGATCTTCGCCGGCTCCACCATGCCCGGAGCCACTGGCGCGATGATGGTGGTATGCGCATTCGAGTCGTCGCGCCCCTCCAGCCGGTAACGCAGCCCGCCGACATCGGCCAGCGACAGCGGATGCAGCCGGCCTCCGATGGATGACAGGCCGATGCCGGCGGGTTCGGCGCGGGTCAGGAATACCTCGTACACGGTGGCCAGGTCCCAGATTGCCCGCGTCGCCACGTAACGCTCGCGGGAGACCGCCACGTCCACCAGCGCCAGGTCCCGGTCCTCGCCGTTCACGTGGATGTGCAGCGTCTTGCTGACCACCGCGGCGTCCGCCTGGCTGAGCCGTCCCGACGCGATCAGGCCGGCGGCGATGCCGGCCAGGGTGCCCTCCACCATCACGGGAAAGATGTTGTTGGTTCCCGTGGAGATCGCCACCATGGGGATCTGATTCGTGCCCACGGCCACCGCCCGGTTGGTGCCGTCGCCGCCCAGGGTTATGAGACAGCCCACGCCCATTTCGGCCATCATCGCCGCCGCCCGCGTGGTGTCGCCCTCGGTGTACAGCGGCGAAATGGGCAGCATTTCCAACGGAATGTTGATGCTGGAGTCGTCAGCGGCCCGCCGGCACAGGTTGCCGCTGTCCGGCATCGCCACCACCTTGTCAACCTCGGTCGATTGCAGCCCGATCAACGCGCGCCGGACGGTGTTCACCTTCTCCCAGTCCGGCACCACCCGGCCCTGCGCCACCAGCCGGCGAATATCCTTGCTGGCAGCGGGGTTAGCAATAATTCCAACGATAGCCATACTCAAAACCCGTTGCGCTCGCGGGCGCCCTGACCCGAACCGCGCAACGGTCGCCTACTATACACGATACTGCCGACGGCCACGCTCAAATTCGCCAAAATTGGTGACGCTCCAGCGCAGCAAAACGGGGAGTACCGGGAGACGAAAATGGTAGATTGGGAAGCCCGCAAGGGAGACGGCTTGCGGCCGCCCTAGTTGGGCAGGATGGTACAATGCGAAACGAAGACGGTAGCCGCCCAACGTGGCGATTCTTTGATGGGGCAGTGTCAATCAGCGTCAGTATGCTGGTTGCGGTATTACTGGGTGATTGTGGAAGCTTCGGGGGCTTGCCGATATTGGGTTACCTCAATGGGCTAACAGCGCGGGACGACGGTATCATTATAGTGGCGACGCTGCTGCTGTTTCCCACATCTATCGCGTTATACGGAGGAATGACTGTGTTTTTCGCTGCGAGAGAGACCGCAAAGGCGTGGGCTGAAAAAAGAGAAATGAAACGCCGCGAGGAAGGCCGACGGGAAGGCCGTCAGGCAGAGCGTGAGCGTATCCAAAAGGAATTGGCTGCGCGTGGCATGCCGTTGACGCCGGAACAGGTCAGTATCGTGACTGGAGAAAGCAACCACGACGAATCTGATTAAGCCTCGCCTGCCCTACCTTAACTATCAAGGAGCGCGTAATGGACTCCGAACTCGCCTTCACCTCTGCCACTGAAATCCGCCGCATGATCGCTGCCGGCGAAATCTCGTCGGTAGAGCTTACCGAACTCTTCTACCGGCGCATCGACGAGTTGAACCCCCGGCTCAGCGCCTATCTCGCCCTCTGCCCCGACCAGGCCCTGGCCGATGCCCGCGCCGCCGATGAGGCCGTCCGCCGCGGCGACACCCTCGGCTCGCTCCACGGCATCCCCATTTCCATCAAGGACCTGGAGCTGACCAAAGGCGTCACCACCACCATGGGTTCCGCCATATTCCGCGACCGTGTGCCCGAGAACGACTCCATCGTCGTCGAGCGCGTCAAAGCCGCCGGCGCCATCATCCTGGGCAAGACCAACACCCCCGAGTTCGGTCAATCCGGCACCACCGAGAACCTGGTCAGCGAACCCTGCCGCAACCCGTGGAACACCGACTACACGCCCGGCGGCAGCAGCGGCGGAGCGGCGGCGGCTCTCGCTGCCGGCCTCTGCACCTTGGCGACCGGCAGCGACGGCGGCGGCAGCATCCGCATCCCGTCCAGCTTCAGCGGCGTGACCGGCATCAAGCCGTCCCATGGCCGCGTGCCCCGTTACGGCGGATACGGCGGCCCGGCCGTCAACCACTTCTCCCAGTCCGGCCCCATGAGCCGCACCGTCGCCGACACCGCGATGCTGCTCCAGGTGCTCGCCGGCCCCGACTCCCGCGACCCCAACACCATGACCGACACGCCCCCGGACTACACGGCGGCGTTGCAGGGCGGTGTGGAGGGCTGGCGGGTCGCATGGAGCGACGACCTGGGCTACGCCGCCGTCGATCCCGAGGTGGTGCAGGTCACCCGCGCCGCCGCCCAGGTGTTCCAGGAAATGGGCGCAATCGTCGAGGAAGCCGCGCCCGAGATCGAAGGAGATCCGTTCCCCGCCTTCTCAACCGTGTTCGGTACCGCCTCCTACACCTCCAACATCGACCTCTACCCCGAACGCCGCGACGACCTCACCCACTACGTCCGTGCTACCTACGACGCTGCCTCGCAGTATTCGGCCGCCGACCTGTCCCGCGCCCTGGCCTACGTTGACCGCCACAAGCGCCGCTTCGCCGATTTCTTCAACACCTACGACCTGCTGCTCACGCCGGCCATGGCCGTAACCGCGTTTCCCATCGGCGAGCATCCCGCCACCATCGCCGGACGCGCCGTTGATCCCTGGTGGGGCTACCTGCCCTTCACCTTCCCCATCAACATGAGCGGCCAGACGGCGGCCAGCGTCCCCTGCGGTTTCTCACAAGCCGGCCTGCCCATCGGCCTGCACCTGGTCGGCCCGGCGGGAGCCGAGGGCCGCGTGCTACGTGCCATGGCCGCGTTCGAGGACGCGCAACCCTGGAGCCAGCACCGCCCGCCCGTGTCCTGAAAATTCACATACGCCGAAACCCGATTAGCAGACGTCCGCGTCCTTTCGCGTCAGCATCTCCTCCAGCACCCTGGGCAGTTCGGCACAGGCGACGTTGCTCATCACCGGGGCCGGCGCTTTCCCATCGCCGTTGTGCGCCGCTGCGCCGCCCCGGTAGATGTCCACCGCTTCTAGGATTTCGCCGTCCACCCGGATGCGCTTACCCACCAGCCCGATGTCCGCCAGCGTGTGGTTGGCGCACCCGTTGGCGCAGCCCGACCAGTACAGGGAAACCGGGCCGATGTTGGGCAGCCGCTTCTCCAGCGCGCGGGCGGTTTCCATGGCGCGCTCCTTGGTCTCGATCAGGGAAAAGTGGCAGTAGTCAATTCCGGTGCAACTCACCGTGCCCTCTGTGATGTTCGATGGCCGGTACGAAAGGGCTTGCAACAACGGCTCGGAAGTCAGCGCGTCCAGGCGCTCGTCCGGCACGTTGGGGATGATCAGGTTCTGGCCGGGCGTAATGCGTATTTCGCCGTCGCCGTATTCATCGGCCAGGTCGGCCACGCCGCGCAGTTGGGCCGTGGTGATGCGGCCCACCGGCACGCACAGGCCCACGTAGTTCAGTCCCGCTTGCTTCTGTGGGAATATCCCGATGTGACTGGTATGGGCATCGGTGGTCGCGCTCTCGCCGGCGCGGAGCAACGGCCTTCCCGCCCGCGCTTCGATTTCTGCGCGGAACCGCTCGGCTCCCCATTCGGCGATCAGGAAAGCCAGGCGCACCTTGTTGCGGGCTTCCCGGGAACCGTGGTCGCGGAAAATCAGCACGATGTGGTTGCAGATTTCGGAGGCTTCGTTGGGCGTGACGAACAGGTCAAGCGGCGTGTTGGGCGTGTAGCCTCCGGACCCCATCTTGCCGCCCACGGCCACGTTGAA
>JAJDWF010000048.1 GCA_022825745.1 Dehalococcoidia bacterium | reverse complement strand
CCGGTGGCGGAGCTGACGCACTACGTGGAACCGCCGCTCGGTGGATACGGCAGTCTCAAAGGCCAGGTGCAAATCCTAGGTGATATTGAAGGGCCGATGCCCGTGGAATGGTACACGCATCCGGACGTCCAAACGGATGAGGACTGGAAAATTGACGGGCCGATGCCGGCGTCGTGGTTTGCCAGTCCGAACGAAGTTGAGAAACAGGAATCTTGATCCTGCCGGATACACACGCCTTCCTGTGGTTCTTCACAGGCAACCGCAGGCTTGGCCGTTTTGTTCAAGGTGTATTGCGGAGAGCAATAGCCAACGAAGACGCCGCGTTTTCGGCAATCTCACTCTGGGAAATTGGGATGCTGCAACAGAAAAACCGTCTCAACGTAGTTCCCAATTTGACTGCAAGGCAGTGGCGGGAGAGGTTACTGGCAGAAGGATTGCGGGAGATTCCGGTTGATAACATCATTGCAGTGCGCGCGGGCGAATTGCCCGATATGCACGGCGATCCGGCTGACCGTATTATCGTGGCTACCGCTCTTGATGGGCACCGGCTCATCACCAGTGACAACGAGATTCTCGATTGGCCGCACGAGCTAGACAGGTTTGACGCGCGGCGCTAATCGAATGGCAAGAGAGAGCGTCAAAAGGAGCAAATGATTATGGCTGTTGGAACTTCGATACCTTTGCCCGCTTATACGCTGGATCCGGCGTTTATGGCGAGCACTGCTGAGAAGCTGGGGTTTGAATCGATCTGGTACGCGGAGCATCCGATTCTGCCGGTGCAGAGCGCGAGCCAGTTTCCTTCGGGGGGCGAGATTCCGTGGACGTATGCCCACTTTGCCGACCCGTACATCGCTTTGGCGCGGGCGTCCGGCGCGACCAGCACCATCAAGCTGGGCACCGGGATTACGCTGGTGCCGGAACGGAATCCCCTGATGCTGGCCAAGGAGATCGCCACGCTGGACCGGATCAGCGGCGGCCGCTTCATGTTCGGCATCGGCGCCGGCTGGAATCGGGAGGAAACGGAGATTTTCGGAGGCGACTTCGATCATCGCTGGACGCAAACGCGGGAAGCCGTTGACGTGATGAAGGAATTGTGGACGAAGGACGAAGCGGAGTTTCATGGCACGTACTACGATTTTCCAGCGGTGAAGTGCAACCCGAAACCCATCCAGAAGCCGCACCCGCCGGTGATCCTGGGCGGGCTGGCGCGGCGCGTGCTGCAACGAGTTGCTACCTGGGGCGACGGATGGCTGCCCAACCGGATCACCCCGCAGGAAGTTGAGGCGAGCCGCGCCCGGCTGGACGAACTGGCGACGGCGCGGGGGCGGGACCCGAAGTCGTTGAGCATTTCGATATACGGGCAGGCTCCGGACGGACAGTTGGTGCAGGATTTGCTGAACGCCGGCGCGGATCGGGTCGTGGTGCGCCCCGAGCATTGCGACACTGAAGAGGAAATGGCGGCGCAGTTGGAACGGATTGCGGAGGCGGTGATCAAGTAACCGCGTTACAATTCAAGAGTCAGCGCCAGATTCGCCACTGCCAATGAGAGGGAACTGAGACCTATGGACCGCACTACTGAACTGCTGAGTTCGTACGCCTGCAACCTGTCGTACGAGGACCTGCCGCCCGAGGTGATACACCAGGTGAAGCGAACGGTGGCCGACACGCTGGGCTGCGCCGTAGGAGGGTACCTGAGCGAGCCGGCCAAGGTGGCGCGGAAGCTGGCCGGGGACATCACCAGCGGCACGCCGTCGCGCATCCTGGGAACCAACGACTACTCGTCGCTGGACATGGCGGGATTCGCCAACGGCGTGATGGTGCGGTACCTGGACTGCAACGACTCATACTTTTCGCCGGGCGGCGGGCATCCTTCGGACATGATTCCGGCGGCGTTGGCCGTGGCCGACAGCGCGGAGGCAGACGGCAAGACGCTGATCACGGCAATCGCGCTGGCTTACGAGGCGTTCTGCCGGATCGCGGACCAGGTGCCGGACAACCAGTGGGACCAGGGGATATTCAGCGTGATCGGCGCGGCGTGCGCTGCCGGGAAAGTGCTGGGGCTGGACGAGGAGCAGATGGGGCACGCCATCTCACTGGCGGCGGTGCCCAACGTGCCGCTGCGGGTGACGCGGATGGGTGAGTTGTCGATGTGGAAGGGTTGCGCTGCGGCGGCGGCCACGAGATCGGGAGTCTTCGCGGCGCAGTTGGCGGCTGAGGGCATGACCGGGCCGTTTGAGCCGTTCGAGGGACGCAAGGGTCTGTGGGAGCAGGCCATCGGCTATCCGGTGGAAATTGAGGCGCTGGGCGGCGAGGACTCACCGTTCCGGATACTGAACACGATCTTCAAGTTCTACCCGTCGCAGATTCACACGCAGGCGCCGATAGACCTGGCGATCCAGTTGCACGAGCGGGTGCAGCCGGACGACATAGCGTCGATCAAGATCCAGTCGTACAACTCGGCGGTGAGCAGCGCATCCACCGAGCCGGAGAAGTGGGACCCAAAGACGCGGGAAACGGCCGACCACAGCATCCCGTTCCTGACGGCGGTGGGACTGCGGGACGGGGCGGTGACGCCGGCGACCTTTGCTCCGGACCGGATCGCCGATACCGGGCTACGCACCATTATCAACAAGATGCGGATTGACGAGAACCCGGAATTCACCGAGCGATACCCGGAGCAGTACAACTGCCGTATCGAGGTGATCAAGAGCAACGGGCAGACCGAGGTGGCGTCCACCAGCTACCCGAAAGGTCACGGCAAGAACCCGCTGAGCGACGCGGAGGTTGACGCCAAGTTTCGGCGGCTGGCCTGCCCCACCGTTACCGAACAGCAGTGCGAACAGGCGCTGGAGCTGATCTGGTCGCTGGAGAACCTGCCTAACCTGCGCGGCATTTTTGACAGCCTGGTGGTGTAGGTGACGTGATAGTGGTTCGGACCGGTGGCGAATCCGATTAACGAGTGAGAGCGTATAGCAAACAACGGGGAAGGGACTGGACGCTGGAGATACCGGGGGAGTCGTGTCAGATTACAATCGCAGCGAAGACACGCAGCACATACTCGATATAGGCGCCGGGAACGAGTCGGGGCTGGAAGCCATCTACGACCGTTACGCCAAACGCATCTATTCCCTGGCCATGTCGGTGTTGAAGGACGAGGGGTTGGCGGAGGACGCGGTGCAGGAGGTGTTTTCCAACATCTGGCAGAAGGCGGGGAGCTACCGACCGGAGATGTCGGCGCCGGGCACATGGATTATGTCCGTAGCGCACCACAAGATCGTTGATTTTTACCGCTCGCGGCGGCGCACCACCGATCATACCGCCCAGCCGGAAATGGAGACGCTGCTACGCCTGCCGGACCAGAAGTTGAGCGTTGAGCAGGAAGTGGAACGAAGTTTCAACGCCCGGCTGGTGCGGGCGGCGATGCTGGAATTACCGGAGGAACAGAGCCAGCCGCTTTACCTGTCGGCGTGGCACGGCTACAGCCAGTCCGAAATCGCGAAGATGCTGGACATACCGCTGGGAACGGTCAAGACACGCATGAGACTGGGCATGCAGAAGCTCAAGGCGGCGTTGGAAGAGTATGTGGCCTGATAACTACAGCAATCCGCAGGAAGAAACGCCGCACCCGGAAGGGGAACTGGCGGCCTTTGCGCTGAACGCGCTGGACGACGCCGAGTTCCAGGCGGTATTCCATCATGTGGTGCAGTGCCTGCACTGCCAGGAAGTGCTGCTGGGGTTTCAGGAAACGTCGGCGCGGTTGACCGGCGCGGCGCCGGAAGCGGAGTTGCCGGCGGGACTGAAGGATCGGGTGCTGGCCGCGGCCACGGGCCGGGAGGAGCCGGCTGTTGCTCCGTTGCCGGCGGTTGATCCCCGATGGTCGCTGCGAAGGCTGCGCCGGTGGATGACGCCGGCGGCGGTGGGCGTTTTAAGCGTGCTGCTGGCCGTGTCTATTGGCGTGATGGCGTTGCAGCAACGGGAGATCAACGAACTGACGGCGGCGGTGGAATCAGAGCGGGAACTGGTCGCGAGCATGGCCGGGCTGGCGACGGCTGCGCATGGTACAGGAAGATTTGAAGCGGGCGCCGGACGTGTTGCCACGGAACGGGATTTTGTGGATTCGCCGGCGGCCGGCGCCATCGCGGCGCGGGCGACTGACGGCGATCATGTGACGGTGGCCGCAGCGCCGAATGCTCAGGCGAGCGCAGGCGACGGCGCAGTTGACGTCGGAGCGGGTCAAGGCGCGGACGGCGTGTCCAAAGCGGACGATATGATCGTATCCAACGCCGAGCAAGTGGACCAAATGAAGCAGGACATGGCCGAAGTGATCGAAGCGACGGTGCTGTCGGCGCAACCGGAAACCGAGAAAGTGGCGATGAGTTCGCCCATGGGAACCGAACCGGAGGCCAAGGGTGTATTGATGGTGGAGCCCAACGGCCGGCGCGGGGTGCTGATGGTATCGGGAATGCCGGCCGACACGTACCAGATCTGGCTGGTACGAGGCGGACACCAGGTGATGGTTGACCGGGTGGTGGTCAATGACGATGACGGTGCGGGCGTGAAACAACTGGAGATGGACGAATCGATCTTCCAGTACCGGCAGGTTGCGCTCATGCCGGACGACCGGCACGGCCCGACCAACCCCACGGGCGAGCGACTCCTGTCGGCGTTAATCATACCCGGGCCGCCGATGCCGCCGCGATAATCGAAACGGGAGGTGAAGGAGAATGGCCGTTCAGAGAACGAACACACCCATGCCGAAACCGACGCTTCCGACGCGGGTACGAAAGGACGACGGGCTGGACTGCGAGATCTGCGGGGCGCGGATGCAGGAACGCAGTTGCAAGATAACCTGCCGCAACTGCGGGTTCACGCGGGACTGCTCTGACCCGTAAAAGGCCACCAGTCGGGGGCGTTTCGGAGCGGCAGGTAGCGGAACAGTTCCGGCTGCACGTTCACGGCGAGGCGCATGGCTTCGATGACGGGCCGGCGGATAGACTCATGGGCTTGCAGGGAGGCCCGCAGCTTGAACAGGTGGTAGCACTCCCTGAGGCTCAGGCGGGACAGCACCCGTTGGCGGTGGGCGTGGGTGACCAGGTACTGCGCCAGGGCGGGGCCGCCGGAGGTGGATTCCAGTTCGTCGAAAGCCGCATCCGCGTTGTTGATGGCGCGCTCAAAGACCGATTCCAAACCGGCATCCCTGATGAGATCTGGAACGTGGTAGCCGTGGGACACGGTCAGAGGCTGGGACAGGTAGGTCTGCATACGGTGGCGGCGGAACTCGCGCAAGGCGCCATAGTCGAAAGTGAACTCAAAGGTGTAGCCGACCAACTCGAACTCGCGGGGCGGCGGGTCGTGAGGGCCGATGCCGCGGACCGCATCGTGGATGAGAGCCAACCGGTCCTGCTCGGACAAGGCTACTGACCGAGCCAGAGCATCGGAATAGCTTCCGCCAGTGCGGAACAGCAGGGCGGCGGCGAGTTTGCGGGAGGCATCGGAATCGTAGTCGAGCAGGGCGACGCAGGTTTCCGAGTCCGCAGTGGGGCAGGTTCGGGTATCTTCGGGGACGGCCCGGAGGTCCGCCAGGTAGGGATTGTGGTCGGCGTATTTGACCAGCGTCGGGGTGATGCTGCGGCCCTGCTCGCGCAATTCGAGGCCGATGTCGCGTTCTTCGGCCAGCGCGGACGACATCAGCTTGGTGATGGCGTGTTCCAGGGTGCGGGCGTTGGCGGTTACGCCGACGTTGGTGAGGGTCGCAGCCGGCAGGATTGCCCGACACGCGTCGGTGGCGAGGCGGCGGAGGCGGAGATTGTATGCGGAATCGCGCTCGTTTTCGCGTTGGGGCAATGTCCGTTGCAAGTGCTCTAACGTGCCGTCAAGCAGTTGGTGATAGGAGGTGAAAAGGCTGCGGCAGGCGGCAAGATAGCTCTCGCGCAAAGCAAGCCGCGTGTTCAACTCCTGGGGGACGTGGAAGCTGTCGGGGTCGATGACCTGGTAACGGGAGGACTTTTCGGTGTAGGAAGCCAGCCGATTGTCTTCCAGGGCGTCGCAGGCCAAGCGGGATATGTTTTCGACGGCGAGGTGCAGGACGGCGTGCTCGGCTACGGAGGCGTGGCCGTAACCGACGACCCAGCGTTCGTTGAAGCTGGCGGCGCTCTCTTCGGTGACCCGTTGGGCGATTTCGTCAAAGGGTTCGGGAGACCGCGAGGTCATGGCGAAAGTGACGGCGATCTGCTCTTCGGTCAAATCCCGGGGCGACAGTGGGTAGATGCGGCGGCTATGGGCTGGAGGCATGTCAGCTGGGCTTGGCATCGATGTCGCATCGCACAATAATATGAGAACGAACGGCAACGAATATCGCTGGTCGCCAACGCCGATCGACGGATCCGGCAGTACGGATCCAGTTCACAAACTGGTCAATTGATCAGCGCGTCAATTCGCAGAGCAGTACGGCCCAATGGTGGACGAATTTGAGCTGCCCATCTGCGCGATGGGCGAGCATGCCGGTAGGTGCGCCGCCTGCAATTTCGGCGTCGTAGGCGCCGATGATCTGCTGGCGTATGGCATCCGAGGGCACGGTCAGGTTCATCCACTGTTCCAATTCACGTATGGCGTGGATTTGCGACGCGTGGACCACGTTGAGGTTGCAGCGTGCGGCCAGATCCTGGAGTCCGGCGAAGGAAAAAGCGGTGGTGTGGGAAGGGTCTCGCATCCGCTCCAGCCGATTGTGGGTATCGGCTATCTGCGGATCATCGGAGGTGGTTATGTCAACGATGGCGACGCGGCCATCCGGTTTGCAGACTCGCCGCATTTCGCCCAATTCCACAGTCGGATCGACGAAGTGATGTATAGCGATGCGGCTGATCACCAGGTCGAAGTGGTCGTTAGGAAAGGGCAACTCGGTGGCGTCGCCGTCGACGAATGTGACGTTGGTGACGTTTCGGTCGGCGGCCTGCCGGCGAGCCTCATCCAGCATCTCCGGCGTTACGTCGATTCCCGTCGCATGAGCCACATGGGGCGCCAGGTCACGGGCCATGATCCCGGTGCCAGTTGCGACGTCCAGGGCCGTTTCGGATCCGGTCAATCGGAGATTTTCCACGATCCAGGGGCCGATGGCCGCGTTGCTCACGCCGCCGACGCTCTCCTCGAACCGGGTGACCTGGATTCGGAACTGCTCTCGTACGGTGCGAACGTGTTGATTGGAGTCGTCAGACATGGTTCAGCTCCTGCAGAACGCTGGGAATCCGTCGGGCATGACGACTTCGATGAGGTGGATTTGGTCGGCGGCGACGGCGTCCTGCACGGCGCGGGTCATTTCGGCGACGTTGTGGACGCGGGTTCCGCCGATGCCGTAGGAATCGAAGAGCTTGATGAAGTCGGGGTTGACCAGGTCGGTGGCCATCGGCTGGCTGCCGCGGTCGCGTTGGTAGCCTTTGAGGACCCCCCACGCGGAGTCGTTGAATATCATCACGATGGGGTTGATGCCGTACTGGACGGCGGTGCCGAGTTCCTGGGCGTTGTACTGGAAACCGCCATCGCCGGAGACGCAGATGACCGGGCTGTTGGGTCGGCCGACTTTTGCGCCCATCGACGCCGGGTAGGCAAATCCCAGGCCGGCCCAGCCGTGGGGGTACATGTAGCTGCGGGGCTGGTTCATTTGCAGGCAGCGCACGGCGCGGTTGGCGGGAACGGTGGCGTCCAGGGCGAAGATGGTATCGTCGGGGATGACGGAGCGGATAGACTCCCAAGCCTTGAGTTCGGGGCCCCACTGCTCCTGGAGGCCGGCGTAGATTTGGTCTTTGAGCGTGGCGACTTCTTTGCGGTATTCGTCGCCGGAGCCGATGTCGGTATCGCCGGCGGCGCTGAGGAACTGGCGGACGACGGCGCCGCTGTTGGCGGGAATGCCGACCTCGGTTTCGTAGTTCCGGCCGATGTAGTCGCCGTCGAGCATGACGTGGACGATTTTCTCGGGGAGTTTCAGGCCGACGCCGGAAGTGGAACGGTAGGGCAGGTTGCTGCCCAGCACCAGGGCCACGTCGCAATCGCCGAGCCAGTCCAGCACGGGGTTCTGGCCCCAGATGCGGTTGCCGAGGGCCATGCCGAGGGAAAGCGGGTGATTTTCGGGGAAGGTACCCTTCGCGCCGTCACCGGTGACGACGGGAGCGCCGAGGCGTTCGGCCAGCTGGATTATGTCATCCGCGCCGCCGGCGGTGTGGATTTCCTCGCCGAGGAAGATTACCGGGCGTTTGGCACTGCGGAGCAGGTTCCAGGCGCGCTCGACCTGAACGGGATCGCCCTGGGGGACGTCGGGTTCGCGGGGTCGGAGGACCTCCACTTCGGCCTGCTGACCGAGGAGATCGGTGGGGACTTCAAGCTCGATGGGGCGGGGGCGTCGCTCGCGGAAACGGACGAACGCCTCGACGAAATGGTCGGGGATGGACTCAATCTGCCCGATCTGGGCGTTCCAGTCGGTGACGGCGGCGAACATGCCCAGTTGGTCTTTCGTTTCGTGGGTGGCCATCTTGCCGCTGCCGATGAACTCGGTCTCGACGTTGGTGGTCACCTGCAGGATGGAGGACGCCGAGAAGTACGCCTCACCCATGGCTCCCACGGAGTCGGCGGCACCGGGGCCGGTGCTGGTGAGCAGGACGCCGGGCTTGCCGGTGGCGCGGGAGTAGCCGTCGGCCATGTAGCCGCAGCCCAACTCCAAGCGTCCGCCGATGAATCTCACATCATCCTGGTGGTCGAACAGGGCGTCGAACAGATCGAGGGTGTGGACGGAGATGATGCCGAAAACGGTATCAACACCCTGGGCCTGGAGAGATGCGACCACAGCCTGGCCGCCGGTCATTTGTGGCATGGTGGGACTCCGCTAAAGGCTTGTCACAGGAGGAGGCTGATGGGGTTTTCGAGGACGCGCTTGATTTCCATGAGGAACTGGGCGGCCTCTGCGCCGTCGGCGACGCGGTGGTCGGTGGACAGGGTGGCCTTCATCATGGCGCCTACGGTCAGTTCGCCATCGCGGACCACGGGCTGCTGCTTGACGCTGCCCACGGCGAGGATTGCCGCGTGGGGCGGGTAGATGATGGCGGTGAAGCTCTCCACGTCGAACATGCCCATGTTGCTGATGCTGAACGTGGTTGAGCTGTACTCCTCGTTGCGGAGGGTGCCGCTGTTGGCGCGGCTGATGAGGTCCTTGGTGGCGGCGGCAATCTGGAGCAGCGACTTGTCTTCGCAGTTGCTGACGCCGGGCAGGATCAGGCCGGATTCCAGGGCGATGGCGATGCCGATGTTCATTGCGCCGTGGACTTCCAGGTGGTCTCCACGGTAGAAGGAGTTGAACTTGGGGTGCTTGGCCAGGGCCAGCGCGCAGGCTTTGACCATGAGGTCGTTGACGCTGACCCGATTGTCGGGGTCGGAGGCGTCGTTGACATCGCGGCGGAGGGCCATGGCCTTGCCCATGTCGATCTCGGCGGTGACGTAGAAGTGGGGCGCAGTGCTCTTGCTGTCGGAGGTTACGCGGGCGATGGTCTGGCGCATGCGGCTGAGCTCGATGCGCGAATCGGCGGGCGCGACGGCCGGCTGGGCCACGGGAGCGGGAGCCGGGGCTGCCGCCGAAGCCGGTTCGGGGGCGGCCGGCTGGTAGCCCTCGATGTCGCGCTCGGTGATGCGCCCGTTGGGGCCGGTTCCGGTTACGGCAGAGAGGTCGATGCCGCGTTCGCGGGCCAGGCGGCGCGCGATGGGAGAGGCGCGCACCTGGCCGTCGGCTGAGGCGGCAGGCGCAGGCGCGGCCGGGGGAGCGGGTTCGGGAGCGGCGGCCGGAGGAGGAGAGGCCGGCGCGGGCGCCGGCGCGGCGGCCGGCGCAGCGGCGACCGGGGCTGCGTCGGGGACGGCTTCGCCGGGATCGGTGATGATTGCGATCAGCTCGCCGACCGGTATGGCGACGCCCTCCTGGGCGATGATCCTGCCCAGGACGCCGCCGGTGTAGGCTTCAAACTCAACGGTGGCCTTGTCCGTTTCGATGTCGGCGATGACCTCGCCGCGATCCACCGTTTCGCCCTCCTGCTTGTACCAGCGGACGACGGTGCCTTCGCGCATATCGTATCCCATCTGTGGCATGACGACGTTGGTTGCCACGGTGTCCTCCTGTGCTGAAGCGATACTGTGTTGGTGGCAGGCCGCGGATCGGCCCACGGATGCTACGAGCCGTTGACCAGCTTTCGGGCTGCCGCCGCGACGGCATCGGCGCTGGGGATGGCGGCCATTTCGAGGGGGTACGAATAGGGCATCGGAACCTCGGCGCCGGCTACCCGGGCCACCGGGGCGTCCAGATAGTCGAAGGCGTCTTCCTGGACCTGCGATACGAGTTCGCCGGCGAAACCGCCGATGCG
>JAJDWF010000001.1 GCA_022825745.1 Dehalococcoidia bacterium | reverse complement strand
CTGCCGGAGTTCCGAGTCGTCTCCCGACCTGACCGTACCGGTGGCCGCATTGTCGTCGGCCTACACGGGCGCGGCGACCTTTACCACCCTGGCGCAGGCCGGCCTGGTCGAAGAGCATACCCCCGGGGCGCTGCTTCGCGCCGACCGTATGTTTGCGGCCCAGCTGAAGCCGTGGACGCCGTATAACTTTTAGGCGCCCTGCGCGTCGTGGCTCAGCATCCAGTTGATGCCGAACTTGTCGGTGCACATCCCGAAGTACGCACCCCAGAACATATCCGCCGGCTGCATGGCGACGTTCCCGCCCTCCGACAGCGCCGCAAATAGCCGGTCGGTTGCCTCCCTGCTGTCCGCCGAAATGCTGACCGAGTAGTTGTTGCCGACGTTGGGCGGCGGGCCAAACAGGGAAGTCGTGTCGCTGCCCATCAGCACGCTGTCGCCGACGTTCAGCGATACGTGCATGATGCGGTCTTTCTCGTGGTCGGGAACCGACGGCATGTCGTCAGGGCCGTCAGCAAAGGTCGCCATCCAGGAGAACTCGCCGCCGAACACCGAGCGATAAAACTCGAAAGCCTCGCGGCAGTTGTCTTCAAAGTGCAGGTAAGTGTTCAGTTGCATTCGCTGCTCCGTCGGTTAATCGTCCAGGTGAATGGTGGCGGTTACCCGCGGCACGTCGCCAACTACCCGGGTCGTGTGGCCGTGGCCGGTGAGGTCTTCGGCGAGGTTGACGTCGCCGGGGCCCAGGCGGTGAACGGTACCGTCGGCCAGCCCGATTTCAGCTTCCCCGGAGAGGGTAATGATGTACTGGCGGCGGGGCGCCACGTGCCAATCGCTGAAATAGCCCGGCGGCGAGGAGCGAAATATGATGCCTTTGGCGCTTTGCACCTGGCTCCACACCGGGTGGGAAGGCGGGTCGATTTCTTCGATGTGGGAATGGCCGTCATCGCCAGAGTACAGTCGTATGGATCCCATGGTGCCTCCTGTCTTTGTAGAGAAGTCGCGCCTCATGTTAACACAATAGGAATGACCTTCCCTGCTATTGCCGCTCCCTTTCATCCGGCGGCGGCCAGCGCGACCTCCACCGCTACTCCTCGTCATCCGGGTGCGTTGTGATGAAGCGGCCGGCCCGGGCCGGGTCGATGTGCGGCGCGCGCACTTCCACGTCCGCCTGTTCCTCCTGCAGCCGCACCGTTACGCTGCTGTCCATTTCGGCCCAGCCCCGGTTCATCGCCTGCATTGCGATCTGCTCCGCCAGCGTGGACATGGGCATGGGAACGTCATACTCCCGGGCCAGCTCCGTCGCCAGCGAAATGTCCTTGTAGGCCAGGTTCAGCGCGAAGCTGGCCGGCTCGAACTCGCCCCGGAACATCGTGCGCACCAGCCCCTCGTGCAGCACCCGCATCCGGCCCAGCGAACCCCGCCGGACACACTCCCACAGCGCTTCCGGTTCCACGCCGGCCTTCACGCCCAGGGTCAGCCCCTCGGCGATGGCCTGCCGCACGCTGTGGCCAATCATGTTGTGCACCAGCTTGGCCACGCTGCCCGCGCCGATCTCGCCGGCGTAGAAAACCTTGTCGCCGAAGGCGTCCAGGATCGGCTTCACCCGCTCGAACACCTCCCGGTCTCCGCCCACCATAACCGCCAGGTTGCCCGACGCCGCGCCCGTCTTGCCGCCGCTCACCGGCGCGTCCAGCACGTGGCAGCCCTTGGCCCGGAACTTCGGCTCGATCTCGCGGATCAGAGTCGGCCGGCTGGACGACAGGTCGATGTACACGCTCCCCGGCCTGATGCCCTCCAGCACTCCCTCCGCTCCCGTCGATACCGCTTCAACCTCGTAGGGCCCAGGCAGGGACGTAAAGGTAACGTCGCTGGCGGCGGCCACTTCTGCCGGCGTGTTGGCCAGTCGCGCCCCGCCTTCCAGCAAGGGCAGCGCGGCCTCCTCGCGCAGGTCGTACACGATCATCGGGTAGCCGGCCCGCTGTATGTTCGCCGACATGCCGCCGCCCATGTTGCCCAGTCCAATGAATCCCACGGTTTCCATAATGCAGTCTCACTCCGTTCATCCCGCGCGTGGCGGTTGGTTTCGACAGTATAACTATCCCCCGGCGCTCGTGTCATAAATCACCCTGCCGAACATACAACCCGGCTTGTCCCGCCGGGACGCGGATGCTACACTTTTTGGACCGCCAACCACCACTTGGGAAATCCGATGCTGGCAGCCTCCGACGCCTCTACCGTCGGTATTTTTTTGGACACCGACCCGCGCCGGCAAGCGGTGTGCGATGCAGTACGCCGCTTGGCCGTTGACGCCGGCATGGCCGCCTATCTGGTGGGCGGGCCGGTGCGCGACCACCTGCTGGGCGTTCCCGTCAAGGACCTGGACGTCGCTGTGGTGGGCAGCGCGCCGTCGCTGGCTCAGAAACTGGCCGAGGTGCTGGGCGGACAGTTGAAAGTGCATCCCAAATTCCGCACGGCTACGGTATCGCTGTCCCAATTCCCGCGGCGCTCCATTTCCGTTGACCTGGTAACGGCCCGCCGCGAAACGTACTCGCGACCCGGCGCCCTGCCCGACGTTGAGCCGGGAACCATCGCGGACGATTTGGGCCGGCGGGATTTCACCATCAATGCCATGGCCATTCCCCTCTCCGGCGCAGATTCCGACCTGGTGGACCCGCACAGTGGTCGCGCCGACCTGGAGGCCGGCGTAATCCGCACGCTGCACCGCGACAGTTTCGTGGACGACCCGACCCGCATGTTTCGCGCGGTGCGCTACGAGCAGCGGTTCGGCTTTCGCATCGACGACGCCACGCTGGCCGATATGCAGTCGGCGTTGGCCGGCGGCGCGATGGCCACAGTTTCCGGCCCGCGAATCGACAATGAGCTGGGCCGGTTGATTTCGGAACGCCACCCGCTGCCGGGATTGCGCCGAGCTACCGAATTGGGCCTGCTGGCGGCGATCCATCCGGCCATGCCCACCATGGCACACTGGGATGCCCTGGACGGCTGGTCGTCCGTGCCGCCGGGTGCGCAGCCCGCCGACCGGGAATGGCCGGCAACCTGGGACGCCGCGCTGTTCTGGACCATGACCCACGACCAGGTTGCATCGCTGGCGATGAAAAACCCGTACCGCACCAGGCGTTGCCGCTACGTGGATATGCTCAAGGAAGGGATGCCCATGCTCTCGGCGGACGGGCTGCTGCCCTCGGAGGTCTGCGCCTTCCTGGATTATCCACGTCCGGAAGCTTCGGCGGTATATGCGCTGACGGTGGCGTTGGCATTTGCAGAACCGGTGGCCGCCGAACGCATCCGACGCTACCTGACCGAATGGCAGGATTTGCAGCCCCATCTGCGCGGCTCCGACCTGCTGGAGTTGGGAGTGCCCGAAGGCCCGGCCGTGGGCGAGGCGCTGAAAGCGCTGCGCAAGGCCCGGCTCGACGGCGTAACTCGAACCCGGCAGGACGAAGGCACGTTCGTGCTGCAATGGGTGCCCCCGTCAGAGTAAATGCCCCAGTCAACCTGAAAAACCGAATCACCCAACCACATCCTAGGGCATTCACATCCCAATACATTCCCCTGTGAGGTAGTGAAGTGGCAACCCTGTTCCAAATCCCCGGCCCGATCTATTGCGTCGTCTGCAACGAAGAACTCGACGGCCCGCATCGCTCCACCTGCCAGATGTGCGGCGGGCCGTTCCACCAACCCTGGCTGCCGGACAGCGGTGTCCCTCGATGCGGTCGCGGCGCCAGCCACGACGAGACCCTCGCCGTGGTTTTCCTCTGTGCCGATTGCTACGAGAACCGCCGGCCGCCAACTCAAAATTGAGGAGTAGAAATCACCAATGAAAGCCGTTTACATTGAAGCCCACGGGGACGTTGAGGTACTGCAATACGGCGAGCGTCCCGACCCGTCACCCGGCCCCGGCGACGTGGTGGTTCGGGTTGGCGCCAGCGCGCTCAACCGCCTGGACATCTTCACCCGCGAGGGCCAGCGCGGACTGGAGCGCGAGTTCCCGCCGCCGCTGATCCTGGGCGGCGACACCGCCGGCGAGGTGGTTGAAGCCGGCGCCAATGTCTCCAGCCTCAGCGTCGGCGACCGGGTCGTGGTCAACCCCCGCCTCAGTTGCGGCGTGTGCCAGTGGTGCGGGTCGGGACGCGACGAGCTTTGCCGACGCAGCCGCTTCCTGGGCACCGCAATGGACGGCAGCTACGCCGAACTGGTCGTAGTTCCCGAGGTCAATGCCTACAAGCTGGACGGTGGCGTGTCATTCGCGGACGCCGCAGCCGTCCCCACCACCTACCTGCCGGTGTGGAACATGGCCGTCCGCCGGGCGGCGCTGCAACCCTGGGAAACTGCGCTGGTGTTCTCAGCGTCGGCCGGCGTGGGCGCGGCGGCGATCCAGGTGTTCAAAAACGTCGTCGGCGCAACCGTCATCGCCACCACCAGCACGCCCGAAAAGGTCGAACAGGCCCGCCAACTGGGTGCCGACCACGTCATCAACTACAACGAAGAGGATATTACCCAGCGGGTGCGTGAAATCACCGGCGGCGCGGGAGTTGACCTGCTGGTTGACCACGTGGGCGCTGACGTCTGGGGGCATGGCTTCCGTTCCCTGCGCACCGGCGGACGTTACTGCATCTGCGGAGCCACCAGCGGCCTCCGCACCGAGCTGCATCTCGGCCTGCTGTTCAGCCGCCAGATCGAAGTGTACGGCGGTTACATGGGTTCGCGGGAGGACATGCGCCAAATTGTAACCAGCCTCAACCGGGGCGTCATCAAGCCCGCCATCCACCAGACCTACCCACTGGCCCATGCCGCCGACGCCCACCGCGCCATGGAAGCCACCAACTTCTTCGGCAAACTCCTGTTGCAACCCTAACTGGTTCCCAGCAGCCCCTTTACGGCCCCCACCACGTCGTCCAGCGCCACCATATCCGCCTCATCGTCCGTGCGTCCGCGCATCTCCACGGCGGATTGGCGCAGGTTGCGGGGGCTGACCACCAGGCGGACCGGCAAGCCCATCAGGTCGGCGTCGTTGAACTTGACGCCGGCCGCCGCATCCGTGCGGTCGTCGAACAGCGTTTCGATACCGGCTGCCCACAGCCGGTCGTACAGATCGCCGGCGGCCTGCGCAACGCCCTCGTCGGACATATTCAGCCCCACCAGGTGGACCTGGTACGGCGCGATGGGCGGTGGGAACACAATCCCGCGCTCGTCGTGGTTCTGCTCGATGGCTGCCGCCAGTATCCGGCTCACTCCAATGCCGTAGCAGCCCATGGTGATGGGTTGCTGCTGCCCATCCGTGTCCAGGTAGAAAGCGCCCAGCGATTCGCTGAAGAACGTACCCAGCTTGAAGATGTGCCCTACCTCAACGCCTCGCGTCGATTCCAGGGTTGCGCCGCACTTGGCGCACCGGTGTCCCGGCTGCGCCAGCGCAATGTCGGTGATGATGTCGGCATCGAAGTCCCGGGGATAGTTGGCGTTGCGGTAGTGGGTGTCGGGCTTGTTGGCGCCCACCACGAAGTTGCCGCCGTTGCTGATGGACGGGTCGGCGATGCGGCGCATGTTGGCAATGCCGATAGCCGATGCGGAACCGGCCACCAGGCCGGCCGCGGCCACTTCCTCATCGTCGGCCAGGCGCAACTCGTTGCAGTGCAGCGCGTTCTTCAGCTTGACCTCGTTCACGTCGAGATCGCCTCGGATGGTAACGAACACCACCTCGCCGTCGGCGGCGTAGAAAACGGCTTTCAAAGTCTGCGCTTCGGACACGCCCAGGAACTCGGCCAGCCCCGCGATGGTCTTGATGCCAGGTGTGCTCACTTCTTCCAGCGGCAGCGGGTCCGGCGTCTCTTGACCCGGATAGACTCCCTCGGCCTTTTCCGCGTTGGCCGCGTAGCCGCAGCCGGGGCAGGTTATTACCGTATCCTCGCCGGTGTCCGTGGGCAGCAGGAACTCGTGCGAGTCCTTGCCGCCAATCGCGCCGCTGTCCGCCTCGGCCATCACCACCGGAATGCTGCACCGCCGGAACACGTTGCGGTAGGCCTGCGCCATGGCCTGGTAGGAATCGTCCAGCCCGTCGTCGTCGGCATCGAAGGAGTAGGCGTCCTTCATGGTGAACTCGCGCACTCGCACCAGCCCGGCGCGGGGCCTGGGTTCGTCGCGGAACTTGGTCTGCATCTGGTACAGGATCACCGGCAGGTCCCGGTAGCTCTGCACGTTTCCCTTGACGATGTTGGTTACCACTTCCTCGTGGGTGGGGGCCAATGCCAGCGGACGCCCGCGCCGGTCCTCCAGGCGGAACATATTGTCGCCGAAAGCGGCGTCCCGGTCCGTCTGCTGCCACAGTTCCAGGGGCTGCAACGCCGGCATCCGCAGTTCCTGGCCGGCGGCGGCGTCCATTTCCTCGCGCACGATCTGCTCGATCTTCTGCAACGACCGCCAGGCCAGCGGCAGGTAAGCGTACACGCCGGCCGCCACCTGCTGGATCAGGCCGGCCCGCAGCATCAGCCGGTGGCTGGCCGTTTCGGCCTCCGGCGGGTCATCGCGGAGCGTGCGGGTTACAAGTCGGGAAATGCGCATTATGGCAAGGTTCCTTCGGCTGACCAGGGGTTGACGAGTTCTACGCCGCAGTCGGTGAAATCGGCGACATTTCGGGTGGCTACGGCCATGTCATTAGAACGTGCGATGGCGGCGATTTGGCAGTCTTGCAGGCTGATAGGACGTCCCATGGAACGCCGGTGGGAGCGTATAGCAGCATAGATTTGGGCGGCGGCACTGTCGAAGGGAAGGATGCGACCCGCAAGGTACACACGAAGCAAATGATCGGTTCTGATCAACAAACTACTGTGCCGATGTCCAGCCGGCATGATGGCAAGGCCATAACGCATTTCCGCTTCGGTCACGGCGGTGGTGAACATATCACCAAGAATCTGGCTACGCCACCAATCCATAACCACCGGGTTTGGTCGAGGGGAGACTATCTCTGATGCTACGTTAGTAGCAAGAATTGTCGTCATCGTCGTCAAGCCAATAGTATCGGACGACCGGATCGGGGTTCTCGCTTCGGGGCCGGACTTCTACTCCAAAGTTGAGGTCCTTAAACAACTCATGGATAGCCGCGGCGTGGTTCTTGGGATAAGGCAGCATCCCCGGCTTGTCCAGCGCAATGCGCAGGATGTTCAGCGCCTCTTCTTCAATGGAACACCCGTTGCCAACGGCCCGAGCGCGCAGCCGCACCGCTGTTTCCTTGTCCAGGTCATCCAAGTTTATGCTGGGCATCGTGCCACCTCCATCCGAGGCATTGGCCTATTTTAGCACGGCGGGCTTTGCGGTTACTTGGGATGACGGGCGCGGTCAATCGGTGAGAAGTTCTGCTGCCTCAATATCGCCAAGAGGTTCTAACTGCCGTGGAGCCAAGGCCATAGGCTTCATCTCAATGCGTTGGCGCGGTCCAAGTCCTCGGCAGCTCCGACTGAATCACCTATGACTCCTTTAGTGAGACCTCTGAAATAATAGAAATCGCCATTGTTCGGATTCAGCGCGATGGCAAGGGTACAGTCAGCGATGGCACCATCAAAGTCTTCCTTGGAACTTTTGGCGACACCTCGAAAGAAGTAGAAACTGGAATCGTTGGGATCGAGCGCAATAGCGGAGTTAAAATCAACAACCGCAGAGTCAAAATCACCTTGTTGATTTTTGTCGTAGCCCCGCAAGTAGTAGTAATCGGCATCATTGGGATTTAGCGCGATGGCGCGGTCATGGTCGGTTATCGCGCCTTCGTAATCGCCCAAACTGCTCTTGCTAATGCCTCGATTATGGTAGGCTGTTGCCCCAGTGGGATCCAGCGCGATGGCGCGGTCATAATCCGATATCGCGCCCTCGTAATCCTCTGATCTGGCCTTGCTAAGGCCGCGATTGCAGTAGGCTACTGCGTTGTTGGGATCTAAAGCAATGGCACTGTTAAAGTCGGCTTTCGCGCCCTCGTAGTCGCCTAAACTGGATTTGCAAAGACCCCGACTGAAGTAGGCTGTTGCCTCGGTGGGATCCAGGGCAATAGCAATACTGGAGTCGGCAATGGCACCGTCAAAATCGCCATTCTCAAATTTAGCGCGGCCTCGGGAGTCGTAGTAAAGGGCGGTGTTGGGCTTCAGTACGATGGCGTGGTCATAGTCGACAATGGCACCGTTAGAATCGCCTTTTTGGGACTTAGTGCTGCCACGCAACCAGTAGCAAATGGCGTTGTTTGGGTCCAGCGCGATGGCTGCGTCAAAATCAGCGATAGCGGCGTCAAAATCTCCTCTGTCATGTGCATAGACACCAGTGCTACAGTATTCGAGCGCAACCTCCGCGTTGCTGTTAGCAGGGGTGATTGCGCTACGCTCCCTGCTTTGCCGGTCTGTAGATATCAATCTAATAATTCCGGCCAGCGCGTAGAGTAGATGGACGAAAGCACGCATATTTACACTCTGGTGTTAGGGTAGGTCCATGGCGATACAACACACGACGGGTATAGCTGTGTATTAGGTCACCCCATCGCATTCACGTTCGCCATCCCCAGCCGGAACTGCCCCAAATTATCGTAGGCGCTGGTGTTGACCATGAAGTGCTGCGCGGCGGCGTTGATGTCGCGCATGCAGCGTTGCAGGACGCGGTCGTTGTAGATGGCGTTGCCGCCGCCGTAGCGGAACGCCGCCGTCGTTACCTGGCAGGCGATGTCGGTGGCGTACACGCAGGACGCGCGGAGCCGCAGTTGACTTTCCAGGTCGGGCCGCTCGTTGCGGAGACAGAACTGCCACGCGTCGGCCAGGGCTTCCCGGCACAGCGCGTGAGCCGCCCGCAACTGCTGGTCGCAGCGACCCAGGTCGTGCTGCAACGCTCCCCGTTGCGCGATGGGCGACGCCAGGTAACCACGCTGGTACGAACCCGCTTGCAATGAAATCTCGTCCAGGGCGCGCCGCGCTGCGCCCAGCGCGAACGCGGCGTGGTCGGTGGTCACGAATCCCGGCCGGCCCAGCCAGAACATCGGCCCGCCCTTACGCGGATCGGCGGACAGCAGGTCGAACGCCAGGTCCTCCGGGACGAAATAGTCGGTCAGCACGAAGTCGCGGCTGCCCGTTCCCTGCAATCCCATCACCTGCCAGTTGTCCAGGAACTGCACGTCCTCAACCGGACAGGCCATGATCATGTGCTCCGGCCCCGGTTTGTCGTCCCGCACGATGCGAAACCCGGCCAGCAGCCAGGACGAATGCGCGGAACCGCTGGCGAACGGCCACCGTCCGCTGACCCTCCACCCGCCTTCCACCGGCGTAGCCAGACCTCGGGGTATGAGCGCTCCCGATGCTATGGGCATTCGGTCGCCCGGGAATATCCGCTCCACGCCTGCGTCGGGAATAAATGCCCCGCACAAGGCGGTGCTGGTGCTGTTGATGAACGCGCACCATCCCGCGGAAGTGTTGATGTACGAAAGCTCGTCAATCAACTCCAGGTACAGGAGCGGGTCCACTTCAGGCCCGCCCAATTCCCGTGGCACCTTCAACGAGAGCAAGCCTTCGCGATACAGCCCTTCCACCGACGACCACTCCAGCGTCTCGGTAATGTCGTTGGCTTCGGCGTCGGCTTCCAGTGTCGGTCGAACTCGATCTATGGCGGTCAGCAGGTTCTCCCGCAGGGTTTCCCGCTCCAAAGGCAACTCTGGTATGCCGGCGCTCTCCAGCGCCGATACGTCAAACGGTTGGATAAAGTCTTCTGTGCTGGTTGCGGTGGTCATGCCCTATCCCTGTATTCCCGGAACATCGTGCCATTCACGCCTTCACCGGCGTCTTCTCGATTTCCTCCATGAGCGCGTCCAGCATTTCCGCCTCCGGCACCACGCGGATCTTCTCGCCCTTGCGGAATATGATGGCCCGGCCCGCGCCGGCCGCGATGCCCACGTCGGCGTCCTTGGCCTCGCCGGGGCCGTTCACCTCGCAGCCCATCACCGCAACCTTGATGTTCTTGTCCGTGCCCTTGAGCAGCGCGTCCACGTCGTTGGCCAGCTTGCGGATGTCCACGTCGGCCCGGCCGCAGCTGGGGCAGGCCACCATCACGGCCCCCTTGTCCCGCAGGTTCAGCGACTTCAGGATTTCGTAGCCGGCGATAACCTCCTCAACGCTGTCGTCGCTCAGCGACACGCGGATGGTGTCCCCGATGCCCTCGTACAGCAGCACGCCCAGACCGACCGCCGTCCGAATCGAGCCGGACTTCGCCGTGCCCGCCTCGGTGATGCCCAGGTGCAGCGGGTACGGGACCATCTCGCTGAGCTGGCGATAGGCTTCCACGGTGGTCGGGACGTCAAAGGCTTTCATGGAGATTTTGATCTGCTCAAAGTCCTGCTCTTCCAGCAGGCTGATTTCCCACAGCGCGGTCGCAACCATGTGGTCAACCACGCTGTAATCGCCTTCCTGGGCCTCGCCCGCCTTGGGCAGTTGGTTGACCAGGTCCATGTGCCTGGAGAACCCTCGCGTCCGGCCGATGCCCCCCACCGGCGGCAGGCTGCCGAAGTTCACGCCGATGCGGATGGGTATGTTGCGCTCTTTGGCAGCCTTCACCACCTCCCGCACCTGGTCCTCGTTCCGCAGGTTGCCGGGGTTCAGCCGCAGACAGTCCACGCCGCCGGCGGCGCATTCCAGCGCCAGCTGATAGTGAAAGTGGATGTCGGCAATCAGCGGTATGTGGATCTGCTTCTTGATCTCCGCCATCGCTTTGGCCGCGTCCATGTCCGGCACCGCTGAGCGGATAATTTCGCAGCCGGCCTCTTCCAGTTCGTGAATCTGGCGCACGGTGGCTTTCACGTCACGAGTGTCGGTCTTGGTCATGGACTGGACGCTCACGTCGGCTCCGCCGCCAACCTTGACGCCGCCTACGTACACCGGTTTGGTAACGCGCCGTTTGGTCATGGTCATCATCGCACCGCCATTCGGAGTTGTGGGACACAATCGTTGCTG
>JAJDWF010000097.1 GCA_022825745.1 Dehalococcoidia bacterium | reverse complement strand
TGGAGGCGGTCTTCGCAGACGCAGGGGAAGGAATAGGTCCTGTAGTACACCGGGCCGTGCTTGCTGAATTCGATGAGTTCGGCGCGGCGTTGGGCTTCCAGTTCTTCAGGGGTCAGCTCCGCAGGTTCAGGTTCGGCGGCTTCCTGGGTGTCGGCGTCGTCGGGCAGGTAGTCAAAGCCGCGTTGGAGGAGTTCCTTGGCGGCGGAGAGGCGGTGGCAGGGCTTGAATTCGGGGAGTTCGCCCTGCATCACGTTGACCAGGAATCGGACGGCAGTGCGGCCGTCGTCGGTTTCCTCGCGGACGATTTGGGCCAGCTCGGACCGGACGCGGAGGGCCGCGCTTTGGGATTCGGACAGCCGCTGAGGTTGAGGTTGGGAGCGGGAATGGCGATTAGCGGCGGGCTGGGCGGCGGCGCGTTGGGCGGCGCGGGCGCGGTCGATGACGGTCTGGGCCTGGTCGAAGCCGAGCTTGACGAGGAGACGGGCGGCATCGATGCGGTGGCAGGGTTGGAAGTCCGGGAGTTCGCCGTCCATGGCGGAGACGAGGAAGCGGACGATGAGTCGGCCGTCCTGGGTTTCCTGGGCGATGATGTCGGCGAGGTCGGACATACATTCTATTTTAGGGAGGACGGCGAGAGGTGTCAACTATTCCCGGCGGCCCGTTTCTTGACACCTCAATCTGCTCTCGCCTAAATTGATTAGCGTGAAATGGCAGGACTTTTGGTGTCCGGCGGCCATTTCGATTGCCAGGAGAAATACCGATGGTTGCGTCTGCCGGAGATTCGGCTGCACTTTCGCTGGGCCTGCCCGAAGAGCTCATCCTGATGCTGCTCAACGAAGAGACCGGCTACTTCCATCAGGTGCCGGGCTGGGCCTTGAACTGCGCCGTCATCGGCGCCGTGCTGGCGGAACTTTCGTTGCTGTCCCGTATCGACACTGACCTGGAATTCCTGTTCGTGGTGGATGCTACCCCCACCGGAGACCCCATACTCGACCCGGTCCTGCGGCAAATCGCTGCCGAAACGGAGGGTCGGAACGCCCAGTACTGGGTCGAACGGCTGGCGCCCAACGCCGAGGAAATCATCGACTCCATTCTGGACCGCATGGTTGGTGAGAAAGTCCTGGTGCGCCACGATGGAGACTACTGGACGTTGTCCCCCACGGCCTGGCGGTCGGGCATTTTCGGCGGCCCCGCGGATGGCGCCGCCAACCAGTTCGTAAAAACCCGCATCAGCGATTTTATCATCAACAACATAATTCCTGAGCCGCGCGACATCATCATCATCTGCCTGGTCAATACCTGCGACGTGTTGCGCTTCATGTACCAGCTTGACGACGACGCGACGACGCGCATCCGCTTCATCTGCAACATGGACTTGATCGGCCGCTCCATCGCGGCTGCGGTCACCGACAGCATCGTCTCACCCAGGCTGCGACGTTCCGCCCTGGTTCGGGAAATCCCCACCGTATCGCTGCGCCGCTTGCTCCTCAACCCCCACGTCCGCAGCGGGAATCTGCCGGCGCTTTTCGCCGATTTGGCCAAAGAGTACGGCCCCGTCTTTCAGTTGCGCCCACCTTTCGTAAAGCGGATGATTTTCCTGGCCGGCTCCGAAACCAACCGCTGGGCCCATCGCAACGGACGGATGTACCTGCGCGCCCGCGACTATTTCGAAGACTTCGAGAAACTCTACGGCGCATCCGGAGTTCTGCCTTCCCTGGACGGCGGAGACCATTTCCGTCTGCGCAAGTCCCTCCAGCCGGCCTATTCTCGCGAGCGGCTGTCGGAGCAGCTGGACCAACTCTATCATTACGTCCGGGCCCACATGGCGAACTGGACCGTCGGAGACACGTTCACCGCAACGGATATGTCTCGATACCTGGTCAATGCCCAACTCTCACCCCTTTTTATCAGCATTGAATCCCAGGACATCATCGGCGACCTGATGAAGTACAAGGAGCGCGCCCTCAGCACACACATCGCCCGAGTGATGCCCAAGTTCATGCTCAATACCCCGGGAATGCGACGCCGGACAAAGGGAGTGGACATTCTGATGGACCGTGTCCGGCGAAATCACACGCCCGGGCAACGCGCCGGACGCTCGCGGGACCTGGCCGACGACCTGCTGAGCTTGAACGTCAGTGACCCGCAACTGGTTCCGGAGTCCAATCTGCGGTTCGCCTTTTCCGCCGCCCTCATTGCCAGCGTGTACCTTGGCGACGCCCTCAGCTTCGCAGTGTACGCCATGGCCTCGCAACCCGATCTCTACGCCAGAATCCGCGCCGAAGCCGACGCGCTGTTTACCAATGGCGACCCGGATGGCGAAGACTTCAACCCGTCCACAATCGACGTCACCCACCGCTTCCTGATGGAGTGTCTGCGAATGCACCCCATCGTTCCGATGTCCCTACGGAACGTGATGAACTCCTGCGAAGTGGAGGGCTGTTTCCTTCCGGTGGGGGAACGGATTACCATTGCCCAAACCGCCGCCCACTACATGGATGACGTCTTTCCCGACCCCTTCAAGTTTGACATTGACCGTTACCTGCCGCCGCGCAACGAGCATCTTAGCCCCGGCTATGCCCCCTATGGCGTCGGCACGCACATCTGCCTCGGTCAGCGGTGGATGGAGTTGCAACTGGCCATCAACGTGCTGATGATTGCCCACCACTTCACCCTTGAAGTGCACCCCGCCAAGTACCGCGAAAAGATGAAGTACAGCCCCTTCCCGTCGATGAAGCCCAGCAAGAAGGTGAAGTTCCGCATCACCGAGCAACGTCGCCGGTTGCCCGTTTGATGCCGCTTGCCCCTTAGTGGCGACTGTGAATGTCGTCGATTGCCACGTCCAGATCGCTCCACATTCGCTCCACCATGGAACGCAGCCGCACGTTCTGGTATGCGCCCCAGACCACCATCGCCGGCAGGACCACCAGGACCGAGACCACCAACGAATAGACGATGGTAATAGTCGCCGTGATGCCGAACTGTTGGGACGCCAACAGTGGTGAGGCGATCAAGACCCCGAATCCGAACGCCGTCGTCAGCGCGGAGCCCAACAGGGCCGAGCCGGTGGTGGTCAGGGTCTGAATCGCCGCTTGCTCCGGGTTGCGCGTGCGGGTGTACTCCTCCCGGTAGCGATGAATCACGTGGATGGTGTAGTCCACCCCGATGCCGATGGACAGCGCGGTGATGATCGATGTGATCAGCGAGTAGGGGATGCCCAGCAGCGCCATAGTGCCCAGCACCCAGATCAGCACCAGCACGATTGGCCCCACCGCAATCAACCCGAACGCCGGCTGGCGCAGCGTTATCCAGAAGAAGATGCTCAGGATGCCCAGGGCTATGGCGACGGTGGCGCTGATTGCCTCCGTTTGCCGGTCCGTGATTGCGTCCGTAACGGTAACGGATATGATGGTTTCCGAGGTTGCCGTCAGGGTCTCGTCGTCGCCAAGCCAGAGAGTTTCCAGGTCTCGCCGGAGCTCCTTAGCCAGGCCGGGGTCGCCCGAATAGATCGGGAACTGGATCAGCACCGTATCAACCCCCGACGGGTCGTTGACCAGGACACCCGCGGCGTCGGGGTCTTGCGCCTCGATCCTGTCCACCAACTCCTGCATCAGCGCCGGGTCAAGTTCCACCCCTTCCGAGGCTTCCCGCAGGAGCGCGGCCAGTTCGGGGTCGTACTTGTCGCCGGGCCGTCCGCTGTCGTTGGTCCAGTCGTGGACGAGCAAATCGTACGACGCCAGAATCGGCCCCGACGCCGCGCTGGGACGGCGTTCTTCGTCCTGGAAGGCGGCGGTGAGGTCCTGGAGGTTGAGCAGTGTGCGGGTCTCCGTGACCTCGGTCTTCACCAGTACGCTGGCCATCTCCGTAGAGCCACCAACGGCCGCGTCGAGGGTGTCCATATCCGCGATTACGCTCCCATCCCTGGGGAGGATGTCGCGGATGCTGAATTCGGACTTTAGACCGGTGGCAGCGTAGCCGAGGCCAATGGTAATCAGCAGCACCGCGACGAGGCAGGGTGCCGGCCAACGGGTGACCCACCGGCCAAGCAACTCCGCTACTCGGGGGATGCCGGGCAGTGCGTTGGCGATTGGACGGGCCGGCCGCAGTCGGTCGCGGGACTCTCGCCGGCGGTCGATGACCGTGCGCCCGGCCGGTATCAGCGTCAACATGACTATCAGGCTCATGCCCACCCCGAGCCCGGCGACAACGCCGAAGTCGCCGATCACCCCGATGGGCGAGAACAGGCCCGCCAACAGGCTGACAATCGTCGTGACGGCGGCGAGCGTCACGGGAATCGAAACTTCGCGGAAGCCGACGCGGACGGCCCTCAGCACCGACTCCCCGCGCACGCGCTCCTCGCGGTAGTGTGAAATTGCCTGAATCGCGTAGTCCACGGTAAGGCTGATCACGATGACTGGCACCATGGCAGTGAGCGAACTGGGCGGGCCGATGAGGCCGATCGCGTTCGGCCCAAGCCAGCCCTCTGCTCCGACAACCCAGACTATGGAAAGGATCAGCCCCAGCAGCGTCAGCAGCATATCCGAGATGGCGCGCGTGAAGAGCAGCAGCAGACCCGCGATCAGCAGCAGGGCCAGCCCCAGCAGCGGGCCCAGCCCCGACTCCGTAGCCTGCTTGTATTCGTCCTCAATGACCACCGGGGACAGGCTGCTCGCGTTCAGTGGCCCGTCGTCTCCCACCGCCAGTTCGTTGATCCTGCGCTCGGCGTCCGCAATCTGTTCGTCGCCCGTGTCGCGCAGGCGGATGACGGCGATTGCCACCGGGGTGCCGTCCACGTCCGTACCGGTCATCGCCGCCAGCGCCGCCTTGATTTCCGGAGGCCCGGGCGCGGCCTCGATTTGCTCCGGGGTGACGGACTCAAAGCTATCCACCTGGAGCAGGGCTTTAACCAGCAGGGATGGAGCGGCGACGGGATTGGTCGGGGCCAGCAGCCCACTTACGGCAGGATCGCCGGTAACGCTATTGACCAGGCCGTCGATTTGGGCGAGGCCGTCCGGCGTCAGCGCATCCCCACGGAAGAGGAGCGTTACCACGCGGACTTCGCCCGACTCTCCGAACAGCTCATCAATCTCCTGGATCACGGTGGCGATGGGGTGTCCGGGCGGGAGAAACGCTACGTCGGCCCCTTCGGTTGGCGGCGCCCGCAGCGTCGCCCCGTAACCCAGCAAAACGGTGAGAATGAATAGCGCGATGAGCGTGATGTACGGGCGGGCCGTGATCAGCCGGCTCATCGTGTCGAGTATCTTGGCCATGGGGATACAAAGAACCGGTGTAGATACCCATCCCAACGCGGAAGAGGCGCAGCGAGAAGTTGGTGCCGAAGGTCAGACTCGAACTGACACGGGATATTATCCCACCGGTTTTTGAGACCGGCGCGTCTACCATTCCGCCACTTCGGCTCTCGAACCAAGTATAGCACGCTTGCGCGGGCGGGCAGCCCCGTGTAGCATTGATATCCGAGGCGAGCGACGCCTGTGTGAAAGCGCCGAGCACTTCCCGGATGGCATGATATGGCAAGCATAAAGGACCGGCTGGAAGAGGATATCCGCAATACCATGCGAGCGCGAAATCGGGAGCGCCTGGATACCCTGCGTTTTCTGAAGAGCCAGATTCAGTTGGCGGAGAAGAACGCCCTGAAAGAGCTGGACGACACCGGCGTTACCGACGTAATCGCCAAGCAGGCGAAGGACCGCCGGGAGAGCATCGAGATGTTCGGCCAGGGCGGTCGTTCGGACCTGGTCGAGAAGGAACAGGCCGCGCTCGCCGTGCTGCAGGAATACATGCCGGAGCAGATGGACGTCGCGGCCATCGAGGAACTGGCCCGCCAGGTCATCGCCGACGTGGGCGCGACCGGGCCGGGTGATCGCGGAAAGGTGATGGGTCGCATCATGCCGCAGGTGCGGGGCAAGGCCGATGGCAGCGAGGTCAACGCCGCGGTATCCCGTCTGTTGGAATCCCTGGGTTAGACCGCGTTATGCGCTTTGGCATCCTGGTTTTTCCCGGCACCTGGAGCGATACCGATTGCCATCACGCCGTGAGCGGTGTGCTTGGACAACGCGCCGATTACATCTGGCACAAGGATAGCGACCTCGCGGGGTACGACGCCATCATCGTGCCCGGCGGCTTCTCCTATGGGGATTACCTGCGCGCCGGGGCTATCGCAAAATTCTCCCCCGTGATGAGCGCCGTTCGTGAATTTGCGCAATCCGGCGGCCCGGTCATCGGAATTTGCAACGGCTTTCAGATTCTCTGCGAAGCCGGCCTGCTTCCGGGCGCTCTCCGACGCAACGGGCACCTGGAATATCGCTGCCAGTGGACCCACCTCCGCGCCGAGCGCGCCGACACGATCTTTACCAGCCGATGCGATCAGCGCCGACCGCTGGCGATACCGGTGTCCCATGGCGAGGGGAGCTACTTCGCCGACCCGGCAACCATCGCCGAACTCGAAGCCGGCGGTAGGGTCCTGTTTCGGTATTGCGAACCCGACGGCCGCGTCACCGACGCCGCCAACCCCAACGGCTCCGTGGCGAATATCGCCGGCATCCTCAACGAATCGGGCAACGTTCTGGGCATGATGCCGCACCCGGAACGCAGTTGCGAGTTGCTGCTGGGGTCCGATGACGGGAACCTGATTTTCGGTTCCATGGTGGACGCTGTGGCCGCTGCGACGGCCGGCGATCTTCAGGCCGACCCCGCTAGGTAACGATGCTGCTTTCCATCGGCCTCGCGTGCATTGCGGTGTTGGGGTTTGGGAGTTCCGCCGTATTGGCCCGGCTGGGGATGACCGCGCAGGGCGGGATGCGCCCAATGCCCGGAGCTCTGGTCTCGCTGGTGGCATCCACGTTGCTGGCCGGTGCGCTGGCGTTGATCTTTGAATTTCGCGCAGTGGTCACGCTGCCCGCCATTGCCATGATCTGGTTGCTGGCGAACGGCATCCTTACCTATCTTGGCGGCCGCTCCCAGCAGTACATTGCGATTAACCTGATCGGAGCCTCCAGGGTCACCCCAATCGTGGGCAGCGCGGCGCTGTTTTCCGCGTTGTACGCCGTCACCCTCACCCGTCTCGGAGTTTCCGGTTTCAATGAGCAGTTGAACCCGCTGCTCGGATTGGGAACCGTGATTGTGGTGGTGGGCCTGGCGCTGACCGGCGGCAATTTCCTCAGGCAGAGCTGGGGAAGCGACTGGAAATCCGTGGCCGGTTACGGCCTGGCGATACTGGCGGCTGCTTGCTACGGCGCGGCCACTCTCAGCGGCCGGGTACTGAGCATCCAGTTCGGCTCCCCATTAATCATGGCGGCGGGCAGCATGTTTTTCGCAACGCTGTTATTATCGCCGTTGTTTGGGCGGGAGGCGGTTCAGAAATCCGCGAGTACCGGTTGGGCGCCTTGCTTCGTCTTTCTGGCCGGGTTCGCGGCGGCCTGCGCCGTCATGTCGCTCTATTTTGCGGTTACCCGCGACGGTTCCAACATCTTAGTCATCGCGCCCATCGTGTCGTGCAACCCGCTGGTTACCCTTTTCCTGGCGCGCGTATTCCTGCGCCACAGCGAGTCCGTTACCAGGGAATTGGTGATGGGAACGCTGATGGCGGTGGGCGGCGTGGCGCTGGTAGTTGTGGGCGGCCTGATTTAACGTAGAGAAGAGTGCGAAGCCATGCCCGTAAGCAAGGAAATCCTGGACGAAATCGCCCTGTCGCCCGCTGAGTATCAGATGATCGTGGACCGGCTGGATCGTGAGCCGAACCCGGTGGAGCTCGGCATGTTCGGCGCGCTGTGGAGCGAGCACTGCGGCTATAAGCACTCCCGGCCTTTGCTGGGAATGCTGCCGTCCACCTCGGCCCGCACGCTGTCCCAGGCCGGCGCCGAAAACGCCGGCGCGATCGACATCGGCGATGGTCTGGCGGTGGTTTTCAAGGTCGAATCCCACAACCATCCGTCCGCGGTGGAACCCCTGCAGGGCGCGGCCACCGGGGTTGGCGGTATCGTGCGGGACATCCTGGCCATGGGCGCCCGACCCATTGCGCTGCTCAACTCCCTGCGCTTCGGGCCACCGGAGCAGCCGGCCAATCGCAGGTTGCTCCGTGGCGTAGTGGACGGGATCGGATGGTACGGAAACTGCATCGGGGTGCCCGACGTAGCCGGCGAAATCTATTTCGACGAGTCCTACTCCCAGAACCCCCTGGTCAACGCCATGTGCGTGGGCATCGCGCCGGTCAAGGATCTGGCCAGCGCCGCCGCGAACACCCCCGGCGACGTTTTGCTGCTCGTCGGGGCCGGCACCGGGCGGGATGGCATTCACGGGGCTTCGGGTCTGGCTTCCCGGACTTTTGAAGAAGAGCAGGAACTTCGCCCCACGGTGCAGGTGGGCAACCCGTTCCTGGAAAAGGTGCTGATCGAGGCGTGCCTGGAGGCGTTGGGTACGGGCAAAGTGCGCGCGCTGCAGGACCTGGGCGCGGCCGGCCTGACCAGCGCCGCCGTCGAGTCGGTGGCCCGTGGCGAGCGAGGATTCGCGCTGGACATCAACCAGGTACATCGCCGGGAAGAGGGCATGACCGGCTACGAGGTCATGCTGTCCGAATCCCAGGAGCGTATGCTGCTGGTGGCCGCGCCGGAACACGTTCAGGACGTGAGCGCGGTGTTTGAAAAGTGGGACGTGCCCTGCCGGGCCGTGGGAGTGGTCACGGAGGAACGGGTGGCCCGGGTGACCGAGGGTTCCGATTCGCTGGCCGCCGCGCCGGTGCCTCATCTGGCGGACGCGCCACGCTATCGGCTCACGGGGAGTCCATCCCCGGACGATGCGGCTCGCCAGCATCTGCAATTGTCCGACGTCCCGCTGCCGACCGACGCTGAGTTGGGAGATGCCGGGGAAGTCTTGCTGCGGCTGCTGGCCTCACCAAACGTAGCCAGCAAACGGCACGTTTACCGCCAATACGACCACCAGGTGCAGACCAACACGGTGGTGCCGCCGGGAGCCGGCGATGCCGCAGTCCTGCGGGTCAAGGGGACCGGCAAGGCCATCGCGGTCGCCATCGACGGGAACGGGCGCCAGTGTTTTCTGGACCCATACCAGGGAGCGCAGCGTGTGGTGGCCGAAGTGACACGGAACCTTTCTTGCGTGGGAGCGGAACCGTTGGCCTTGACCGACTGCCTGAATTTCGGAAACCCCGAGCGCCCCGACATTTACTACCAACTCGAGGGGTGCATCAGCGGCATGGCCGACGCCTGCCGTGAACTGGGCCTGCCGGTCGTCAGCGGCAACGTCAGCCTGTACAACGAAAGCCAGGGCGCGGCCATCTTCCCCACGCCAATCGTCGGCGGCCTGGGTCTTTTGGAGGATGCCCGGAAACACTGTGGAGCGGGTTTCCCGGCCGGCGGATTGGCGGTTGTATTGCTTGGAGCCGGGGAATTGTCGGCAGGCTCTCACGATTTGGCCGGCAGCGAGTACCTGTCCGTCGTGCACGGCTTGATCCGTGGCCGTCCGCAGATTGACCTGTCCCTGGAGCGGCGAGTGCAGGAACTGTGCCGGCGGCTGATCGCCGACGGAATCGCGCGCTCGGCCCACGATTGCTCCGACGGCGGGTTTGCCGTCGCCCTGGCCGAGTCGTGCGTTCTGGGGGACACGCGGGTGGGCGGCAGCGGCCCGGTGGGATTCACCGCGTCTGCGGAGTTCACCGCTTCCATCCCGGGACGATGGGACGCCGCTTTGTTTGGTGAGGCCGCTTCCCGCATCCTGGTGTCAGTTGACCCTGCCAACCTGGCGGCCACGCTGTCGGCAGCGGAAGAGACGGGAGTTCCCGCGTGTCCCGTCGGCGAAACGGGCGGCGAGCGCCTGAGCTTCGGGCCGCTGTTGGATGTAGCTGTTGCCGACCTTGCCGACTCCTGGTACGGCGGTCTCAGCGACGCCTGGAAGTAGTCAGGACAACAGCACTGCCGGTTCCGTATCCTCCGCCGTTTCAGCGTTCGCGGCCTCTGCGGAACCATGCTCGTCCAGCGCCGGCGTGGCGAGAGCGTCGTTCAACCCGATGCCATTCCGCGCCGGAGGATCGTAGGGCAATCCCAGGCGGGCGGCCAGGGCGATTCCGGTGAGCGGATGCTCGCGGTTCAGCCCGAACACTCGGCGTCGGCGCATCCGGTTGGTCTCCGGGTCGCGGACGCTGACATTGCGATACTTGAACACCTCGTTGGACGCCAGGCTGCGTATCAGCCGTATGACGTAGGCGCGCGAACTGTCGTCGCCCCAATGGGACACGACGACCGGGTCCTGGGCTTCAATGCCGGCGGCCAACGCTTCACTGATCTCGCCGCAAAGCGCGTTGAACATGACGTGGTCGGAACCGTCGCGATCTTCCAGTGTATGGCCCATGGCGATAAGGTCGGCGATTCGGTTGGTGTCGCCGGCGGCGTCTTCCGACTTGGCCAAGTCCAGGTTCGCCACCGCCTCCGCCAGAGCGCCGTCATAGCGGGCCGGGTCGGGATGGCTGACGGTTCGCTGCGGCGGCTCCGGAGTCGCAGTCGCCTCCTCAATCTCATCGTCGCTTTCGGGTTCGACTTCCTCGGCGGCAGCATCATGCACGGAAGGTTCGAGTTCGCGGTCGTCGTCGCTCCTGGCATCGGCGATGGCCTCGGCCTGCTCGTCGCCGTTGTAGTCCTCATCCGGGTCGTCGTCCTGGTCCCTGATTTGCGGCACCGGGTCCGGCTCGTCGGCCATGAGGATCCAGTCCACCAGGTCAACGCTGCGGATTTTGATGTTGCCCTCTTCGGCGACGCGGAGCATCAGCTTCTTGAACCCCGAGAACCCAAGCTTGCGCTCGTCGAATCCGGCGATGCGGCGGACCAGCCGCTGCTTGAGCGACGTCAGCAACAGCGTGTGGCCGGCGGCCCTTTCGGAGCGGATGACGTCCTCAATCGCCCGGATGACCTCAGGCAGCTGATGGCGACCCGGGTTGCTCAATTGCGCCGGCGCGGGCTGGCGGTTCCGCTGGTGCGGGCCGCGATGCGGGGTCGGCTCCGTCTCTATCGGGTCAACGTCGGAATCATAGAATATGAGCCCGTCAACGTGGTCGGCCATGCGGCGCGACGTAGCCCAGGAAACACCGACCACCAAAACCCGCTTGCCCACGGCGCGGAGGGAGTTGATGACGTGGATGAAGTCGGAATCGCCGGACACCAGGACGAAGGTGTTGATGTTGGGGAAATTGTGAGCGGTGTCGATGCAGTCCGCAGTCATCTTCACGTCAACGCTGTTTTTGACGGCGATGGTCCTGCCGGACCCGTACGATCCCCCGGGCGGCAATCGGGTGGGAACGTACACCGGCTCGATGCCGGCGGCGTACAGGGAAGGGGGGTCCTGAATGAACTGGCTGGCGCCTTTGAGCTCGGGCGCGCGCGTTACCCAGTCGGCGTAGGCTTTGCCGACCACTACCCGGCCATGGTTGGAGACTTCTTCCTTCAGGGCGGACACGTTGGGCGTTCTGCCACGCACCGCCAGACTTATCTTGAAGTTCTCCCAATCTATGAATAATGCTACGTCTTCACTGAATGCCGGGCTGCCATTGGCCTGTTGAATAGCGATGATGGAACCTCAACTTGCTCACGTTTGGAGCGTGTGTGCCGTAAAGTGTATTCTTGGGCGCCAATAGCGTCAAGTTGACGCATGCTTACCGGCCGGCCGCCGCGGCGCTCAGCTCGCGGATGGCGGCTGCCGTTTCCGCGCTGGCCGGCGTACCCATTTTGACGTCCTTGACCGCCTCCCACGAGCGAAGCACGTCCGCCATAACGTCCTCGTCGGGCTGGTCAATGTCAATCGGGATGCCTACCTGCGCCCATGACGTATGGCCGGTCAGCCAGAACACTTCGGTGGGGTTGTTCTCCGGGTCTCGGAAGTAACAGCCGATCGCGCTGGCGTGGGAAACGATGCGGTCCAACTGGTAACCGTGCGCGAGGATGCGCCGCTTGAAATCGCGGAGGTCGTCGAGGGAGTCCACACGCATTGAAATCTGCTGGATCCATTGCGGGTCTTCCAGGGACGCCCGGCCGTTGATCAGGGCGATCTCGTGATCGCAACTCTCAGGGTCCGCGCTGAAAAAAGCGCCAAGCGGGCCGACCTTGGTCAGTTGCATGCCCATAAAATTCCCATAGAAGTCCATCATGAGTTCGAGGTCGTGAACGTAGAACCCAATGTGACCGAGTCCGGTGACTTTCGCTGGCATTTTTTCTCCTCCGATTTCTTCCCGGTTGGTTCATTATGCCTTGTTTCTGTCCGGGCTGTCGAGTCAAGAAGTCGATACGGGTGACTTGCGGCGGCCTTACCGACGACATATCCTTTGCCGGAATTTCGGCCTGTTGACTTGGCCTTTGGAAGGTTGGGATGAGACTTGACGGCAAAGTAGCGATAGTAACCGGAGGGAGCCGCGGGATTGGGCGCGCCATTTGCCTGGGGCTGGGCGATGCCGGCGCGCGGGTAGTCGTGGCGTCGCGCACCGAAGAGGATCGGTCGGCCGGCACCGAGTACGCCCGGTACGGGTCGGGCGACATACGGGACACGGCCGCGCAGATCACCGCCCGCGGAGGCGCTGCGCTACCCGTTCGCTGCGACGTGGCGCAGGTCGAGGACATTCAAGACCTGGTAACCGCCACGCTGGACCATTTCGGGCGGATTGACGCTCTGGTCTGCAACGCCGGCATGGACTGTGAGTCGCCGGTGGTGGACTTGGACGTTGACCTGTTGGACCGGTGCCTGGCGGTCAACGTGCGTGGGCCTCTGCTGCTTTGCAAGTACGCGCTGCCGGCCATGATCTCCCAGGGAGAGGGCGGCTCCATATACTGCGTCACCTCCGGCGCGGCCCGGAACTACCGCGAGGGCCGGGTTGGTTATTCAATGAGCAAGGCGGCCCTGGAGAGGATGTTTCTCAGCCTGGCGGAGGAAGTCAGGCCGCACAACATCGCGGTCAACGTGTTTGAACCCGGCCGGGTGGACACCTGGATGAACCGGCGTGGGGACTGGCCGGGAACCGCGCACATTCCCATGGTCCAGCCGGAAGCCCTGTCGGCTCCGGGCGTGTGGCTGGCGGGCCAGACCGCCGAGACCCTGACCGGCGCGCTCGTGTCGCGAGCCGAATTCGGAGAGACCTGGGGTCCAAAGCAAGCGCAGTGATTCGAACCGTTTTGAAGTCGTCCGGGGCAGTCCTGTTGGTCGTCGTGGCCGTCTTGGCGCTGCATACGTCGCCGGCGCTCCTCCCGTGGGGGTCCGCTCATGCCAACGGCGCTTCCACGATCATCATGGATCGAGTCCAGGGACCGTACCGCATGGTGGTGGGCATAATCCCGGCCCGCCCGGTGACTCCGCAGACCCATTTGGCGATCCAGGTTTTCGACGCTGCCGACGAGCGTTTGCTCAGGGACACGGACATCCAGTTGCACGTTATGGCCACCGGGCCGGCGGGAGCTTCGGGGTTCGGGCCGGAACCGGTGCTTAACGAGCAGAGCCTGCGCTATTTCGAGGTTGACGTTCCCTTTGGCGTCATCGGTTCGTGGGATGTGTCGGTGTCGGTTTCCTCCGACCTGGGTGAAGAGGAATTCGTGCTGAACCTGGAAGTTGAGGAACCGCGCGCGGGGATTCAATGGGTCTGGATTACCGCGGTGCTGGTGGCGATCTTCGCCGTGGGCGTCTGGACCTGGCTGACCCTGCGCCGGCGCAGCGTTCAATGACCGCTCGTAGAATCGCGTTGGCCGCGTCGGGCGCGACCCTGCTGATGGTTGCCGCAGCGGTTGCGTTCGTACCGACCGCCGAAGCCCACGGCTTTGGCGAACGCTACGACCTCCCGTTGCCGTTGTCGCTGTTCGTAATCGCCGGCGCCGTAGCGGTGGCTCTGTCCTTCCTGGTTGTTGCCGTCTTCCTGCGCGGCGATGCGACCCACCGCGCATATCCCCGCTACAACCTGTTGCGAGCGCCGCTCATCGGCTGGGTTTGCTCGACGCCCTGGGTTATTGGGCCGTTGAAATTCTTGTCGGTGCTACTGACGGCATACGTTGTCCTGGGCGGGCTTTTCGGAACCGAGCGGGCCGCTTTAAACCCCGCTCCGGCGGCAATATACGTGGCGTTTTGGGTGGGCCTGAGCTTTTTCACCGCGCTGTTCGGCAATCTCTGGGCGCTGCTGAATCCGTGGAAAGTTGCCTGGGGTTTTGCCGAGTCCGTTACCGCTGCCCTGGCGCCCGGCTGGACCTTGAGCCGCAATCTGCCGTATCCCCGGAGTTGGGGGCCGTGGCCAGCGGTGCTGGTTTTTGCCGGATTCGCCGTTTTGGAGACCGTGGTCGCCGGAGCCGCCAGCCCCCGCGCCCTGGGCTGGATCCTGGTGGGCTACACCGCATATAACTTTGCCGGAATGTACCTGTTTGGCCGCGACCCGTGGCTCAGAAATGCCGAGGGCTTCACCGTGGTGTATGGGTTCATGGCGCGGTTTTCCATAACGGAAGTACGCGCTCCGGCGTCAAACTGCTCCGATTGTTCCAGCGGCGGGCGTTGTTCGTCCGGCGAACCCGACTGCGTGGATTGCTATGAGTGCTACGGCGCCGCACGTCCTGAGCAACGTGAATTCAACCTGCGGCCGTTCTGCGTGGGCCTGAACCGTTTGGGCGTGGTCACGGCGACCGTGGTGTGTCACGTCATTCTGCTGTTGTCCACCGTCTCCTTCGACGGGTTGTCGGCGACGCCGGAGTGGGTGGTATTCAGCACCCAGTTCCTCTTGCAGTTCCCCAAGTACGGAGGCTACCTGGCGAATCTGGTCGGGGTCGTGGGTTTGCCGATTGTGTTCGGCGTGCTGTACGTCGCCACCTGCCGGGCGATGGCGGCCCTTGCCGGTTTGCCCGACTCCGAATCGCCGGACGTTGGGAGCCTGGCCCGAGCGTTTGCGTTTTCCCTGCTGCCCATTGCGCTAGCCTACCACTACGCCCATTTCCTCGGATTCCTGCTGATCAACGGGCAACGGTTCATTGTGCTGGCGTCGGATCCATTCGGCTGGGGGTGGGACCTGTTCGGCACCGCCGACGCCATTATCAACATTGGCATCCTGTCCCCGGTGTTCATCTGGTACTTTTCGATATCCGCCATCGTGGTGGGTCACATCGCCGGCGTTTACCTGGCTCACGTTCAGGCCGTGCGTTTGTATCCAGACCGGCGGGCTGCCCTGATGAGCCAGATCCCCATGCTCGTTCTGATGGTGTGCTACACTTGCGTCAGTTTGTGGATAATTTCACGACCCATCGCCGAGTGATTGAGCTTGGATTTTGGTTGAGCATCGATTCTGGAGGACTGAACCGTGCCCGAACGCAGCCCGAGACTGGAAGGAAAAGTAGCCATCGTGACCGGCGCCGGCACCAGCGGCCCGGGAGTAGGCAACGGGAGGGCTGCCGCGACGCTGTTCGCCAGGGAAGGGGCGAAAGTCCTGCTGTCCGACCTCGCCGAGGATCGCGCCAAAGAGACGCTGGAACTGATCGAGGCCGAGGGCGGGATCGCGTCAACGATTCAGGCCGACGTTACCAACGCCGATGACTGCGAGCGCATGGTCGCCGCCTGCATCGAGCGGTACGGTCGCCTGGACATCCTGGACAACAACGTCGGCATTTCGCACCGCGGCACGGTGGTGGAAATCGCCGAAGAGGCCTGGGACCGGGTCATGGCCATCAACGTCAAGAGCATCGTGCTGGCCAGCAAGTTTGCCATCCCGCGTATGATCGAGTCCGGCGGCGGATCGATCATCAATATCTCGTCCATCGCCGGCCTGCGCGCCCACAGCAGCACGCCCTATACGGCGTCCAAGGCGGCGGTCATCGGGTTGACCATCTCAATGGCGGCGGACCACGGGCCGGACGGCATCCGCACCAACTGCATCGCCCCGGGCCTGGTGTACACGCCGATGGTCGCCCCTCGCATGGACGACGACCTCCGGCAGGTCCGCAGCAACGCCGCGCCCCTGCGCACGGAGGGAACGGCATGGGACATTGGGAACGCCGCCCTGTTCCTCGCCAGCGACGAAGCCCGCTGGATCAACGGGGTTATCCTGCCCGTGGACGCGGGGCTGGTCGCGACCTCCCCCGTAACCTACCAGACGCTGGCCCAGCAGGTGAGGCTGTAGGGCAAAGCGGCTGCGGGAGACGTTTCCGGTTTAGCGCCTCGCCTATCCTTCTATCGACACCAGCGTCAGGTCAAACGTGAGATCTTTGCCGGCCAGCGGGTGGTTGGCATCGAGCGTAACCGATTCGTCGCTCACGGCCATGATGGTGAAGGTCACGGTCTGGCCGCTCTGCTGCTGGCCCTGGACCGACGAGCCGACTTCCAGCGGCATGTTGGGGGGAAATTCGGCTCGGGGTACCTGCAAAACGCCGTCGGACCGGTGCTCTCCGTAGGCGTCGGAACACGGGATGTGCACTGTCTTGGTGTCCCCGGCGGCCATGCCGATAACGCCGTTTTCAAACCCGGATATCACCTGGCCGCTGCCAATGGTGAAGGAAAGGGGCGTGCCGCCCTGGGACGAATCGAACACCTCGCCGTCGTCCAGCCGGCCGGTGTAGTGAACGCGAACCCGGTTGCCGTTTTGTGCTGTAGTCAATTTCAACCCTTTGCCGTAATGGATGCGCCACTATAACACGACACGCAAGACGCCCCGATTTATGGTAAGGTACGCCATGAGCCGAGTCGGGCCGTGGCCGTCCGGGATATAGTGAGCCGTGACGACAGGCGCTTGCGGGAGGACCCATGAAGTACGGACTTTTTATGATGCCGTCCCATCCGCCGGAACGGAACATCTACGATGCCCACCAGTGGGATCTGCAATACCTCACCCTGTGCGACGAACTCGGTTTCGACGAAGCTTGGATTGGCGAACACTTCACCTCGCCGTGGGAACCGATACCGGCCCCGGACCTGCTGATTGCCCAGGCTTTGATGCAGACCAAGCGCATCAAGTTGGGGTCGGGCGCCCACCTGCTGCCGTTCCACCACCCTGCTGAGCTGGCGCACCGGGTTGCCTACCTCGACCACATTTCCCAGGGCCGGTTCCTGTTCGGAGTCGGCGCCAGCGGCTTACCCAGCGACTGGGCCTTGTTTGACGTTGACGGCAACAACGGCGAGCACCGGGACATGACCCGCGAATCGCTGGACATAATCCTGAAGATTTGGGCGAATGACGGACCTTTCGAGTACAAGGGCAAGTATTGGAACGTCAGCATACCCGAGCCCATGTACGGCACCCTGGAGTTCTTCCTGCGACCCTACCAGCAGCCGCATCCGCCCATCGGCGTCGCGTCGGTCAGTTACAAGTCGCCCACCTTGATGATCGCCGGCGAGCGTGGCTTCATCCCCATGAGCCTGGCCCTCAACGCCGACTACTGCCGCAGCCACTGGGAAGCCATTGAAGAGGGAGCGCAGCGCACGGGCAAGACGCCGTCGCGCGCCGACTGGCGACTGGTCAGGGACGTTTACGTAGCGGACACCGACGAAGAAGCCCGCGACCTGGCGCTGAACGGGATGTTGGGCCGCGTGTGGCACGACTACCTGCTGCCGTTATTCCGCGAGTTCGACCTGATGAAGGTGTTCAAGCACGATGACGAGGTACCCGACGAAGCGGTGAACATCGAGTACATGGCCGACCACCTGTGGTTGATCGGTTCGCCCGATACCGTGGCCGAAAAGATCAGGAGCTTGTACCAGGACGTGGGCGGGTTCGGCGGCCTGTTGATGCTGGTGTACGACCAGTCGGAAAACAACGCGGCGTGGGAGCATTCCACCCGCTTGCTCGCCGAGAACGTGATGCCCAGGGTATCGGACCTGACCGGGGCCGGCGCAGGATGACGCGGCGGCCAACCGAGTCAGGATAGGCTTTCATCGACGAATGCGCGGCGATTTTGGGATATTTCTAAAAATTGCGATAGACTGCGCGTCAATCTCGTATGCGGGCATCGCCCGTTAATGTAAGATAGGACCCAGCCAGAAGCATCGGTAGTGTCCCTAATTTGTGCAGCCACCACCGGGCGTAATACGAAAAGCAGGGGGAGTATGGCGACGCAGCGAATCAGAAAGACCAAGTTAATGCGTAGTGTGGAAGAAAAGCACGGCCAGCCTTTGGAGACTTTGGTGCCGCACTTGGTCAACGACGTCGGGATGAGTCGAGCGGCCGCGCAACTGGGCGTGAGCCCGGCCACCCTGGGTTACTGGATGCTGAAAATGGGCATCCAATACCGTCGCGTAGCTCTCGCCGACGGCGAAACGATTGAGGTTCGGCGCCCCGGCTAACTTCCCGGGTGCCGTCTTGTCGACAGTTTACAGCGTTGGCGGCCATGGGCCGCCTTCCGCTACTTCAACCGCCTCGTCCATCCCGGGCCACGGCGGCATCGTTACGCAGATGAAGCGCAGTCCGGCCTCCGGCAGCGCGCGAAACTGAAACGCCCAACCGGTAGGTATCACCAAGGCGTCTCCGGCAGACACTCTGACCGGGGACGCTTTTTCAACGGAGTGGTCGGGAGGGCACCGCCAGACCTCTCCTTCCCCCTCTACCACGTACCAGGCCTCTTCGACGGTGCGATGGCGCACCGGCCGGCTGGCCTCCCCCGGGCCGATGCTCACTTCCACCACGCTGCACCGGGTCGCGCCGTGATCGTCCGTCAGCAGTAGCCGTACTTCCGAACCGTCGGGCGCGACAATAACGCCGTCGGAACGGCGTCCCAACGGCGGTACTGACGTTATATGTCCGAGATCGTCCATCACTCGCGCGGCTTTCGCCCCTTGCGGGCCAGGAAGTCGGAGAAGCCTTCTTCCACGGACAGGCCCTTGAACCGTCCGGTGCGGCCCTCGATCTCGTTGCGATACTGCTCTTCGATGGGCAGGCCCGAATGCTCCAGCAGCAACTGCTTGATATTGGCGAGCCCCTCAACCCGGTTGCGGGCGATGCCGGCCGCAATGTCCAGGGTTCGTTCCATCAGTTCTTCGGATGGCACCAGGTGGTTGATGAGGCCGATGTGATAGGCTTCCTCGGCGAATACTTCGCGCCCACTGAGGAGCAGTTCCTTCGCCCGGTTGATGCCCACCAGGTGCGGAAGGCTCCAGGTGGCGTTCATCTGCCCGTAGTTCACCGCCAGGAATCGGAAGCTGGACTTTTCGCAACCCACCAGGAAGTCCAGGCTGGTGGCCAGCACCGTGCCGCCGCCGTAGCAAAGGCCGTTCACGGCGCCGATGACGGGTTTGCTGCTGGTATGCATGTGCCAGGTGTACTCGGCGCGTTCGGACTGGCCCGCTTCCCGCTCTTCCGGCGACAACTCCCGGTTCTCGTGGATGTCCGCGCCGGCGGAAAAAGCGCGCTCGCCGGCGCCGGTGATGATTACGGCGCCAACATTGTCGTCAGCCTCGAAATCGGTAAGCGCTTGGTCCACTTCCCGCACCAGTTGCAGGTTGAGAGCGTTGAGCACCTCCGGGCGGTTCAGCGTGATTACGCCGATGTGGGTTTCGACTTCGCTGCGTCCCATCATGGTGGGGCGCGTTACGGTTTCAACGTTGATGCACGAGTAGGTGGTTGCGACCATGATTACGTCCTTGAAATTCTGCTGAAGATGCGCTTCCGGTTCCGGGAGCGACATTATAACCGTATTGGCGATTCCGAGGTAGAGATCGGGGATCGGTCTGCCCTTCGGGTTTCGGCCGGCGTCAGCCCAGCGGACTGATTCCGCGCACCAGGCGGATGATGTCGTTTGCAGAAATCGCGATGACCAGCGCGATCATGGCGATGAAACCGATCAGGTGAACCAGTCCCTCCTTGTCCGACGGAACTCGCTTGCCGCCGCGCACCCATTCGATGGCTACGAACAACAGCCGGCCGCCGTCCAGCATCGGGATTGGCAGGATGTTCAGCACCGCGAGGTTGATGCTCAGCAGGATCGCCACTACCATCCAACCCTGGAACCCGCCCCGCTGGGTGACTTCGCCGGTGATCTGCGCGATTCCGATGGGGCCGCTGAATTCGGGGCCGCGTCCGCCGCCAAACCAACCGCGCACCTCCCGGACGATGAGGGTCAGCATGTCCCAGGTATTGGTCACGCCCAGGCGCAACGCTACCCATGGCGGTTCCGTGCGCCTTTCTGTTTCTTGACCAACTATCTCGAATCTGATCCCGACGGCGCCCTGGCCGGGCGGCGGGTTCGCGCGCGGCGTTACGCGGGCCACCTGCCGTTGTCCGTTGCGTTCAATCACCCAGGCCATTTCCGAGCCGGCGCCCAGCCTCACCTCCTGGGGCAGTCGTCCCGGATCGTCAAGCAGTTCTTCACCTACCGCCAGGATGCGGTCTCCGGGCATGAGGCCTGCCGTGGCCGCCGGTGAGCCGGGAGCCACCTCAGTGATTTCGGCTGCACCGCCGATCAGCTCGGTGTGAGGAACCATCGCCATGATGGCAAACGCTACGATAGGGAACAGCGCGTTCATTGCCGAGCCCGCGGCCAGAACAATCGCCCGCTGCCCCACGCCGCGCCGGGCCAGGCTCTGCGGAGCGGCGGGATTGTTCTCGCCCGACAGGCGCACGAATCCTCCCAGTGGCAGCCAGTTGACCGAATAAATCATGTCCGCCAAGACGATGCGGTCCGCGTGGACTTCGCGCACTCGGCCCTCGTGCCGCAGGAACTCGTCGGTTTCCACTTCTTCCAGTCTGCGGAGTTGTGGGTCGTCCTGACGCTCCTGATCGTCCCGACTGCCGCCGAAACCGGCGAACCGACCGATTGCACCGGCGGCTCCCGCGCTGCCGGTGGTGTCCCTGATTTCAACGTAGCGAGCCACAAGGTCTCCGTCGTCAGTTTCGCCGGAGAGGATACGGACAACCTGCCCCGGTTTGACGGCCGCCAGGGAACCGTTCAGGCAGACCGTGGCGTGGTTCAGCAGCGTGACCGTGCGGCCGGTGTAGATGCCAAATGCGCGAGGCGGGTAACCGACTCCGAACTCGAGTACCTTTACGCCAAACGCTTTGGCCGACCAGAAGTGGCCCAATTCATGCACCACCACCAGCAATAGAAGCATCGGTATGAACGATGCCAACGCGATCAGCAGAGTTTCCATTTCAGGTCGCCCGTTCCCCGCTAGGTCGTCGCCATACCGGCGAGTTCTGAGGCTCGGATACTGGCCCAGCGGTCGGCGTCGGTGATCGCTTCCAGATCAGGATCCGGCTGAGGTTCGTGCTCCGCCAGCACCTGTTCCACCAGCCGGTAAATGCCGGTGAACCCGATCTTCCCTTGCAGGAATGCTGAAACCGCCACCTCATCGGCCGCGCTCAGAACGGCGGGCGCCGTGCCACCCAGCTTACCTGCGGATACCGCCAGGTCGAAGCAGGGGAATCGGTCGTGTTCCAATGGTTCAAAATCCAGCGACCAGGCAGCGCCGATGTCGAGACGCGGGATGTCGGGGTTGGCGAATCTCCTGGGGTAGAACAGAGCGTATTGAATGGGCAGCCGCATGCTGGGTGGCCCGAGTTGGGCCTTTACGGATCCGTCGTCGAACTCAACCATGGAATGGATCGTGCTTTGCGGGTGCACGACCACCGCTATGTCTTCCCAGGGCACAGTGAACAGCCAGTGAGACTCAATTACTTCAAAGGCTTTGTTCATCAGGGTAGCGGAGTCGATAGTGATCTTGTCGCCCATGCGCCAGGTGGGATGCCGCAGAGCCTGATCAGGGGTAACCGATTCCAGTTCGGCCAGGGGTGTGCGCCGGAACGGGCCGCCGCTGGCCGTGATCATCAAGCGCCGGATGTGGTTCTCCTCACCCTGGAGGCATTGCCAGATTGCGCTGGGTTCGCTGTCCACGGGCAGGATCACGCCGCCGTGCTCGGCTTCGGCGGATTTGAGCGTCTCGCCGGCCATGACAATTGGCTCTTTGTTGGAAAGCGCGACCTGCTTTCCGGCTTTCAGGGCCTCCAGCGTCGGCGACAACCCAACCGCTCCCATCAGGGCGACCATGACCTGGTCAACTTCCGGCAGGGTTGCCATCTCCGCCATGGGCATCACGGTCGTGCCTGAAGGCAATGGCGTTGGCGGGGAATTGCACCAGATGTAGCGAGGTTGGAACTCCGCGATCTGTTCAGTCAACAGTTCAGTGTTGTTTCCGGCGGCCAGTCCCACCACTTCAAAGTCGTCAGGAAAAGCCCGCACGATGTCCAGCGTCTGCCGTCCGATTGAACCGGTGGAACCCAGCACTATGATGCGTCGCATGAGATTATTGTCCCGATCAGTTGGCGGCGGTGAAGACAACCGCCATGACATACACCACAATGAATGAGGGGAGCAAGCTGTCCAGGCGGTCCAGCATCCCCCCGTGTCCGGGGAATATAGATCCGGAGTCCTTGACGCCGGCCCAACGCTTAACTTTTGACTCCATCAAGTCGCCAGCAGGTGATACCACTCCTAAAATAACACCAGTGACTGCCGCTTGCCAAACCTCCAGACTCAGCGGGCTGACCGTGCCCAGCGCCAGGGCGACAATCACCGCGCCGACCAAACCGCCGGCGGCGCCTTCCCACGTTTTGCCGGGGCTGATGTTCGGCGCCATCCGGCGACTGCCGATCAGTCGCCCGACAAAGTACGCCGCCGTATCCGCTGCATAGACGGCAAGGATGGCGAGCAGCAGCCACCAGAGGCCGATTCCCATGCCGTCCAATTGCCATAGCGCCGGGGAATCCGACACCGACTCGATTCCCCGCAAGGCGACGGCACAGGCCAACGCGCCGCCGACGTACATGGGCGTCAAGTAGAGCCACGCCGCTGCCAGCGCCGGCCGTTTGCCGCGCCAGGCAGCAATCATCCACAATCCGCCGACGATGGAACCGGCTACGCAGATTGCAAGCGCCGTTTTCGCGAAATCGTAAGGGGTGGCTGCCAGTTCGCCGGCGAGCACCAGCGCCGCCGACCAGATTGCTCCCAACGGAGCGGGCAGCCCCTTGACCGAAATTCCGCTGCCCTGAGCCACGCCTTGTGGATACAATCGATACGACTCCCAAACCCCAATCACCGCGGCCACGCCGGCCAGCGCGGTTATCCAGGGTGGCCCAAACCAGACGGCCGCCAGGATGATCGGAACTGCGGCCAGGGCGGTCAGAACCCTGTGGATCAACAAGGTCCTATGCCTCTCCGTGCCCGTGCTGTGCGTCCAGCGAGCCGAACCGTCTTTGCCTTTGCTTATACGCAGCCAGCGCCCGGTCCAGTTCTTCCTCACCCAGGTCGGGCCACAGAACCGGAGTATGGTAGTACTCGCTGTAGGCGGCCTGCCAGATGAGAAAATTGCTCAGCCGTTGCTCCCCGCCGGTGCGAATGATGAGGTCCGGGTCGGGGCAACCGTCGGTGTAAAGGTAGCGTCCGAATAAACCTTCGTCCACCTCGTCGGGAGCGACGCCGTCGGCAAGGATACGTCGGACGGCGTGCAGGATTTCGTCCCGGCCACCGTAATTGAACGCTATGTTCAGTATGAAACGATCATTGGCTTCGGTGATGCGCTCAGCTCGGGAGATGGCGTCCTGCAACATGCTGTCCAGGGGATTTGGATCGCCCAGGTGCACCAATCGCACGCCGGATTTGTGCAGTTCTCGCGTTTGTGGTTCGATCTCTGCCGCCAGGATCTCCATCAGCGCGTTCACTTCGGCGGTGGGACGTCGCCAGTTTTCCGTTGAGAAGGCATACAGAGTAACGACTTCCACGCCCCGCTCGGCCAGCGTGTTGACGACGCTCTGGATGTTGGCTACGCCCCGGCGGTGGCCCGCAACCCTGGGCAGCCGGCGCCTGGCAGCCCAGCGGCCGTTGCCGTCCATAATGATGGCAATGTGTCGCGGGACTGCGCTGACATCGCCGGTTGGGCCGGCGTTACGCGGTGTGGCGTTCACACCTCCATGATCTCCGCTTCTTTGCCGGCCGCCACCTCGTCGATTGTCTTGATGTGGGTGTCGGTGGTTTTCTGCAACGTGTCCTGGCTGCGCCGGCTCTCGTCCTGGGAAATCGCCTTGTCCCGCTCCATTTTCCGCAGGGAGTCAACGCCGTCGCGACGCACGTTGCGAACGGCCACCTTGCTGTCCTCGGCCTTGCGTTTCAGCAGCCTTACCATCTCCCGGCGGCGTTCCTGGGTCAGCGGGGGAATGGGCACGGTGATGACGTTGCCGTCGTTTGAGGGATTGAACCCCATTTCCGACTGTGTGAGGCTCCTCTCAATGTCCCTGAGGGCCTGCTTGTCCCAGGGCTGCACCATGATGGCCCGGGCGTCCGGTGCGGATATGGAAGCGATCTGTTTGAGGGGCGTTGGAGTGCCGTAATAGTCCACTGCCAGGTCTTCGATCAGCGACGGGGTGGCGCGCCCTGTCCGCAGGGTGCTGATGTCCCGGCGCATTGCCTCAATGGACTGGCCCATTTTTCGTTCGACTTCATTCAGCACGTCTTCGATAGTCCGTTCCGGCTGGTCGTCGCCGGCGTCTCTTCCTCTGCGTTCAGGCATTTCACTCCCCTCCTGGGCCTTTATGCTTGCCGTCGTCGATGGTGGTGCCAACGGCGTCGCCCCGCAAGATGCGGCTCATCGCGCCGTTCTCAAATATATCAAAGACGATGATGGGCATCTGGTTGTCCATGCACAACGTCATCGCAGTAGAGTCCATCACCTCCAGCCGACGATTCACCGCATCCAGGTATTCCAGATTGCCGAATCGCACGGCCTCCGGATTGGTGCGCGGGTCCGAATCATATACACCATCCACGCCGTTCTTGGCCATCAGCAGCACGTCCGCTCCGATTTCCAGGGCGCGCAAAGCTGACGCGGTGTCCGTGGACATATATGGATTGCCGGCTCCGGCGCAGAACAGGACAACCCGTCCTTTTTCCAGGTGCCGCGTTGCCCGTCGGCGGATATACGGCTCGGCAACGGCTTGAATGGGCAGGGCCGATTGGGTCCTGGTGGTCACTCCGCGTCGTTCCAGGGCGTCCTGCAAGGCCAGGCCGTTGATGATCGTGGCCACCATGCCCGCGTAATCCGCCGCCGAACGATCCATGCCCTGTCGTTCCGCGGTCGCGCCGCGCCAGATATTGCCCCCGCCGACGACTACCGCGATTTCTACGCCGCGCGATTGGGCGTCTATAATCTGATCGGCGATGTAGGCGACGGCTTCGGGACTGATTGTTTCAGGTCCGGAACCCTGCAAAGATTCGCCGCTGATCTTGAGGAGGACGCGACCGTAAATTGATTGGCCGCTGCGGATTCCGGCAACCATGTCTGTAACCGGCTCTGTCAGTGTCCTGCCGTAGCGGCATTATGCGGGCCGTCCGCGCCCGCGGCCCAGGGCAATCTACTCGCCCAACGCAAGCCGGCTGAAGTGTACGATCCGCACGTTCTCGCCCGTTTGCGCGGCTGTCTCCCGCACCAGGTCGGCCAGCGTCCGGGAGCCGTCCTTGATGAACGGTTGCTGCAGAAGGCAAACCTGGGCAGCCGGCCGGTCATCGTCTTCCGGCAGGTCATCCTCGCTGAGGTACACCGGGGACATGGCGGCTACCTGCATGGCGATGTCGTGAGCGAGGGCGCGGAATTCATCGGTGCGCGCCACAAAGTCGGTTTCGCAACCCAATTGGACCAGGGCGCCCACGCGCCCGCCGGTGTGGATATAGGACTCGATAAGCCCCTGCGACGTCTCGCGGTCGGCCCGCTTGGCAGCCTGCTCAAAGCCTTTCTGTCGCAAGGCTTCAACCGCGCGCTCCAGGTCGCCGCCGGTGTCTTCCAGCGCATTTTTGCAATCGCTGATTCCGGCGCCGGTTTGCTCGCGAAGGGATTTGATTAGTTCAACGGTGACCGCAGGCAAGATCAGGCCCTCCTGGCTGCAATGTGTTATCGGGTTGGTTGGGGTGTTGGCAGCGCCTGTCCGGTTGGGGACAGGCGCATGAGAAAGCCGACTATTCCAGCGGCCGGGCGGACATCATCTGTCCCAGTTCTTCCAGGGTTACGGTCTGGGCGAAGCGCGCCGCCTCTTCGGGGGATTGCTCTTCGCCTTCGACCGGCTCGGCATCGGCGGTCATCATCGCCTCGCGCTGCGCCTGGCCTTCTTCGATGGCCGCGGCCATGCGGCCGGTGATCAGGCGTATCGAGCGAACGGCGTCGTCGTTGCCGGGCACGGCGTGGGAGACCAGACCCGGGTCGCAATCGGTGTCAACAATGGCGAAGATGGGAATGTTCAGCCGGCGGGCTTCCGCGATGCAGATGTCCTCTTTGCCGATGTCAATGACAAACAGGGCTGCGGGCAGCCGGTCCATGTTGCGCAGGCCCGTGAAGTACTTTTCCAGCTTGTCCAGCGTGTGGGTAAGCCGCACCGTTTCCTTTTTCGGAAGGCGGGCAAGATAGCCGGAATCGCGCTGCTCCTGCAGGCGCTTCATGTGGTCGATGCGCGCCTTGATGGTCTGGAAGTTGGTGAGCGTGCCCCCCAGCCAGCGCTGGTTCACGTACCACTGCTCGGTGCGTTCGGCCTCCGACGCGATGACGTCCTGGGCTTGCTTCTTGGTACCGACGAACAGGACTTTCCCGCCGGAGGCCGCAACCTCCACCATCGCCCGGTACGCGTCGTTGATCAGCCCCATCGTTTGCTGCAGGTCGATGATGTGGATGCCGTTGCGCTGCGTGAAGATGTAGCGCCGCATCCTGGGATTCCACCGCCTGGTCTGGTGCCCGAAGTGCACCCCCGCTTCCAGCAGCGATTTCATCGTGATGGGTTCCAGTGCGGTTGCAGCACCCGGGTCAACTGCCGCCGGGCGTTCTGGGGCCTGTACCATAAGCTGTCCTGCCTCGCGTTTCGTGTTGTGGATTCAGCGCGCCCAAGTATAGCACAGGGCCAATTCAGCGGCAAACCGAACTCCGCGCCCTGGCGCGTATAATGCAGACGCTATCTCGCAGACACATTCGCAGCGGACTTCAGCGGAGGTTCTCGCCCATGTCCCTGGTACTCACTAACGCCAACTTGATTGACGCCGTCAACCCCAGCGTAGCGACCGACGCAACCGTCGTGATCGAGAATGGTCGCATCGTCGAAATCGGCGCCGGCCCGTTAGAGTCGCCTGGCGATCACGCTCAAATGGTTGATCTTAAAGGCGCTTTTCTCCTGCCGGGCCTGTGGGACGTTCACATTCATCCCGAGTATCCGGTGCCGCCCGGAACCACGCCGGCGCAGGAAACGGCCAATTTTGGGCGCGCGCTTTCCCTGGCGCTGACCGAGGCCGGCGTCACCGGCGTGCGCTGCGGCGGCGCGGCGCATTTCATGGATGTGGCGTGGAAACGAGTCTTTGACACGGGCGGAGTGCCCGGGCCCCGAGTGTTTGCCTGCGGGCACTTCCTCACTACAACCGGCGGACACTTCCTCACGTCCGGTCAGGCGCGGGAATGCGACGGCCCCTACGGATTCGTCCAGGCCATACGCGAGCAGATCAAGAACGGCGTTGACCACATCAAGCTCAACCTCACCGGCGGCATCATGGGGCCGGACTGGGACCGCCACTGGCATTCGTTCCTGCTGGAGGAAGAGTTGTCCGCGGCCTTCGCCATCTGCCGGCAGAGGGAGTTTCCCGTGATGGCCCATGCCGCCAACCCCGATGCCGTCAAATCTGCGCTGCGTCTGGGCGCCCACACCGTCGAGCACGGCTACATCATGGACGAGGAGTGCATCGCCACCCTGTCGGAATCACCGACGTGGTACGTGCCCACGCTGGCGATTTCGCATCTAACCGAGGGGCAGGCGCAGAACGAGTACGAACGGCAATGGCTGGCGCAGCGCAACATTGCCGCCGACCTCCAGTGCCGCGCCGATGCTGCCGCCGACGAACACGCGCACTGGTTCAAACGCGCCCTGGACTCCGGCGCGAAAATGGCGTTAGGCTCGGACATCCGGCCGCTCAAGGACGCGGCCCTGCTGGAAATGGGCCTGTGGGTCCGCGACGGCGCAAGCACCTGGCAAACGCTACAGGCCGCCACCCGAAACGCCGCCGAGCTATGCGGCGTAGGCGATCAACTGGGTACCGTCGAGGTCGGCAAACTGGCCGACCTGATCGTGGTGGGCGCCAACCCATTGGACGACATCAACAACCTGCGGCAGTTGCAGCTGGTGATCAAGGATGGACGGATAGTGTCGGACAAGCGGGGGTAACGAGTGAGCGGCGGTTCAAAAGAGCCGCCGCTATGCCTCGATTTACAGGATGGCGACCGGGTTCACGGGGGAGCCGGTGCCTCCTACTACGCGCAGGGGGTTGATGGTGAGCATGAATTCCCAGCGGCCCGCCGCTTCGCAGGCCTCCGCTAGAGGTTGCAGCAGGGCGTTGTCCAGCAGGCCGATGCCGTAGGCGAAGATGCTGCCGTGGACTGCCCAGGGCAGATCGTAGCCGTTGGGGGTGTGGTCCATCATGTCCCACACCAGGACGCAGCAATCGCTTTGGCGAATGAATTTCAGGGTAGATACGTGGAGGCCGGGCCGCAGCGTCGGGTCGCTGCCCCACAGCGGGTTGCCGTCGGCGTTCCACTTCTCGCGGCCGCCGTACACCACCAGGGCGTCGCCGGGTTCCATCTGCACGCCCTGGGCATCGCAGATTTCCTGTAACTCCCAGCCGTGGATCGGTGTTTCCTGCGTCACGTAGTCGGTGCCACGATGTCGCGGCACGTCCAGCAAGACGCCGCGGGTGATGATGCCTTCCTTCCAGTGTTCCACCGACCCGTATTTGGCGCCGTCGAACTGGATCATCTCGTTGGGGTCCTTGCCGTTCCACATCCCGTTGTGGTCCCAGACGTGGCACAGTGCGTCCAGGTGCGTTGTCGCCGTTCCGTGATAGGACACGCCGTAGTAGTCGGTGGACATCCCGCCGCCCGGCTCGCGGGGGCCTTTCCGCATGTAGTGAATCGCCGGCGTCGGGTTGTTGGGGGCCGGCGTTACGGGAAACTCGCGGCTGAGCGACACCGCCTGCCCGCTTTTGACCAGGCCGGCCGCGCGCAGTCGCTTGGCGTCGTCAACCATGTTGACCGCGCCTTTCTGGTCATCGGGACCCCAGCGGCCCCAGTTCACATCATCTTTCAGGTAGCCCAGGACCTCTTCCTTGCTGGGCACTTGTCGGGTGGTCATGTCTTGTCCCTCCGGCGCAGGTTGCGCTGGGCACAAGGTTGCCACCATGCGAAGGGAATGGCAAGGGTCGCCGGTTGGCTCCGTCAGCCGGCGTCGTGCCAGCTTTGCCCGTGGTAGTTCGCTTCCCAGAAGAGGTACTCGTAGCGCAGGGTTGTGCGGAAGATGCGCTCGAGGTTGGCCGCTTTGGCGGTGCTGGCGCGGTTGCCAGCGTCATTCAGACGGGCGGCGAACCAGTCCACAAGGTCGCCCAGCACGGCCGGGCTGTGGATGTCGATCCAGCCCTGATAGACGGCGTTGTTGGGTTCCGCGCCGGCGTTGATCAGGCGGGATGCCCAGTCCAGGTAGGTTCCCTCGGTCACGTAGAACAGGGCGATCAAGTCGTCGAAGTCGCCCTCAAAGGCGGTGCGCACCATGAAGTCGCCGAACGCCTGCGTTACCGGGTTGGCTTCGGTGGCCTGGTATTGCTCCGCAGTTACGCCGAGGTCGTGGAAACCGTTGAGGAAGAGGTCGTTTTCGGCGGACAGGAAGTTGGTCAAGAATCCGTTGAGGATTTTGCCAGCCTCATAGTCGGGCGCGGCCTTGGCGATGGCGATGGACGTGAGCTTCACCAGGTCCTCGCAGAACACGTAGTCCTGGCGGAAGTAGTTGCGAAACTTGGCGATGTCCAAGCTGCCGTCGCCCATCTCGGTGACGAACGGGTGGGTGACCATGGCCTCCCACTGCGCGTGGTGGCTGGCGCGGAGGTCATCTACGAATGGCATGATATTTGTTCCTGTAGGCTGTCATACGGATTCGGCCAGGCAGCCGAAGAAGCGGTCCAGCATCCCCTTGGCCACCGAACCCATCATGCGCTGTCCGACGCGGGCGACCGCTCCGCCCACCTGGCTGTCGGCATCGACGTGGACCGAGGTACCACCGTCGCTGGCCGGAGTCAGCGTGACCGTCGAGGTGCCGTTGGCGAATCCCAGGTTTCCCGACCCCTCGATGGTCATGGTGTACGAGTTCGGGGGGTCAAGGTCCGACAAGGCTACGGTGGCCGTGTATTGCCCGCTGATTGGCCCGACTCGCACGTTCGCCACCGCGCGGTAACGGTCGGGGCCGTCGGGCTCGATGCCGCGACAGCCGGGGATGCAGCCGGCGAGCACGTCGGGGTTCATCAGTGCGTCCCAGACGGCCTGGGGCGGCTTGGCAAAGTGGTAATCGCCGGAAAGTTGCATGGCGTCAGGATTATAGCAGTAGATTACCGGGCGTCGGCGAGGAGCAGGGCGTTGAGGAGCACCTGGGCACCGTTGGCGCAGTCCTCCGGCGTGCTGTACTCCGCCGGGGCGTGGCTGATGCCGTTGACGCTGGGGACGAAGATCATCGCGGCCGGCGTGATCGAGGCGATGGCCTGGGCGTCGTGGCCGGCGCCGCTGGGCATGGTGATGTGCGCCAACCCGGCGGTGTCCGCCGCGTCTGCCACCAGTTGCTGCATGTTGCCGGAGATGGGCACCGACGGCGTGTTGCGCTGGGCCGTAACGGTTATGGCGACGTTCTCGGCGTGGGCCACCTCCTCAGCGGTGCGGCGCAGTTCCACCTCGGCGGCGGCCAGGGATTCCATGCGCTCGTCGCGGAACTCCACGCCCATCTGCACCCGGCCGGGTATCACGTTGCCGGCGTTGGGATGCACGTCCATGCTTCCCACCGTTCCGACGCGGCAGATCTCCATTTCGCCGGCGATACTGCGAACCTTGAGGGCGAGTTGCGCCGCCGCCGACATGGCGTCCCGTCGCAGGGCCATGGGCGTGGTGCCGGCG
>JAJDWF010000103.1 GCA_022825745.1 Dehalococcoidia bacterium | reverse complement strand
ATGGCGTGACCGTGCTCACGATGGTCAGCGGCCCCTACGCCGACGCCATCGGCATGAACGGCGGCGTCGAGATGATGGGCAACGGCAGCCGGGCCAACGCCGCCATCGGCCGGGCGGTCAACCTGTTCAAGGCCAATTTCTACGGGTCGGTTCCGGTGGTGATGGACAACAGCACCTTCGGGCATCCCGGCAAGATCACGTTCTGCTTCCCCGAGAACCTGGCGATCAGCCCCTGGCCGTCGCTGGCCTCGGAACTGGGCTACGGCGACGACGCCACGATAGTGACCGCCTACGCTACGCTGGGGCCGTTGCAGGTCACCCTGCACGGCGACCGGGATCCTGCCGACTTTCTGACCACCGTGGCCCACTCCATGCTGGCTTTCGGCCCCGGTATGCCCGAGGTAATCTGCGTCATCAGCCCGGAGGCCATGCTGCACATCGCAGAAGCCGGCTGGTCGCGGCAGCGGGTGGCGGAGTTCCTGCACGAGAAGGCCCAGCTGCCGGTGGCCGAGTGGATGCGCTGGCACCGCATGGGCCACGAATTGGACCACGACCGCATGGTTCCGGTAGTAGCCGACGCCGACCGCATTACCGTCCTGCCGGGCGGCGGCATGGCCGGCGGGTTCGTCACCCTGATTAGCACCTGGGGCAGCAGCCGCTCGGTAACGCGGCGGGTGGCAGTACCCTAGCCTATTACCACAGGACTTGGAGAGACAAAAGGAGGTTATCCAATGACCACAAACGGCGCCTCAATCATCACAATGGACCCCCGCGACGACGGGCCGCAGGCTCCGGCGCGGCTGGCGCAGCGGCCGGCGACGCTCGACGGCAGGGTAATCGGGCTGTTCGCCAACAACAAGCCCCACTCGGAAGACCTGCTGCGACGCATCGCCGCCATCATCGGCGAGCGTTATGACATCGCCGGCACGGTAGAACACAACAAGGGCGGCTGGCAGTGGCCGGCCCGCATCGAGGACCTGCAACGCACGGCCAAGAGCATCGACGTGGCAATACACGCTACCGCTGAATGAGGGTCCTGCACCGCGTGCAGTGTGCACGACGCAATGGAAACCGAACTGGTGGGCATCCCCTCAACCGTGTTGACCACCCGTCCGTTCATCAGCCAGGCGCACGCCATGTCCCGAATGCGCGGCGACCCGGAGTACGGCCTGGCCATCATCGAGCACCCCATCGTCACCCTCAATGACGGCGAACTGTCGGAACGGGCAGCAACGGCTGCCCCACAAGTGATCGCCTGCCTGGTGGACAGATAACCCAGTAAGACACGAGGAAAAACAGCAGGGGCGACTCAAACGGTCGCCCCTATCCATTCCTTTCGCGGTTCCGGGAGACTACAGCGGCAAATGCACCGCCTCCCCGGTTTGGGCGCTGACGGTTACGGCTTCGGTCCACTCCATGTAGTGGACGCCGATGTTGAACGGGGTGCGCAGCACGGGCGCGCCGTCGCGGATGGACGCGATGAATTCCTGCTCGACCGACCACGAGTAGCGGCTTTCCGGCGGGTTGGCGATTTCCTGCAACTCGGGGTCGCCGCGCTTGCCGCCGAACACCCTCATCTGGTTGTCCACGTGGATGGTGCCCTCGGTGCCGTACAGCCACACCGAGTTTCCGGGCGACAGGCCAGCGCAGGCGCTGAACCGCAGGTGAGCGTTGGCGCCGTTGGCCAGGCGGCACAGGATGTCCACCGTGTCGGGAATGGTAACGGAACGCCAGTTGCCATCGTCGTCCCTGCGGTGGGGCACGGAGATTTTGCTCATGGCCATCACCTGGGTGGCCCGACCCACCCAGCGGATCATCGCCTCGTACCATATGCCCATGTTCAGGATGTTGAACCCGCTGAGGTCACGGTCCTGCCGCCAGTGCATGGTGGAATCACGGTCGGCAAAGCCGGTCTGGGATTGCACGTCCACCGATACCAACTCGCCCAGGAATCCCTCGGATATCAGGCGGATGAGCAGGTCGTCAATGCCGAAACTCATGGGTGACGGCACAATCTGGGCCACCAGCCCGGGAGCCTGCTGCGACACGGCCAGCATCTCGTGGGCCTCGGCGGCGTTCATGGCCATGCGCGCTTCGCAGAGGACGTGCTTGCCGGCGGCCAGGGCGGCAGTGGTCAGCGTGCGGTGCATATACGGCCAGGTGCCGATGCAAACCGCGTCCAGACTCTCGTCCTCCAGCAGTTCTTCCCAGCTGTCATAGACGGTGGGGATGTTGAAGGCGTCGGCGACGCGCTGACCGGACTCGCGGGAACGGTTGGCCACGGCGCCAATCTCAACGCCGGGAGTGTCGTTGAAGCCGGGAATGTGCCGGTCTCGGGTGTTGCGGCCGGCGCCGATCAGGCCGACGCGGACGGATTCGATTGCCACAGTTGTACCTCCAGCGCCGGCAGGGTTGTCAGCAACGGCGCAGCGAACGCGATTATAGGGTAAGGGTTGGGGCCGGTCAAAACGGTCAATTACCCCGCACTCGATAGACGCGCGTGCCATCGTTGCCGTAGGCCAGGGTCAACGAACCTTTTTCGACCATAGCATCGAACTTGGCAATTCCCCGCTCGCCGTAGTAGCCGCGTTCCAAAGCCCCGACGACGATGTAGCTTATGCGATACCGTTCCAGCAACTCCCGCGCCCGGTCGTGGCTGGGCGTGTTGTACATGGTCTCCACGTCCCGGGCGCGCCGGCGGACGATTTCGCCGTCGCCGCGCTGCTGCTGCTGGTGCCAGGGCCAGCCCAGGACGGTCTGCAGACCTGTGTACTGCGCAACGCGGCTGTTCCAGCAGTATTGGATGCCGTGCCCTTCCAGCACCACCGGCGTCCCCGAGACGTTGTCCTGAAGCCAGCGAATCGCCTCGTAATCCCATTTGAGTTCGATGGGTTCCAGGAGCGTTTCGGCGCACCAGTCCGGCGGGTGATACACGGCGGCCGGCATCCAGGCGGTCCCGTCCAGCGTCGGCGGCAGAGGGTTGAACCGGTCGGCGATGCGAACCGGGGTAGCCAGCGCGGGATAGACCAGGGTTCCGGCAAAGATGGCCAGAAGGACGCCGGCCGCTACTCCCCGGAGCGCGTTGCGCACGAATCTGCCGCCCGTGGCGGCGGCCGTCCAGCCTCGCCACAGCCCGTAAGCGCCGGACGCTGCGAACAACAGCCACGCCACCAGATAATACTTGAACAGCGTGTTCATGCGCGCGATGTCGCCCTCAACGCGGACGAGGTCAACACCAATGCCGATAGCGAGGGCCATCGCCAGCATCGCCAGCGCCATCAGGTCGGCGCGCCGCTCCGGATATTCTTCGGACGCTAGGGAGGCCACCAGCGCCCACGCCGTCAGCGTGAGCGCGATGGTGAGGAATCCGACGGTGATAAACCCGGCCGCCCAGAAGTAGCCGGCCAGGAGCAGGCCCACGGCCACGCCGACCAGCAGCCACTGGTCCAGAGCCTCTAGGGATCGTTGCCCTTTTGCGCGCGCCAGCACCGGAGCGATGGCGCGGGGCAGCGTGGCGGACAACAGGCACGCAGCCGCGATCAGCGGCAAAGCATGAATCAGCAGATAGTTGGATATTGGAGTGCGCCAAAGAGTGGGTTCGATACCCGTGCCGAACGTCTCCGTCGCCGCATGGAATGGCAGGAAAGCAACGTAACTCACCGCCAGGGCCAACAGGCTCAACGCCGCTGCAACCGCCAGGCGCGTCCTGATCCGGCCCGGCATCATCCACGCGGCCCCGGCTACGCACCCGAGCATCAGCAGAGCGTAGGCCGGGTACTCCCACGAATTAATCGCCCACAGGCTGCCCACCGCCAGGGCGAGTACCAAGACGGCAGCCCAGGGCCATGGGGCGCGCAATGATGCCCGGTTCAGGCCAACCAGCACGGCGAACCCCAACGTCAACGCCAGGAGGGCGAAGGGCATGGTCATCATGTGCGCATGGAGGTCGGCGAAGAGGAAAGTGAAGAACGGAAACTCGGTGATGTGAAATCCCGTTTCGACGAAATTGTCCGCTTCCAGCCAGGGAGTAAGCCGCGATGGCTCAAATTCCGGGGTTTCCGGTATCGCCCGGCTACTGCGCCAGAAATCGAAACTTGAGAGGGGCGCAGCCATTCCCTGCATCTTCCTTTGTGCCATCTCCGCCAGCTGAACAACCCCGTGGAGATTGCCCGACACCGTAGCCATGACGGCGGCGGCAACACCGGCGATGGCCGCTCCGCCGGGAACCCACCGTGCCAAGGAAATGCGTCGTCTGGATTCCCGCTTTCTCCGGAAAGCCGAGACCTCTACCAGGTTGTACACCAGCGAGCCGGCGCCCGCTGCCGTCAGCGCAAACAGCAGGGGCACGGCAACATTGAACGCGGTGGCCGGCGGGATACCCGTGAGCCGCACCGGAACCGAGAGGATGAAATAACCCCAGTAGTAGTAGTTCAGGTAGCCACCGCTGAACCAGGGATCGTAGGGGGGCAGCACGGAGGAACGCGCCACCGCTGTGAAGTAGGCCAGTTCCATGGGCTTTTCGCCGCCGCGCCACGGGTGCCACAGGTCGGGATTGGCGGCGCGCACCAAGATGAACGCAAGATAGGCCAGCAGGAACAGCGCCTCAGCAGTGAGCACCAACCGCCATTTTTCACGCAGCCAGTCAAGTATCGGTCGCCATTGTCGCCAGAGGACAACGGCGGACGGTATCGCAACGACGAGCATCGCCAGCCACACGGTTCCCGCCGAAAAGCGCAACACGCCGACGTTCACCAGCATCCAGGCCACCCACGACACCAGCAGCAAACCCAGCACACGGGCGAACAGGACGCCCCGGTCGGGCAGCGGTCGCATCAACCACCAGGTAAACGGGAAGGCAGCCAGGCAGATCAGCTCGATCACCAGCAGCCACGACAGCCAGGGCACACGATTGGCCCAACCGTTCCGGTTGAAAAGCTCCGACCAGGTGCCACCCGACCGCTGCGCCTCCAGCGCGGACGGCGACAGCATCAGGGGGGCGTCGGTTGATGCCGTGGACTCTGCTGCCGCGTTGATACGGTCCCGTATCTGCCGCTCCGCCAGTTGCTCCACGTTGCGGAAAATCAACACCTGCGGATGGTCGTACCCGATAACGTTTTCGTCGGCGTACCCCAGGTTGATTACGATGCCGTCCGGCTGCCCGTCGTTGCCGTCCGGCGCGATGGGCGGCATTACCAGCCCGGCCCGGCCATAGGGATCGTCCCGCAGTTGCACGCCGGCCAGCGTCGGGTATGACGTAAAGGCCCGCACTAGCTGATAGCCCAGATCTCCCGAGAACAACAGGCGGTAGAACGCGGAACTCTGCGGGTACTCATCGGGCAGGCGCGCTACCGAACCATAGGCGCGGTTGGAGTAGAAGACCACGTAGTGGGCGTCGGCCAGCCGTTCGATCAGTTCGGGGATTTTGTCGAGATCCCGGTCGGGGTGATAGGCGGGGAACGTCCAGACGTCGTAACCGCGCAGGTTGGGTATCTGCTCGTCCCAGTAGGAACCGCCGTTGATGATGGACGCATTGCGGGGAACGTTGTCGTTAATCCAGTCCGAGGCGGCAACGGCAGTGTGAGTGCGGCCATAGACGCCGACGAACGCGATGGCGTAGAGGACCGTCGCCACCAAGACGATGCCGACGGTAGCGACGCTGACGGCATAGGCATAGCGGTTGATGCGAGAACCAACTGCATTCCAACGGGATTGCCACGCTGCGCTCGCGATGACAGGTGCGGAGGATTGCCGCGCTGCATTCGCAGCGACCGTTGCGCCGGCCAGCGGCGGCGTAGCGTGCCACTCCTCCGAAAACGGCGCGTCTGGGAACGGATCGTCGCCAAACAGCGGTTCGTCGAAGATCAGATCGTCGCCCACGGTGGGCGGCGTGGCGTGCCACTCCTCCGAGAACGGCGCGTCGTCGGGCGCAGGTTCGGCGACCCTAGCGACCGGCCATTGACGGCTCCGGCCCCAAACCACAAAAGCCACCAGCATCCGCGCCGCCATCAGGATGTAGAACGGCATCAGCGGAAACACGTAGCGCAGGAACTTGACCTCGAATAGCTCCAGGAACACAAAAGCGGGCACCGCCCACGCCAGCAGCAGCAGATCGTAGCGTTGGCTGACGCCGCCGCGCCAAGCTAACCATGCCGTGACGGGCACCGCCACCCACACGGCAATGCCCAGCGGCAGCCCAAGTCCCCAAACCGCCGTTTGACGAATCTGGTACAGGAAAGCCGGCGTGTCGGCATATTGCCATGTGAACGGGAACCGGCCGGCCTCCCCGGCCATGCCAGCCTGCTCGCGTATGTCGCCGATGAAATTGGCGAAGTCCAGGAAAGCGTAGGGCGTGGTGATGAAAAAGGTCGCCAGGGCCGCCACGCCGGCCAGCGCGGTCACCGGGACAACACGCGCGATGTCAGCCGGCTTCAGTTGCGTCCACTCTCGTTGCGCGCGATCCTTGGCAACCCACAGGAACGTGAGCACAAGGGGCGCCAGGATCGGCGCGACCGACACCTTGGGCGCCATCGCCAGCCCCACCAGCACCCCCAGCAACACGCCGTCCCTGGCGCGCCCGGAATCTACGAACCGCAACATCGCCCACAACGCAGACAGCGACGCCAACACGGTGAACGGCTCGGGCCGGTAAAAGTGGGCGTGCTGGATGTGAATGACGGCGAAAGTGGTCAGTGCGGCGGCCAGGATGCCCGTCCATTTCCCGTACATGCGCCGGCCAATAAGGTAAAGCAGCCAAACGGATCCAACGTCGGCCAGCGCCGCCAGCGTGCGCCCCGCGAACCTAAGCTCTATTACGCCCCAATCTACGAACGGCTCCAGCAAAGTACGCAGCAGGACGAGAGCGTAGATCAGCGCGCTGCCCAGGGGGAACCAGCGGGGATTCAGCGGGCTGCGCTCGGCGGACAGCGCGGTTCCCAGATCGGGCAGCCCCGGCTCGATCCCGTGGAATTGGTCGCCGGCCAGCAGGGAGCGCAGGTGCGCCGCCGAGCAATAGGGACCGTCGGTGTCCAGCCCGGCCGTGAGCAGGCACAGCATATCGCCGGCCCGCATGTAGAACGACCGCTCGTCGGGATGGAAACCGTGGCCGTCATCCCAGTCGATCCCGTACAGGCGCAACGCCAACGCAACCGCCAGCAGCGCCACCAGCAAAAAATTAGCCCCCCACAAATGACGCAGGGGGCCAGGTATGCGGGACCGGAGCGCGTTCAATACGATTACCCCGGACGGTACGGCCTATCCGCCCACCATGCAGCACAGGTCGGCGGTGCGGCAGGAATAACCCCACTCGTTGTCGTACCAACCCATCACCTTGACCATATTGTCGTCCAGCACCATGGTGCTCAACCCGTCGAAAATGCAGCTGTGGGTGTTGCCGCGAATATCGGAACTGACGATGGGGTCTTCCGTGTATTCCAGGATGCCCTTCAGGGAACCGTCCGCCGCCGTCTTGAACGCGGCGTTGATGTCATCCTTGGTCACGTTCTGCTTCAGGTCGGCCACGAAGTCGGTCACGGATCCCACGGAAGTGGGGATTCGATAGGCGATGCCGTGCAGCTTGCCCTCCAATTCAGGTAGCACCACGCCCACGGAGCGGGCCGCCCCGGTGCTGGTGGGCACGATGTTCTGGGCGGCGGCGCGCGCGCGGCGCAGGTCCCGATGGTTGCGGTCCAGGATGCTCTGGTCGTTGGTGTAGGCGTGGATTGTGGACATCAGCCCGCGCTCGATGCCGAACGCGTCGTGCAGCACTTTCACCATGGGCGCGAAGCAGTTGGTGGTGCAGGAAGCGTTGGAAATGATGCGATGCTCGTCGCCCTGGTACACCTCGTCGTTGACGCCCAGCACGATGGTCGCGTCTGCGCCCCGGGCCGGCGCCGAGATGATCACCTTCTTGGCACCGCCGCTGTCAATGTGCGCGCCGGCTTTGGCGGCGTCGGTGAAAACCCCGGTGCATTCCACCACAATGTCAACGTCCATCTCCGACCAGGGAATGTTGGCCGGGTCGGGCTGCTGGAATTTGCGGACGGTTTTGCCGTCAAAAACCAGGTTGCCGTTGTCGGTTCCCACGGTTCCCGCGTAGGGGCCGTAGGTGCTGTCGTACTTGAACAGGTGAGCGGCGGTATCGGTGTCGCCCGTGCCGTTGACCGCCACCAGGTCCAGCCGGTCCTGGTAAGTGTCGGAAAGGGCCGCGCGTGCCACCAGCCGCCCAATGCGGCCAAAGCCGTTGATACCGATGCGCGTCGCCATCTCGGTGTGCCTCCCGTCAGTTCAGTAATGGCCAATTGGTAGTGGACAGGCGAGACGCAGCGCGCCTGGCGGTGGCGATTATACCACCGCAAAAGCACGGCGGGACGGTTTGGCAAAGCAGTCTATCCGCTGGCATCACCCCAACCCGGCGTACACCTCCATCCCCGCGTACCGCGCCGCGCTGCCCAGCTCTGACTCGATACGCAGCAGCCGGTTGTACTTGGCGACCCGCTCCGAGCGCGCCGGCGCCCCCGTTTTGATCTGCCCCACGTTCCACGCCACGGCCAGGTCGGCTATGGTGGTGTCCTCGGTTTCGCCCGAGCGGTGGCTCATCACTGCCGTCCAGCCGGAGTTGCGAGCCAGGTCCAGGGCGGCGCGGGTTTCGGTCAACGTGCCAATCTGGTTGGGCTTGAGCAGGATGGCGTTGCCGGCGGACTCCGAGATGCCCCGTTGCAACCGCCCGATGTTGGTCACCAGCAGGTCGTCGCCCACCAACTGTACGGAGCCGCCCAGCCGACGGGTCATGGCGGCCCAGCCGTCCCAATCGTCCTCGTCCAGCCCGTCCTCAATGCTGATGATGGGATATTCGCGACACCACCCGGCGTACAGGTCCACCAACTCGCCGGCCGTCAGCGACACGCCCTCTCGCTCGAGGTCGTAGCGGCCAGCGTCGGCGTTCCATAGCTCCGACGCCGCCACGTCCAGCGCGATATGCACCTGCTCGCCGGGCCGATAGCCGGCGGTCTCGATGGCCTGTAAAACCACCTCGATGGCGTCACGATTGGACGGCAGGGATGGAGCGAACCCGCCCTCGTCGCCCACGTTCAGGTTGTGTCCGCCCTGGCGCAGTATGGACTTCAGTGACTGGTAAATCTCCACGCCGGCCCGCAGCGCGTCGGCGAAACGGTCAAACCCGGCCGGCGCGACCATGAACTCCTGCACGTCGGCGGAGTTGGAGGCGTGCCGTCCCCCGTTGAGGATGTTGAGCAGCGGTACGGGCAGGGTCACGTCCCCTCCGGCCAACAGATGCCGCCACAGCGAGCCGCCTTGCGCCGACGACGCGGCCTGCGCCGCCGCCATAGACACCGCCAGGACGGCGTTGGCCCCCAGTCCGCTCTTGTCGTCCGTGCCGTCCAGTTCGTTGAGCCGGCGGTCAACGTCGGCCTGCTCAAAAGGCGACACGCCGGCCAGCGCCGGCGCGATGCGGTCGTTCACATTGGCAACGGCGGTGAGCGTCCCGCTGCCGCCGAACCGAGCCGCGTCGCCGTCCCTCAACTCCAGTGCTTCGTAGCTGCCGGTGCTCGCCCCGGACGGGACCAGCGACAGCCCCACGCTGCCGTCGGACAGGGCGACTTCAGCCTCAACGGTAGGATTGCCGCGAGAGTCCAGGGCTTCGCGGGCGGTGATGGACGCGATGGTAGTTTCAGGCATCAGGCTTCTCCGCTGATTGGTTGCGAGAACGCGACGGTCCCGGTGGGTTCGGTGCGGGCTTCGGCGGCGGCGATGGCCTTGTCCACCGCGTCAACTGGGTTATCGGCGACGATGTAGCCGTCGCCCACGGGCAGGCCGTCGCCCCGCACGGTCAGCGGCCAACTGTTCAGCGACACCACCGGAATGCCGTAGCTGAGCGCGTAGGCAATTTCCGACAGCGTGCCAAACGCGCCGCCCACGGCGATAGCCGCGCGCCCCGTGCTGACCACTGCCACGTTCCGCGCGTAGCCCATGTTGGTGGCCACCGGAATATCCACGTACTCGTTGGCCGTATGCGGCGACCCGCTGGGCAGAATCCCGATGGTGGTCCCGCCCTCCGACTTCGCCCCCTTGCAAACCGCCTCCATCACCCCGGTAAGCCCTCCGCAAACCACCGTAACCCCCCGCCGCGCCAGCTCCTTGCCGACCGCCTCCGCCAGCGCGTACACATGAGCCGGCGGGTCAAAATTCCCAATAACTGCAATGATCATCGAACGTTTGCCTCTCGTTGAATGAAAACACGATAAACCGTCATTCCCGCTTTCGAGGAAATACAGACTGCCACGCATTGCTACGCGCCATCTAGCGTACCACGATACCATCCCGACAAGCCGACACGCCGACACGCCTCGGCGCGGCAGCCTACTCGCAGAACGGCAACCCCAAGTCCGTCAAATCGCTGTTGCTAACACGTTGCCATGCGGTCGGCACGCACCCGCTCAGCTGGTTACCGCTAATTTTTAAAACAAACAAGCCAGTCAGGTTGCCTAACTCCGCTGGTATCTCACCCGACAACTGGTTGTCGCTGAGATCAAGGACTGCCATTCTAGTGCGCTTACCCAACTCCGCCGGGATTGTCCCGGTCAGCTGGTTTTTGCTGAGGTCTAGCGACGCCAAATTGATGATGTCGCCCAACCACGCGGGTATCTCGCCCGTTAATTGATTGCCGCCGAGATTCAATCCGCTTAGAGTAGAGAGGTTACTCAGTTCGGCCGGTATTCCGCCTGCCAATAGGTTGCCGTTGAGGTCCAAATGTCCCAAGTTGGAAAGGCTCCCCAACTCCGTTGAAATTTCCCCCGTCAATTGGTTATTACCCAGATACAACCACTCTAGCTTGACGAGGCTACCGACCTCCGCTGGAATATCCCCAGCCAACTGGTTACTACTGAGGATTAGCCCTTTCAGGTTGGTGAGATCACCCAATTCCGCTGGTATCTCACCTGTCAATCGGTTGCCACTTAGGTCCAGCTGGTTCAGATTGGAAAGGTTCGCCAGCTCTACCGGTATTTCCCCGGCTAACTGATTTTGAACGGTGTGATTGAGCACACAAAAATCGGATCCTATGGATAACACCCGTAGATTCGCTAGGTTGCCTAATTCCTCAGGGATTTCTCCCGTTAACTGATTGCAACTGAGATGCAACCCGCCTTCATCAACCGCGAACCCATAGTCGTCAATCCATGGCATTCCCAAATTGGCAAGGTTGCCCAGCTCAGGCGGTATATCGCCGGACAGTTGGTTGAAATCTAGGCGCAAATCTTGCAGATTAGCGAGGTTCCCTAACTGTGACGGGATTTGCCCCGTCAACTGGTTACGCCCGAGGTTTAGCACCCGCAAATCAGCAAGATCGCCCAATTCTCCTGGTATCGCTCCTCGTAGCTGGTTGTCAGCAAGCAATAATTCAATGACTCTGCCATCAAGGGTAGCGGTAAGGCCATGCCATTGGTCGAGCGGCGCGTCGCTCAGCCAATTGTCGTTTTTCTTCCAGTTTGGGCCGTTCGTTGAGTGATAAAGCGCTGTCAACGCTGCCCGGTCAGTGGAATCAAAAAGGGGCGTTCCCTGGTTACAAGGTTCCAGGTTCAATTTCGCCAGATCATTGCCGTCAACGTTATGCAAAACTACTGGTACGCATCCTGCTAGGTGATTGCTACTCAGCCGTAAGTTAGTCAAATACACGAGGGTTTCCAACTCCGCGGGGATCTCGCCCTTCAACTGGTTGTTGCTGAGACTTAACCACTCCAATCTAGCAATGCGGCCTAGTTCGGGCGGTATCTCCCCGGTCACCTGATTGCCCCCGAGATGGAGCTTAATTAGGTTGGCCAGATTTCCTAATTCTGACGGTAATTCACCAGTCAACCGGTTGTTCGCCAAGTCGATTTCGGTAACGCGTCCATTTTCGTTAGTAGTAACACCCTGCCATTCATCAAGCGGCGCATCACTCAGCCAGTTGGTGTTGTTGTACCAGTTTGCGCCATTCGTATCGTTGTAGAGTGCTACCAACGCGGCCCGATCAGCGGCGTGTATGGGCGTCAGTTTCGTTGCATTAGCCGCTGTAGTGTCGGTTAAAGGTTCTGCCGGTGGCATGGCTCTGGCGGTTTGCGGCACAACCGGTGTGGGTTTGGTATCAGCAGGAGTGCTGCACCCGGTCATCGAGACCGTCAACGCACAGAGCATCCCAAGCAAGAATGCCGCCTTAACCAACCCTGACACTGGCCCTATACCTCCTTATCGCTGGCTGCACCGCCTTGACAATGACCGGTACTCACCCATCATACGCATAGTGCAGGGTCAAAACTATCCCTCTCGCGAATATCTGTCAATCACGCCTGTCCCGGTCTCTGGCCATCGATCCATCCCACCCAAAATGCAAACAACTGACACCCGTCCCTTGACCCGGCACAGAACGCCCGTTCATAATAACCATGTGCACACCAAAATCCAGTCATTAGCCAGCCAGAGGTGAATCCAGCCAACCGTCCGGTCGTACACGGCCAAACCGTCAGAACCCAAAATCGCAACCGGCCCAGGTGGCCAACGCCGCTCAAAGACCTCACTCCTCACCGGCGCGTGCCCCACTGGTGCCCCCGGGTCCAACCGAGCCCGCGCGCAAGTGCGCACCCAGCGCACCGAGTACACGAAAAAGTAGGTCAAATAGTTGCGTAACCCCCGGCCGTGGGGCTGACAACGACCGAAACCCTGGCAAACCTCGCCTCTGGCAGACTGGATACCCGAATCGAAACCACCCCCTCAAAGGAGCAGCCGCCTATGAACCCAAACTACCGCTCGCCGCCTGACCCGACCTACCCCAACGGCACTATCGCCTTGCTCGCCATTTCGATCAACCCCAGCAGCGGCCTCGGATAAACCCCCAGCCACGTCACTACCAGCAGCCCGACGCCCATGGTTCCGGCCAGCAGCCACGACGGGCGCGGCATGGGAGGCGCCGGCGGCTCGTCGTGAACGGCGTGCTGGTGGATGTCGTCGTGCTCGTCATGGGCCTGGTGCGCCGCCGCGTTGTGGGTATCATGCGCCGGCGACTCGATGTACATCTGCCGCATCACCTGGAGGTAGTAGTACAGCGACACCAGGCTGGTGAAGATGGCCACGCCGGCCAGCCACAGCATCCCGCCGTCGGCTACCGCCGCGAACAGGTAGAACTTGGCGGTGAACCCGGCGAATATGGGCAGCCCGGCCAGCGAGAACAGACCGATGGCGATGGCCGCCGCCGTGAAGGGCTGTCGGTCGGCCAGCCCGGCCAGGTCGGCGATGTCGTCCTTGCCCTCCCGGTTGTAGTAGGCGGTGATGCCCGCGAACACCACCAGGTTGGTCACCGCGTACACCACCAGGTAGAAAATCACGCCCTTGGCCGCCAGCGCGAAGTCGCTGCCCAGCACGGCCACGCCGGCCAGCGCGTAGCCCACGTGCCCGATGCTGCTGTACGCCATCAGCCGTTTCAGGTTGCGCTGGGCCAACGCCACCAGATTTCCCAGCAGCATGGTAATGGCCGCCAGCACGGCGATGACCAACTGCCACTCGCCCCACAGGTTCACCGCCGGAATGATGGCCTCGGCGAACAGGCGCAGCGTAAGCGCGAACGCTGCCGCCTTGGAGCCTATCGCCAGATACGCCGTCACCGGCAGCGGCGCGCCCTCGTAGGCGTCGGGCGCCCACATGTGGAAGGGCACTGCGGACAGCTTGAATCCCAACCCCACCACCAGCAGCGCCACGCCTATCCAAAGCACCGGACTGGCAGCGGCCGGAGACGCCAGTTCCTCGGAGATACCGACGAAGTAGGTCGTCCCCAAAGCGGCGTAGATGTTGCTCAAGCCGTACAGCATGATCGCCGACGACAGCGCGCCGATGATGATGTACTTGATGCCCGCCTCGTTGGAGCGCGCCTCCCGCAGTCCGTAGGCGACCATCACGTACAGGCTGAACGACAGCAGTTCGAGCGAGATGTAGGCGGTCAGCAGTTCCCGGGACATCGCCAGCAGGTTCATGCCCAGGATCGAGAACAGCAACAGCCCGTAGAATTCCCCCCGGTGCTGCAACCGGTCCCGCGCGTATTCCCACGACAGGGCGATGATGCCCACCCCAATTCCCAGGAAGAAGATCTTGAAGAACAGCCCGAAGTCGTCCACCACAATCAGGCCGCCGTATAGCTCCACGCTTCCAGCCGGCCGCATCACCAGCGCGACTACCATGACCGCCACCAGGCTGACCACCGACAGCCCGGCCAGCCACTCCTTGCTGCGCTCCGGCAGGAACAAGTCCACCGTGAACACTAGGAATGCCAGCGCCGTCAGCGCGAACTCCGGCGTCAGCAGGTGCAGGTTGGTAGTTAGTCCGGTTTCCATAGCGGTTAAAACACGGCCAATGCACTTTCCACGCCGGTATTGATGACGTTGAGCAGCGGGGCCGGCCAGACTCCCACGGCAATCAGGATGATGACAAAGGCCGCGCCCACTCCCTTCTCAACCGGGCTGGCGTCGGTCAGGTGGTCCCACTGCGGGTCCGCCTCGCCGAAGAACGAGCGGGCCAGCAGGCGCAGGATATACACGGCGGTAATGGCCGCGCCGATAACCCCCAGCACCGCCAGCGGCAGGTAGGTGCGGAACGCTCCGGTGAACACCATGAACTCGGCGATGAACCCGCTCAGCCCCGGCAGGCCCAGGGACGCCAGGCCCGCGATGGCAAAGAAGAACGTGGTCACGCCCATGCGCTTGATGAGGCCATTGAGAATGAGCGAATCGCGGATGTGTGACCGCTCGTAAATCGCCCCGACCATGGCGAACATGAGGGCCGTCATGATGCCGTGCGAGAACATCTGCAACACCGCGCCGGCCAGACCAACCGGGTGCAGCGTGGCAATCCCCATCAGCACGTATCCCATGTGGCTCACGCTGGAATACCCGATGACGTACTTCAAGTCGTTCTGGGACAGCGCCGAAATTGCCCCATAGATTACGTTGACGGTGCCCAAACCGATCAACACCGGCATCCACACTTCCGCGCCGGTGGGCGTCAGGATCATGCCGACCTGGATTATGCCGAACGCGCCCAGCTTCATCAGCACCCCGGCGTGGAGCATGCTGACGCCGGTAGGCGCGGCGACGTGTCCGTCGGGCGACCAGGTGTGGAAAGGCCACAGCCCGGCCAGGATGCCAAACCCCACGGCAAACAGCGGGAACACCCACAGTTCCAGGGTGCGGGAGAACTCTCCGGCCTGCTGCAACTGCGCGAGATCGTCGATGTTGAAGGTCGGCGCTCCGGACTCTGACGACGCCACGTACAAAGCCAGAATTCCGATCCAGATGAGCACGCTGCCCGCCACCAGCACCAGCATCAGCTTCATCGCGCCGTACTCTTTCGTGCGCAGGAAGGTGCCGAAATCGGTACTGCTCCCCCACACTCCGATGAGCAGGTACATGGGCAACACAGCCAACTCGTAGAAGAAGAACAGGAAGAACAGGTCGCGGACGATGAACACGCCGAACACGCCGGATCCCAACGCCAGCAGCAGCACGAAGAAATCGCGACTGCGCCGGGTGATGGTCTGGCTAATCAGCACCGCCCCCAGCAACACAATGCCGTTGAGCAGCACCAGCGGCGCGCCGATTCCGTTCAGCCCGAGGTCCAGCGTTATGTTGAGGGGGTGGCCAATCCAGTCGTATTCGCGGGCGAGCTGCACACCGCCCGCCGCGTAGTCGTAGCGGAGGAATACGATTACGGACAGCACGAAGCATATTGCCGCGACGAAGATGGCGAACTGCCAGGCGTCCCGGGGCCGGTCTTTGGGCAGGAACATCGCCAGCACGGCCCCGGCCAGCGGCACGAGGACGAGCAGCAGCAGCGATACTTGGTCGAAGTTATCCCACATACTCAGCAGCGCCCTGGCCTATGCTGACCGCAGCCACCAGAAAATCGCCAGCGCGATGACGCCCAAGGCAACCACCAGCGCATACGAATATACGTGCCCGGTTACGTGCAGCCGCAGGGCTACGCCGACTCTGCGCACCACATCGCCCGGGCCGTTGATTCCCACGTCGTTGACCACCGCCCGGTCGAAAAACGCCAGCGCCGCCGACACCGTCAGCACCACCCGGTCAATAACCCACTGGTACGTCTCATCGACGTAGTAGCGGTTCTCCACGACGCGCAAAACCGGGGCGAACCTGGCACGCAACGACTCATGGGACCAGCCCCGCCGCACGTACACCAGCCACGCCAACGCAAACGCGGCGACGGCAAGGAGGACGGACAGCCCGGCAATCAAGGGATTGAAGTGGAACCCCTCGGCGTGGTCGTAGAAAACAAAGCTGCCGAATCCGCCGAAAGCCCCCGGCCAGTTGAACGCGATCCAGCCGAACCCGACCGCCAGCACCGCCAGCACCGCCAGCACCCCGGTCATCAAAATCGGCGACTCGTGGGCGTGGTGGCTGTCTTCTCCCTCCGACCCGAAGAATACGACGAACATGGCACGTGCCATGTACAGCGCGCTCAGGAACGCCGTCAAAAACGCCAGAACGATGAAGATGGCCGGCAGGTGGTGAGAGACGGACAGCAGGATTTCGTCTTTGCTCCAGAAGCCGGACAGAATCGGAATGCCGCCCAGCGACAGCGCGCCGATGCTGAACGCCGTCGCCGTCAACGGCATGGCGCGGCGGAGTCCGCCAACCCGGCGGATGTCCACGTCGCCGTGCGCACCCACGCCGTGCATCACGCTGCCCGCGCCCAGGAACAGCAGCGCCTTTGCGAAGCCGTGCGCCATCAGGTGGAAAACGGCAGCTATCCAGCCCCCCGCGCCCAGCGACAGCATCATCAGGCCCAGGTGGGACACGGTGGAATAGGCGAGGATTCGTTTCAGGTCGGTGGACACCAGGGCGATGGTGGCCGCGCCCAGGGCGGTGATGATTCCTATGATCGCGATAATCAGCAATGCCTCAGGAGACGCGGCGAATATGGGATAGGCCCGCGCTACCAGGTACACGCCAGCGATAACCATGGTAGCAGCGTGGATCAACGCGCTGACCGGCGTGGGGCCCTCCATGGCATCCGGCAGCCACACGTGGAACGGGAACTGCGCCGACTTGCCCATTGCGCCCAACAGCAGCAGGATGGCGACGGCCGTAATTACACCATTGCTCAGCTCGCCGGCAGCAACGGCGGCGAATGCGTCGGTCATGCTGAAACTGCCCACGTTGAGCCACAGCAGCAGGATGCCAACCAGCAAGCCCACGTCGCCGATGCGCGTTACCACGAAGGCTTTTTTCGCCGCCTCTCGCGGCCCCGGCTGCTCAAACCAGAATCCAATCAGCAGGTAAGAGCACAGGCCCACCAGTTCCCAGGCAATGTACAGCAACAGGAAGTTGTCGGCCAACGCCAGCGTCAACATCGCGGCTACGAACAACGCCTGCCAGGCGTAGTACCAGCCGAACCGCGGATCGCCCTTCATGTACTCCAGGGAATAGAGCTGCACGCCCAGGGCCACGAAAGTGATCAGGCCCAGCAGCACGATGGTCAGCGGGTCTATCAGGATGCCCCAATCGAGATGGATCACGTCGGTGATTTCATTGCCGGGCACGCCTGCCGTGAACCAATCGGTGCTGAAATGGCAGGTCAGCGCGCCAGTGATAGCGCTCACGTCGCAAGCCGGGTTATCCGGTGATGCGCCCAGGAATCCGATAGTGGCCAGCGCCCATACGACGAATCCGCCGCCGATAGCCAGGATGGCCAACGGCGCGCCGCGTCCGGGCAGCCAGCGCTGGAACAGTATAATCAGCGGACAGGCGACGAACGAAAATACGGGAATCAGAAAGGCCAGCGGCATATCACCACTTCAGGATGTTGATTTCGTCAACGTTGACGGTGCCGCGGTTCCGGTACATCCGCAGGATGATGGCAAAGGCCAGGCCGACCTCCGCAGCCGCCACGGTGATGACGAAGATTGCGATTATCTGGCCGTCAAACGCATCGAATCGACCGATGCCGTTGAGGTAAGAAGCCGCTGCAATCAGGTTGATGTTGACCGCGTTCAGCATCAACTCGATGGACAGGACAATCAGGACCGCGCTACGGCGCGCCAGCACCCCATAAAGGCCAATGCCGAACAGGGCCGCCCCCAGAAGCTGGAAATACAGCAGCGGAACCATGCGCGGCTACGCCTCGCCATCCGACGACGCATCGGTGGGTGCGTCAACGTTCTGGGCGCGGGCGATGATGATTGCTCCGATGAGGGCAACCAAGAGCACCAGCGAGGCTATTTCAAAAGGTAAGGCCCACTTGGTGAACAGCGATGCCGCCAGGTCGCTAAAGACGGGCGCCTGCGGTTCGGCAACAACCTCCGGGGCCAGCCAGAACGCCGCTCCCAGCACCCCGGACAACGCCGCCGCCGTGAGCAAGGCCAGTGGCCACTGCTTGTTGTCGGTGATGCGTGGGTACTCGGACGAGCGGGTCAGCATCACGGCAAACAGCACGACGATGGTGATCGCGCCGCCATAGATCAACACCTGCACCAGCGCCAGGAACTCGGCGAACAACAGCAGGTAGGCGCCGGCGGCTCCCAACAGGGAGAGTAGCAGGAACAGGGCCGCGTGCACTACGTTGCGAGTGGCCACCACGCCTAACGCGCCGCCGATGGTGAAGATTGCCACGATGATGAACAGGGCAAGCTGCATAGGCGGGAGAACCAGAACGGATTCGCGGCTCAGACGGCTAGATGGACTTAAGGAGCGTACAGGTCGCGCATTCGCAATCCGCTTTATGCTTGCGGACCGGTTCGCCCACGGCGCGCGAGCGGCCACGCGCTTTGCCGGAGCCCCCGGACTTGCCGCGTTTCTTGCCCTTGCCAATCTTGCCGGCTTTGGCAGCCTTGCCGGCGATTTTACCGACCAGTCCGCCGACGCGCGCCACCGGGCCATCGTCTTTGCCCTGCAGTCTCTTCTCCACGCACTCGACGCAGGTGCAGTACTGCGGGTGCCGGGGCGACAGGTTGCGGTAGCGTTCGTCTTCTCTGGGCACTTTGATCCTCGGTGGACGGGCCGGACGGCGGCTTAGTTGTCGGACGCCTCAGCGGGTTCTCCCGCAGCGGCTTTCGCGGCGTCGGCTTTTTGTTTGGCCAACACGGTAGGGGGAATCCAGTCGGTAGCGTCCTGGTATTTCTTGCCGATTTCCAGCAGCGCGGGCAGGTCCACCCGGTCCCCGTTGCGAGCGTAGGTGCTCATCTCGTGTTCGTGGCTCATAACTATGGCGTCGAAATTGCAGTACTCAACGCAAATTCCGCACAATATACAACGGTTGAGGTTGATTTCAAAGTAATCGACGATCTTGCGCCGGCTGCTGTCCCCGTCGGCGTGCTTGGGGTTGTCCATCATGCTGGCCGACATGCACTGCGTGGGACAGTTGCGGATGCAAACCATGCAACCGGTGCAGTAGGGTTCGCTGATCTCGCCGTCCCACGTCAGCGCCGGAAAGCCCATGAAGCGCGGTTTGACCGGCGTCGCCTGCTTGGGGTACTGCTGGGTTACCGGCCGCCGGAGACCGGTGACCGTGGACGCCAACGTGAGCATCATTCCTTTCAGACTTTCCAGCATGGTCAGTTACCTTCGATCGTCAATATCATACCAGCAACGGCGGCTACGTGCTTGACGACCGCGCGGCGCGCTGTTGGGCGGCCAGGCGTTCCCGTATCTGTACTACCCGCCGAGCCGGCGCCGTCATCCGGCGGTAAATAATCCAGCCGGCCACCGCCAGGCCAGCCAGCGAAAGGATAGTCAGGCTCCACCAGGGCAAATCATAGAAACGATAAACGGCGGCGATGATAACGGTGTAGAAGGACAGGGGCACCATCACTTTCCAGGCAAAAGCCATCAACTGGTCGATGCGGAGACGTGGAAACGTGCCGCGCACCCAGAATACGACCAGCACCACCGCGTAAGTCTTGAACAGGAACCACACCACGTCGGGCAAGGCCGGGCCGCCCCAACCGCCCAGGAACAGCAGCGCTGTCAGGGCGGCGATGGCAAAGGTGTTGATGTACTCGGCCAGGAAAAATACCGACCAGTGCGCGCCGCTATACTCCACGAACGGGCCGCCTACGACCTCGCTCTCGGCGTGATAGATGTCAAACGGCGTCCGCCCGACTTCGGCCAAACCGGCGATGAAAAAGATCACCAGGCCCAGAGGCAGCACCACCAAGTACGGATAGCTGGATTGGGCTGCGACGATCTCCCGCATGTCCAGCGATTGCGCCAGGATTGCAACCGCGGCCGCCACCAGGACGACCGGGATCTCGTAGGAAATCAACTGAGCAGCAGAACGCAACCCGCCCATGATGCCGTACTTGTTGGCCGATCCCCAACCCGCCAATACCAGGCCCAAGATGCCAATGACGGCGAACGCGATGATGTAGAACAGGCCGAGCGGCAGGTGCCTGATGACCACGCTGTCGCCGCCGGGTATGGTCACCCAGATGACAAAGGCGGACACCACCACGATGACCGGCGCGACCCAGAATATGGCCTTCTCGGAATCGTTGGGGATTATGTCTTCTTTGACGATCAGCTTGATGGCATCGGCGATGGGCTGCAGCAGGCCGAACTTCCCGGTGCGGGTCGGGCCGTAGCGCAGTTGGAGCCGGCCCAGCGCCTTTCTCTCCAGCCAGACCATCGAGAGCACCACCACCGACAGCACGGCGAACATGACCGCCAAGCCGAGCGCGCTCCAACCGATGCTGATCAGAAAACTCACCGGTCAACCTCGCCGAGCACGATGTCCAGCGAACCCAGCACAACCACGCTGTCGGCCAACCAGGTATCGGCCAGCAGGCGACGCAGAGCCGACAAGTTGCAGAATGACGGGGGCCGCACCTTGAGGCGGTAGGGCTTGTCGGTGCCGTCGCTCACCAGATAAACGCCGATTTCGCCTCGGGGGTTTTCGGCGCGGACGTATGCTTCTCCGGCCGGCGGGCGGATGAGCCGGCGCCCCAAAGGCGACGCCACCGGACCGTCCGGCAGCTGCTCCATGGCCTGTTCCACGATCCGCAGGGATTGGTACATCTCCTGGACCCGCACCCAATGGCGGTCCCAGCAATCGCCGTCCAGTCCCACCGGAACCTCGAAGTCGAAACGATCATAGACGGAATAGGGCTGCGCCTTGCGCACGTCATATTCGTAGCCGCAGGCGCGGAGCATGGGGCCGGTCAAACCGAACGCGATGGCCTCGTCGGCCGTGATCGGGCTGACGTCCTTGAGCCGGGACAGGAAAATTTCATTGAAGGTGAGAATCCGGTCGCTCTGTTCAACGTCCTCACGGAGGATTGGCATCAGCTCGTTCATCAACTCAACAAAATTGTCGGGCACGTCTTCCTTCAGACCGCCGATGCGGAAGTAGTTGTGCATCATGCGGGCGCCGGAAACCGCCTCGAATAATGCCTGGACCCGTTCCCGGCCCCGGAAAGAAAACATCACTGGGGTCATGGCGCCGGCGTCCAGGCCCATGGTGCCGACGTAGAGCAGGTGGCTGGCGACGCGGTTCAGCTCACACAGAATGACGCGAAGGTACTCGGCGCGATCGGGGACTTCCAACCCCATCAGCTTCTCAACCGCCATGCAATACGCCAGCTCATTGTTGAAGTTGCCGATGTAGTCCATCCGGTCGAACAGGGTGACGATCTGGTGGTACTGCTCGCCTTCGCACAGTTTCTCGGAGCCTCGGTGCAGGTAGCCGATGTGCGGCTCAACGTCAACGATTTTCTCGCCGTCCACCCAGAGCACCATGCGGAACACGCCATGGGTGGAGGGATGCTGCGGCCCCATGTTGAGCAGCATCTCCACGGGCTGCGCGTCAACGCGCTCAGCCTGGATGTCAGGTAGTGTGTCAGGTTGGGTTGACATTTTCCGTCATTGCCGCTGGCGCGGAAATCCCAAAGGCTTGGCTAACGCTAACACGGCGACCCTATAAACCGTATGCTGGGTTGGGGCGGCTCCACCAAACTGCTCATCCATACTTCGCCGTTGTCGTAGAATCCGGCCTCGATCAGCGTGTCTTCCAGAATTCCCATTTCTTCGCAGTCTTCCAGATAGTCGCCCACCTGTCGCCGCAACGCGGTGCGCGCCTCATCGCGGTTGTCGCCAAAAGCGGTTACCTCAAGCTCGGGACAGTGAGCCGACCAGCCTGGCCCGGCCTGCGATTCTTCGATCTGGTACACGATGCGATCCATGGCCTACTTGGAAAGCTCTCGATTCCCGTCGTTGCCATCGATGAACTGCAGGACGATTTCGGTTTCTTCCTCCAGGCATTCAACGCCTAGCGCATCGCCCAGCTTGCCCGTCGTGTCGAGCCGCTCAAGCCAACTGCGCACGGCCTGCACCAGGGATTCCTGCGCCGCGTCCGGCGTGGGGCCGGCGCCTTCCAGTTCCAGGCCGTCCACGACGGCGATATAACGACGGCCATCCGGCAGGACCTGGGCCATTAACTGGACCGGGGCATTCTCCTGCATCTGGTCCTCTGCACGTTCGGAGTCGTTTTCGTGGGCGCCGGTCAATCTAAAACTCCCGGTAGTCGTAGAAATCGTACTCTTTCCGGCCCGGGAACCCCTCGAATTCGGGGTAAAGCAACAAAGGCGACAGATCCGGGTTGCCGACGAACGAGACGCCAAACAGGTCGTGGGCTTCGCGTTCGTACCAATCGGCGGCCGGCCAGACGGCGGAAACCGACGGCAACTCGGGGGTATCATATGGCACTGAGGTCTTGATAACTAACGAGCATTCCCGCTCCAGCGATTGCAGGAAATACACCAGTTCAAACCGTTCCTGGTAGTCCACGCAGGCCAGGCAAAGGAGCATCCGTGAATCCAGTTCGGAGTCTTCCCGGCAGACGTTGCAAACGGATTCAATAGAACTTGCGGGAACCGTGACCTGGGGCAGATCGCCCAGAGCGCCGGCGACGGGCGACCAGTCAGCCAGGGCGGCCATGGCGTGATCGAGAGTAGTGCGTTGCTCCGCCGACAAAAGTTCGACGGGATCGGGAGGCGGTTCTGCCTCAACCTCCGGAGCGTTACGCCTGGGCCGAGGCACTGCCGTCTCCTGCGTCCGCCATGATCTTTTCCTGGAGTTTGAGAATGCCGTACAGCAACGCCTCAGGGCGCGGCGGGCAGCCCGGCACGTACACGTCCACCGGGATTATGTGGTCAACGCCCATCACCACCGAGTAGGAACGGTAGTAAGGCCCCCCGTTGGTGGCGCAACTGCCCATGGCGATAACCCACTTCGGCTCCGGCATCTGCTCGTAGAGCAGCCGGATGGGTTCTGCCATCTTCTTGACCACCGTGCCGGCCACGATCATCACGTCGGACTGGCGGGGCGACGGCCAGGTGACGACGCCAAAGCGGTCGAAGTCGTGGTGCGCCATGTAGGTAGAGATCATCTCAATGGCGCAGCAGGCCAGCCCGAAGCTCAACGTCCATAGGGACGACTTGCGGGCCATGGCGAAGAGCTGGTCGGTGGTAGCGGTGATCACACCCGGCACGCGCCCCTCCGTAGCCTGGTTGAGCAAACTGGGGCCTGGCCGGTTGCCAGAGCCGAGGATGATCTCGGTGGGCTGCGGCGGCAACGCCAGGGGAGAGGGAGTCTGGTCGGGTTGTGGGGTCACTTCTGCCAATCCAGCACCCCCTTGCGCCAGCCGTAAATTACCGCAAAGAATAGCATGGCCAAGAACAGCAACATGGCGTAGAACGGTATCGGGTTGCCGGCTGCCTGCTCCTTGATGAACACCACCGCCCACGGGAACAGGAACACCGCCTCCACGTCGAAAATCAGGAACAGGATGGCGAAGATGTAGAAGCGGATATTGATGTTGGACCACGCGAAAGGCGTGGGCGGAATGCCGCACTCGTAGGTGGTCAGCTTCTCCGCCGAGCGACGCCGCGCGGAAAGGAGTTGCGACCCGGCAAACATGGCGCCGATGGCAGCCAGGGCGATGACGACGGCGATAACCACCGCCAGCCAGTTGCCGGCGTAGTCGGTTGGGTTGAACGCCTGTAGTAGGGGAATGTTCGGAGGAATCAGCATTGTTGGCCGAATCGAAACTGAGGCTCAAACAGCGAAATCGTATCAACGCCCTGTCACAGTGTCAAATCAGCCGGCCCCGCGAATTGCGGTTGACGATACGTCCGACCGGAAAGCGCCTTCCGGTATGTCTGCGAACAGCGGATGGAAACCTGCCGGGACGTTGACGTCCGCCAGGGTTCGGAAAACGCCGGCGTCATCGACGCGGCCGGCCACCGAGAACCGGCAGCCCGAACCCCACATCTCCGCCAGCGCGGTGAGCATCGCCGTCTCCGAATCTCCATAGTAGCGGGGCTGGATCAGACGGGTTGCCGTGTCCCATCCAATTGCGAAACCGCAACCTGGGAAAAGCCGGGCTTTCTTCTGGAAGGTCTCCGCCCCGGTCAACACCACCGTTCCGACGTCTCTGAACTGATTGACACGACGGCGGATTTCCGCGTCCTCCAGCGGAGGCTTATCGACATTGACCACCGACAGTTCGTAGGACACCGGAACCCCCAAAGCCCGGGATGCCGCCGAAGCCAACTCCACGTGTCCCCGGTGCAGGGGGTTGAACGAACCGGGCAGCAGCGCGGCCGGCGGCGCGTCCTCCGCTGCCATACTGCCATCGGGATAAACAGTCACCCACTTCACTTCGCCGTCCAGCAGCAGCCTTATTGGATCAGGATGCGCGCTCTCCTGAGTAGCCACGCTTTCTCCGGCAGCCAGCCGAAGGTCAATCTCCGCGTCGATGCCGCAGGCCCGGGCCAGAGCGGCGATCACCAGCCGGCTCACCACATCTTCTTCGCCGGCGCGGTCCCGCCGGCCCTTTTCCAGAATCAGGGAATCGGTTGTAACCCTGTCGTTGTCCCAAGTCGAGATAAAGGCCCGGTGGTCGCCCCTCTTGGTGCGGTCAGTGGCGATGGTAGCGGTGCAGCCCAGCCCCACTATGGGAGCATCGCCCTCGCGCAAAGCCATCCCTCGCTGCCAGGCCGACTTTGCCATGCGACGCGCGGTGTCGGCCGAGACGGTTTGGTCGGGCGCGTACCCGCCCAGAAAATCCGTCATCGCCAAGTAGCCATAGGGAACGCGAGTTTCCAGCACAGTACGCGACGCGCCACCAACCCCGAGCAACCAGGCCAGGGCATAGTTGCCGGCGCCAGCCACGGCCAGGACCGACTGTTCCGGGGTATCGTGAATCCGGGCAACGACGTTGCTGATATCAGCATCCATTTCAAGCTCCGCCGGCAGTTGTCAGGGCAATGTAGTCGGGAGATGCCGCGCGTTCTAACTGCCGGGCGCCGGCATTGTAGCATCATTAGCGAGGCCAGGCGCCCGGTGGATTCGCCCACGCCGCCGGGTCAACTTGCCCCATGCTCGCCAGGGAAACCTCAATCTCACCGGCGATCTTGCGGTCCCACTCGTCCGCCCAATGCTGCGGCAACCGTGGGTGCGCATCCCGCCACGTCATGCGCTCTCCCCCGTTGGTCCGGGCCGACAACACCTCCACCAGGAACGCCGTCATATCCCCGCCGTCCATGGCGTTGACGACGCGGCAGTCCAGGTGACCGTAACTTCCTTCGATGAGTGGGGAACCGGTAACGCCGGCGGTGTACGGGACTTGCCGCATCTTGTCGGCGTCGCGGCCGGAACGCATCCCCAGCTCCCAAATGAGCGGCAGCTGTTCCCGGTCCAGGAAGTTGACGGCGAGAACACCGCTGGCGGCGATGAGATCGTGGGTGTAGTTGGTGTGGTAGATCTGGACGATCAGCCGAGGACGGTGTAGGACGATGGACGCGGCGGTGATCGCCACCGCTATTTGGGCATTCACAACATCGCCCGAGCGGACGGACACCGCGGCCAGAGGGGCGCTCAACCCGGCGAGCATCGGCCCGCAATCGGCAGGGTCAATATCCGGGGCCGGCCCAAGCATAAAAACTGCGCGCTGCTCAGCGGAACGGATCGCTACCAATCCGGCTGAGTATCCAGCCCCTGGTTTGCAGTCAACCGGGTTTGTTCCGTACCGTCGCGGTTCATGTACAGAATCTCGGAGTTCCCGTAAGCCAAAGAGACAAACGCAATCTTGTCCCCGGACTGAGACCAGTCGGGCATAAGGTCGTCGGCGGTGTTGTAGGTCAACTGCTCACGTTCGGAGCCATCCACCAACACGGTGAAGATCTCGGACTGGTCGTCGAACCGAACGACAAAGGCGAGCCTGCGGCCGTCAGCGGACCACGACGGAGCCGTTTCGTCATACTCGGCGTCAGCCACCGCCAACTCGTCGGTATCGTCGGTCCAATCGTCCGATTTGGTCGGACGGAGAACGTAGATGTCGTGCCCCTCGCCGCTGTCGCGCAAAAAGGCGATCCTATCTCCCTTGGGGGACCACACCGGATTGACGTCCTCGCCGTCGGTGAGCTCGATAAGGTTGACGCCGGTGGGATTGCGCAGCAAAAGCCCGTCGCGACCCTCCTGGGTAAAGACCAGCCACTGGCCGTCCGGCGACCAATCCCCGATCTGTTCCCTTTCATCGCTGAACGTGAGCCGGGTTTGCTCGCCAGTGGCCAGTTCTACCATGTAAATGTCCGGAGCATCCTCGCCATCCGAAACATACGCAATGCGGTCGGCTTCGGGCGCCCAGACCGGCGGTTGCGATTCGTCCACGCCAGATACCAGCAACTGAGTTTCTTCGGTTTCGAGGTCATAGAGCATCAACAGGGCAACATCGCCGCCGGCCACCCAGGCCAGATAGCGCTGACCGGGGGACCAGCGAATGGACTTAGCGACGGCGTTGCGGGGCGATATGCTGATTGGATCGTCGCCGCCGGGCCGGCTGATCTGTACCTCGGCGCGTTCTCCGTCGGAGGAGATATAGGCGACTTGAGGCAGGTCGCCGCCGCCGAACCACTGCCCGACAAAACAGCCAACCGCTGCCGCAGCGCACGCGATTGCAAGGGCAAAAATCGTCAGCCGGGGCATGACCGACGCCCTGCGGTTACGGGATGGCTTGTCAATCTGGGCTTTCATTCTCGGTGAGCATCCGTTGCCGCAACAACGGCGCGAAAGTGGCCGTATTATAGCGTCCCCCCGTGTTTGCGCCACTGCGTACAATGCCGGCAGATTAACGCCAATGCCGGCGTCCCGAAATGCGTTACAATCACCCGGACTTGATGCGGACGACGCATCGACCGAGGTTCAGCACGAGACAGCATGACTAACCACAACGGCGCACCGTCGCCAACCGCCCCTTATTGCGTATTCTGCGAAATAGTAGCCGGCCGCGAGCCGGCCCGAATCAGGTATCTGGACAATGACATCATCGCCATTGTCAACCGCTTGACGTGGGTGCCCATCATGCTGCTGGTGATGCCCAAGCGCCACATGACTCAATTGGAGATGTGGAGCAGCGGGATTCTGACCCGAATCGGAGACGTGGCGGCTACCCTCGGCTGCATGTATTGCCCCAACGGTTTCCGCATCCTGTCGAATTTCGGCTATGATGGGTTGCAAAGCCAGTCCCACGGGCATCTGCACGTCATCGGCGGCCAATACCTGGGACATTACGCCTGACGACCGGCCGGCAACTTCACTACTATTCGCCTGACCAAGGAGACCACACCGCAATGCCTGAGACCATACTCTATGAAAAGACCGGGACCGACAATCATGTCGCCGTTATCACGCTGAACCGGCCGGAGGCTTCCAACGCCATCAACCGCCAGCTCCGGCGCGAACTCCAGGAAGTCATCAACCACTTCGACCACGAGGACGATGAAGCCTGGGTTGCAGTGGTCACCGGGGCCGGCCGCAATTTCTGCGCCGGACGCGACCTGAAAGAGCGCGCATCGGACAACGCCGAAGGCGTGCAGGCCCGCGCCGAGAACAGCATGTCCCCCAACAAGCCGCACATGTGGGAACGCCCGGCGAAGCCGCTGGTGGCCGCCGTGAACGGGGCCGCCGCCGCCGGTGGCTGGTCCATCGCCCAGATGTGCGACGTTCGCCTGGCTGCCGACAACGCGCGGCTGGGCATCACCGAAACCAAGTGGAGCCTGATGCCTCCCTTCGCGGTGGAACTTACCAAGATGATCGGCATATCCAACGTGCTGGAACTGGTGATGACCGCCGACCTGCTGCCCGCCGAGCGCGTCAAGGAAATGGGCTTCCTGAACAAAGTGGTTCCCGCCGACGAGCTGGTGCCGGAAGCGATCAAGATGGCGGAAAGCATCGCGCAAAACGCGCCCCTTGCCGTGCGCACCATCAAAGACCTGGCGTACAGCAGCCTGGACATGTCCATCGCCGAAATCAGCGCCAAGACCTACGTGGCCTACGACTACATTCTTACGACCCAGGACAGTAAGGAAGGCCCCCGGGCGTTTGCGGAGAAGCGTCGCCCGAACTGGCAACTGAAGTAAAGGAGCAGCCGCCATGACTACCCAAGTGCAACCCAACAGCAAAACCATCACCGCCAATGGCATCAACATCCACTACCTGGAATGGGGCGCTGAGAACGCGCCGCCCCTGGTGCTGCTCCACGGCCTGCGCGGCCATGCCCACGTTTGGGAAGACGTGGCGGAAGCGTTGTGCGGCGATTACCACGTGTACGCTCTCGACCAGCGCGGCCGGGGCGACACCGACCACGCCCCCGGCGGCGACTATTCCACCGAGGCTTTTGTGGCGGACCTTGCCGGGTTCGTGGACGCCATCGGCCTGGACAAGTTCATCCTGTTCGGCCACTCCATGGGCGGCCGGAACAGCATGGCCTTCGCCGGCGAATATCCCGAACGGCTGGAGCGCCTCTGCATCGTGGACATCGGGCCGCGCATCGAACCGGCCGGCGGAAACCGGATCACCGAAGAACTGCGCAACCTGCCGCCCCAATTCGACAACTTCGAAGATGCCCTGGCCCACGTCCAGGGCGGCAACCGGTTCGCATCGGAAGCGGTGATGCGGCGACGCCTGGGCGGGCAGACCTACGAAACCTCCGACGGCAAAATCGGCTGGAAGTTTGATCCGGCTATCCGTGAACAGCGCATCAACGGCACGGCCGCGCCGGCGGTGGACCTCTGGCCAGCCCTGGAACGCATCACGTGCCCCACGCTGGTGGTGCGCGGGACGGAAACCGACCTGCTGACCGAGGAGACGGCGCGGCAGATGATCGACACGGTCGCCCAAGGCACCCTGGTGGAGATTGAAAGAGCCGGGCACATGGTCTTCGAGGACAACCCGGGCGACTTCATAGCGGCGGTGAAGGGCTGGCTCAGCAGCTAACCGATGCGACACCGGGGCCAGGCTGCGCTATCAGTACCTCGCAAGGGCCTGTGCTAAAATCCTACAAACACTGAAAATCGGCGTTGTTGCCGCTAAGGACTCGCGACCATGAAAGTCTCCTTTTTCCACCTGATGCCCTACCAGGACCTGCCGGACGACTTCGCCGAGCAGCACCATTCCGCATGGGTGGACCTGCCCAACGAGAACTTCGACCCGGCCAAGGGCAACGAGTACTACGCCCAGTACATCGACCAGTTGCGGTACGCCGACGAGGTAGGTTTCGACGGCATCTGCGTCAACGAGCATCACAACAACGCCTACGGCATCATGCCGTCGCCTAACCTGATTGCCTCGGTGCTGGCCAACAGCACCAACAACGGCGCGGTGATCGTGCTGGGCAACAGCCTGGCGCTCTACAACCCCCCGGTGCGGGTCGCCGAAGAGATGGCGATGATCGACGTCATCTCCGGCGGTCGTCTGGTGGCGGGATTCCCGGTGGGGACTGCCATGGACACCACGTTCTCCTACGGGCAGGTACCCATCACCCTGCGCGACCGGCACACGGAAGCCCACGACGTGGTCATGCAAGCCTGGACGCAGCACCATCCCACGATTTTCAACGGCAAGTACAACAAGCTGCGCTACATCAGCATTTGGCCCCGGCCGACGCAGGAGCCCCATCCGCCGGTATGGGTGCCGGGATCCGGCAGCCTGGAAACGTGGGACTGGGTGCTGGACCGGGACTACGTGTACTGCTACCTGTCCTACTACGGCTACCTGCGGGGCTACAACATCGTGAAGGGCTACTGGGAACGGGTCGCCGAGCGGGGCATTGACGACAACCCCCACCGCTTGGGCTTCCTGCAACTGGTCTGCGTTTCGGAAACCGACGAGCAGGCAGAAAAGGACTACGAGGAACACGTCAAGTACTTCTACGAAAAGATGCTGCGCGTGTACCCGCCGTTCGCCGAATCTCCCGGTTACCGTTCGCTGGATTCCATCCGCAAGTCGTTGCGGCCCCAGATGGGCGAAGAGGCCCAGCGGACGGCCAAGGAAAACAGCTGGAAGGACTACATCGAGCAGGGACACGTCATCGGCGGCAGCCCCGAAACCGTGCGCCGCAAGCTGACCGAAGCCTGTGAGTTGCTGCGCATCGGGCACCTGATGGTGCTGCTCCAGATTGGCAGCATGCCGCCGGAACTGGTCAAGAAGAACACGGACCTGTTCGCCAACGAAGTCATGCCCCACATGAAGGGTATGTTCAACGAATACGACGACCCGTGGTGGCCGGAAAAGCTCAAGTCCGAGACGGCCGAAGCGGTGGGCGATTAACCCGCCGCGAGGAAATTGATCCCATGGGCGAAAAACTGCAACAGGGCGACCGACTGCCCCCGATCACGCTGGACCTGATTGACGGGGGCAAGTTGGCCCTGCCCGGAGACATGTCCTCACGCTACTTGGCGGTGCTGTTCTATCGCGGCGTTTGGTGACCCTACTGCTCGCGGCAGTTGGCCGCATGGCAATCGCAAAAGGATGCGCTGGCCGAGATGGGGCTCACGATGGTCGGCGCCAGCGTGGAACCCAGGGAACTGGTGCAGGAGATGGCGGAAAAGTCCGGCGTCACGTTCCCCATGGCCTACGGCGTGACGAAGGAAGACGCCGACCTTTTGGGTTCCTGGTGGTCGGAGGACCGCGGCGGTTATATCCAGCCGACGGAATTCCTGCTGGGCCGCGGCGGAACGGTGCTGGGCGCGATGTACGCCAGCGGCCCGGTGGGGCGGATCAGCCCGGACGAAGCCGTTCACTTCATCGAGGGGCGCGAACGGGCTCGGCTGAGAGGCTGACGCCCGCCTTTCTATCCCTCGAAATAACCTTCCTCACGGAACAACTCGGCGAGGCGAGCGACCCCTTCGCGGATCTCGTCCGGAGAGTTGTGGCTGTAGGTAAGCCTCAGGTGGTTGTTGCGGCCCCGGTCGGCGCGGAAAACGCCGCCGGGGTTGTATTTTACGTCGCGCGCCGTGGCCTTGGGCAGCGTGGCCCAGGTATCCGCGCCTTCCGGCAAGCGCACGAACACCAGCATCCCGCCCTGGGGATGGGTCCACTCGCAGAACGACGGGAAGTCACGCTCCAGCGCGTCCAGCATGGCGTCGCGGCGGACCTGCAAGGCGCTGCGCACGGTTTCGATATGCTCAGCCTCGTGCTCGCGCAGGTATTCGTACACCATCATGGTGGCCAGGTGGCTGACTCCCCGGCGCGGCAGGTTTTCGGCGTTGACCTGCGGGAGCGCTTGCCGGACGCCGGGCGGTAGAACGCCGAATCCCACCCGCAGACCGCAACCGAGCAGCTTGGTGAAAGACGACACGTACAGCACGTCGCCCTGATCGCTGAGCCCGGAGAAAGCAGTGGGCAGGGGGTCGCCGTCAATGCGAAAGTCGGCGTAGGACTCGTTCTCCAGGACCGGCACGTTGTAACGTTGGGCAATGTCCAGCAGAGCGCGGCGGCGGGATTCGGATGGAGTGAATCCCAGCGGGTTCTGGTACACCGGTATCATCCAGACGAACTTGGGCCGGCGGCCGGCGTCGGCCAGGGAAGCCAGGCCCCCTTCCAGCGCGTCGGGCAACATCCCGTCCTCGTCGCACAGTACATGGATAGGTTCCGCGCCGCGTTCCAGCATCATGCGCAGGCTGCCCATGTAGGTGAATTCTTCCACCAGGATGGCGTCGCCGGGGTTGATGAACGAGTCCAGGATGATGCTGATCGCACCGCCGGCTCCGTCGGAAATGAATACGTCATCCGGCGACGCGTGAAAGCCTCGATTGGCGGCCAGACGCTCCGCGACGAGTTCCCGCAGACCGTTGTGACCGGTGGGCGGGGGGTAGGCCGCCAGTGATTCGGGGCCGCCGGATTCAAGGCCGGCGCCAATCGCGTCCAGGTATTTCCGGGCGCTGATTACCTCGGGAACGGCGTTGGTGATGGAAAAGATGTATTTGACTTGATCACTACTTCCCTCCGGCATCGACACCGAGCGGGGAAGGTTGTTGGAGAACAGGGATGCGTAATCGACCATTGAGCGCCTCCGGTGGTATCTGGCAGGATGGTTAGGTCAGCGGGCAAGCTGACGGTTGCGCTGCGCCACGCCTTGGCGGACGAGCGGGATGAGTTCGCGGCCATATTCGGCGGCGTCGGCCAGCGGGTCGAACCCGCGTATGATGAACGCGGTGCAGCCGAGGTCGTAGTACGCCAGCAGCGAATCGGCGACCTGTCGCGGCGTGCCAACCAGGCAGGTTGTGCTGCCTGACGCACCGCTGGCGGCGGCAATGGGCATCCAAAGCCGTTCGTCGTGGACGTTGCCCTCTGCGGCGAAACGCAGCAGGCGCCACGCCCCCTCGGACTGGGGGCGCGTGGGAACCCCGGGCGTGATCCTGCCGGCGGTGGCCTGCCTGATGCGGGAGAGAATCTGCTCCGCGCGCTCCCAGGCCTTGTCCTCAGTATCGGCCAGGATGGGGCGGACCGAGAGGCTGAACCTGATCTCCGACGGATCGCGGCCGGCGGCGGCAACGCGGGTTTTGACATCCTCAATGCGCTGGGCAATGGAAGCGCGCGGTTCTCCCCACAGGGCGAAAAGATCGGCGCGGCGGCTGGCAACGTCCAGCGCGATGTCGGAAGCGCCGCCGAAAAACAGCGGAACGTGGGGCTGCTGCCGGCAGCGGGCCTGGCTGTAGGCATCCTGCAAGCGGTAGAACTCGCCTTCATGGTCAAAGGGTTCGCGCTCGGTCCAGATGCGGCGCACCACCGACAGGTATTCATCGGTGCGGCGGTAGCGGGCGTCGTGGTCGAGCCAGTCGCCATCCTGCCGCTGCTCAACGTCGTTGCCGCCGGTGATGATGTGCAGCGCGATGCGTCCGTTGGTAAGCTGGTCCAGAGTGGCGGCCTTGCGGGCGGCCAGGGTGGGCGCGACGAAGCCGGGGCGATGGGCGATCAGGTATCCCAGGCGCTCGGTGTGGGCGGCGGCGTAGCCGGCGACTTCAAAACCGTCCGGGGTTGACGACGAATAGCCGGTGAGAACCATGTCGAATCCGGCGTCCTCGTGGGTACGGGCGAAATCGAGGATGTAGTCGGGGTCAACGCCAGAGGGAACCTCGGCGCCGGGGTTGATGCCGCCGCCGAACAGGCTGAGGGTGGCGCCCTGATTGGCGGCGGCTTCCCGCACCACGCCAATCATGCCGATGATAGTGACGCCATCGTCGCCGTACACGCTGGGGGCTGTGAACTCAGGCGTCGCGCCGTTGCCTATGCTGTCGCTCATTGCTATCGCTTTCCCGCCTTGCGTCGATTGGCGAGTAGTCTAGCGTATTTGGCGATTTCTGCGGGAAAAATCGGCGCAAATTCATGGAAAATTGGCGGTCTGGGGGTGTTGACAAGCATCACGATACGTTATAGTATGTATTCAAGGTGCTGGGGTTGCAGGGAACCCCCACACACCGGAAACCCGATGGCAAAGCGCCGTCGTCATCACAGGAGGTTAGAAGTGGTTTCGCTGATAACGCTGAACCATAGTTGGCAATTCCCTTGTAACCGCCCCGTTGGCGGAGCCGATGTAGTGTGACGACACCGCGGCGCCGCCAACGGGGGCGAAACCGCATCGAGCGGGCCGCATCTGGCGCTGACAACGCCAACCGCCGCAAGCAGCGCAGCCAAGGCGCTCCCGAAAAAGGCGGAAGCATCCGGGCACAGCCGGATTGCGCGGCAAAAGCGATGGGACAAGAGAAGGCCGGAACACCGACTGTTTATCGGGTTCCGGCCTTGAAGTTTGTCAGGCCGGGCGACCCGCCTCCTGATTGGCGGACCCGGATTCGGCCAGGGCCGCCCGATACTGTTCGGGAGTGTTCACGTCCCACAGCAGCTCGGGGGCGTTCAGTTCCACCCTTTGAGTCGCCGTTTTGTGGCGTTCGGTCACGGCCCGCATTCCCTGGGTGCCTTCGGTTATGTCCAGCAGTTCCGGGTACAGGACGCGGCTGACCGCGGTGGGGTGGCCGCCTTTTCCGCCACAGGTGGGGATGGTGATCAGCGCGCCGGCGTCCGCATGAGCGGCCAGAACGGCGCGAACCACGTTGACGCTGCGCGGTTGATCAACGTTGAGCATCAGGATGGGGCCGGCGTGTTCCGGCCCGGTGGAAATCCCGCTCAGGCCCGTCTTGATGGACGTGGTCTTGCCCTCGGCGTAGCGGGTGTTAATCACGCAGCGCACGTTGCCCGCCGCGTACACGTCGCTGTTTGCCCCGATGCGGGCCTGCAATTCGTCGGCGCGGTGCCCCAGGACGACGACAACCTCGTCGGCCCCGGCGGCGCGGAGGGTGACGATCTGGTGCATGATGAGCGGGCGCCCGTGCCAGTCCAGCAGGGCTTTGAGCGTGCCCATGCGCCGAGAGACCCCGGCGGCGAGGAGGATGGCGGAGGTAAAGGGATGCAAATTGCGTCCTTCGACAAGCTCAGGACGAGCGGGGGATAATGTCAGGGCGAGCGTAGATCAGTCCGCCGGGAGGCCCATCGCCCGGTGGGCGCGGCGCTCGGCGCGTTCCAGATACCAGTCATCCATGGTCATGGGGCTACCCTTGCCGCCGCGACGGGCCATGATGACCTCGGACATGATGCTGACGGCCAGTTCCTCGGGTTCGAGCGCGCCGATGTCCAGGCCGATGGGGGCGCGGACTTCGGCCAGCCGCTCGCGGGGGACGCCCTCCTGTAGCAGCCGCTGGTAGATCATCAGCGTCTTGCGCCGGCTGCCCAGCAAACCGATGTACCGGGCCCGGGTGCTCAACGCCGACTCCAGGGCCACGTCGTCGAACCAGTGGCCGCGGGACGCCACGACGATGAAACTGTTGACGTTGATGTCCAGGTGCTGGGCCCAGTCGGTATAGGGCGCGACGATGGTTTCCTCGGCGTAGGGGAAACGCTCGGGATTGGAAAAGTCCTCGCGGTCGTCAACGATGTACACCCGGTAGCCCAGGCGATGAGCAAGGTCGGCGGTCGCTTTGCCGACGTGTCCGCCGCCGACCATGACCAGCGTGGGCGGGGTGGTGAAACCCTCCACGAACAGCTCGGTTTGGTCGTCTATGGTGACCGATTCGTTGGCGCCGACGGCGGCGACGCGCCCGGCGGCCTCCAACGCGATTTCATCGAGTTCGACGGTTCCGATACCGCCCGCAATCGAGCCGTCGGAACGGAGCATCAACTTGGCGCCCAGGGGCGCGGTGTCGCCCTCGGAGCGAACGATGGTAGCCAGGGCGGCCGGTTCCGCGCCGTCGTAGGCTCCGATCAGTTCGTTGCCGATGTCGGTAAAGTCATCGGTGTCCCAGAAGGGTTCCAGGTAGAAGTACATGGTGCCGCCGCAGACCAGGCCGTCGCGGGCGGCAATGTCCTCGTTGAGGTAGTAGTCCTTGAATTCCGGGCCGCCGTGGTTGCGCAGGATTTCGCGGGCGGCGAACCAGATGTCGCCCTCCACGCAGCCGCCGCCGAGGGTGCCGACGGCGGAGCCGTTCTCGCGGACGAGGAGCATGGCGCCGGCTTTCTGGGGGGTTGACCCTTTGGTGCGAACCACCGTGGCCAGCACGCAGGGGTTCCCGGATTCTAACTGATTGACCGCTTCCTGAATTACTTCGCGCACGACATCACCTGCCTGGGACCTGATTCGGCGGGGTTAACCAACACTCGCTATTATACTCCAATGCAGGTTTGAGAAAACAAAACGACCGGGAAGGGGATGTCTTTCCCGTAGGCGCACGTTACGCAGGAAGAACACACGTATCATAGGCGTGCCCACCTCGCAGGAGTCTTGACATGGTGGAGCCCGGGACAGCGTACACGGAAACGATTATCACTCCCGACGAGGCTGCCATCATCGCCCGAGAGGTTCGCAGGCTAATCCGGAATGGCGATGAACGGTCGGCCTGGGAACGACTGAGGCATCTGCATCCCGCCGACATGGGGAACATAGTAGCCGCCCTGCCCCGCAACAGTCGTGAAGCCATCGTAGCGGTAATGACACCCGACGCGGTGGCCTGGATGTTCCGGCACATGAACCCGGTGCAGGCCGCCCGGGTCAGCGCCCGGTTGGGCACCGGCATACTGTCCGTAGCGTTAGCCCAGGTCAACCCGCGAACGGCTCTGGACATCGTGAGACGCCTGCCCGGGCCTCACGCCCGGGAAGTAGCCGAAGCAATCGGACAACCTGCGGATGATCCGGCGGTTGAAACTGACTTGCTGGATACCGCGGCCGGGTTCATGGTGACCCGGTTCCCAGCCGTTCATCCAAATGAACGAGTGGGAGCGGCCCGCGCGAATTTACGCCAACTGGCCCGCGACGATCACGACTTCACCCATGTTTTCGTGATTGACGGCGACGACCAACTGGTCGGCCAGGTGACGATGATTGACCTGGCAATGTCGTCGGACGATGTGCCGATAGAGGACCTGATCATGCCCAGCACGGCCCCGGTATCCGCCGATACCCCCAGGGAGGAGTGCGCCCGGCTCCAGAGGCATTACAACCTGACTCAACTGCCCGTGGTGGATGACGGACGATTGATCGGGGTGATTCCGTCCACGTTCCTCCTCAGCGCGTCCGTTGCAGAGGACACTCAACAGATTTTGCAGGTAGCCAACGTGGCCGGGGACAGCCCCGACGGGCCGCTGCTGGGGTCGATACGCACCCGGCTGCCGTGGCTTACGGTCAATCTCGCCACGACCTTCCTGGCCGCCTTCACGGTTTCGCTGTTCGAGTCCACGCTGGCCAGAGTGGTGGTTCTGGCCGCCTTCCTGCCGGTGGTGGCCGGGCAGGGAGGGATCGGCGGCACCCAAACCCTGACCCTCATCATACGGGCCATGGCGCTGGGGGAACTGGTTGGCATGAGGGCCAGACGACTGCTGACCCGTGAGTTGATCCTGGGGCTGATTCACGGCGTGTGGCTAGGCGTGCTGGTGGCGGTGATAGCAGCGTTATGGAAACAGAACCTGGGCCTGGCCCTGGTGTTAGGAGTGGCCATGCTGGGAAACATGGCCATGGCCGGAGTGGTTGGCGCGGGAGTTCCGTTGCTGCTGCGGCGCGTCGGCGTGGACCCCGCAGTCGCCTCGGCGGTGGTGGTGACCACCGCAACGGATGTGTGCGGTTTTCTGCTCTTCCTGGGCATCGCCAGCGCCGCCATCAGCCTAATCATTTAGGGGAACCTTCATGTTCGGACTGTTCCTCCCCAGCCCTACGCTGACACCTCAGGAAACGCGGCGCAGCCGGCGGCTGATGATGTGGGGCGCCGTTACGGGCGGCGCCATGTTCAGCCTGGGCAGCGGCGGGTTCATGGCCGCCTACGCCCTGGCGTTGGGCGCCAACAACCTCCAGGTCGGCATCCTGGCCGCGTTGCCGCCCGTATCCCAGGTGGTGCAGTTGCCCGCCATCCTGGCGGTGGAACGGTTCCGCAAACGCAAGGCTATCGGACTTCCCGCCTGGTTCCTGGGACAGTTGATATGGGTGTTCATCGCCGCCGTGCCTTTCGTATTAAACACGCCGGGTTCCCTGGCGACATCCGCCGTGATTGTCCTGCTGGCCCTACGAGGTCTGTTCAATCCCGTGTGGGTGACCTGTCAGAACGGCTGGATGCGGGACCTCATACCCCCGGAGTTGTTAGGCCGCTTCTACAGCCGGCGGCTGGGAACCATGACGGCGACGGTAGTAATCGTGGGATTGGCCGGGTCCTTCTTCGTCGGGTGGTGGCAGGGTTTCGCGCCGCCAGAGCAGGCCATCTACGCCTATTCCTTCCTGCTCATTGCCGGATGGCTGACATTTGGGGTCATCGGCCCGCTCCTGGTTTCGTTCAGCAAGGAGCCGCTGATGCCGGCGGCTCCTGAGTCCGATCGCTCGGCGTGGTCCATCATACTGGAACCGCTGCGAGATGCCGACTTTCGGCGCCTGTTCCAGTTCCTGTTCTTCTGGAACTTCGCCATGAACCTGGCGGTGCCGTTCTTCGCGGTGTACATGCTGACCCGTCTGGGACTCTCCCTGCCCATCGTCATCGGCTTCACGATGCTGAGCCAGGTCGCCAACGTCCTGTTCATTCGGGTCTGGGGCGCCATGGCCGACCGTTTCGGCAGCAGGACGGTCATGTCCCTGTCGTCCTCGCTGTTCCTGCTGGTCATTATCGGATGGGTGTTCACCACCAACCCGGAGCGCCACCTGCTCACGATTCCGCTGCTCACCGTGTTGCACGTTTTCGCCGGCGTCGCCACCGCCGGAGTGCAGCTCACCGTCCAGACCATTGCCCTGAAGACTGCGCCCCAAGGCAACGCCACCTCGTACATCGGCATCGCTGGGATCGGGACCGGTTTGGGCGCGGGAATTGGACCCATCGTGGGCGGCGCCATGGCAGACTTTTTTGAGAATCACCTGTTCCGCGTTGACCTGAACTGGACTTCCGCCGGCGGAGTGATTGAATTGCCCGCACTGACGCTAACGGGCATCGATTTCCTATTTGTTATCTCTTTCTGCCTGGGCGTTGTGACGCTGAATCTGCTGGCACAGCTAAGAGAAGAGGGAGCCGAAGACCGCGAGGTGGCAATGCGCGAACTGATCGCAGGAATGGACCCGGTGATGAGGGCGGTGAGTTCGGTGCCGGGCGCGGGCGTCGTTACGGCAGCCTCCTACGGCTACATCAAGCGTGTTCCCGGCGCGGACGTGGCCTTTGGGGTTATGGCATACGAACTGGCGGCATCCACACAGGCGGCGGTGGCGTCCGCCGGCCGTGGACGCCGCCTTGCGTCAGACGCCGAATCGCTGGTGGCAAGGGCCCTGGGAGCGGCGATGAACCGCGTGGAAAATGTGAGTGAACACGGCATGGAAATGGCGAGGCACGCTGCCCGCGGCACGCTTCACGTCGGCGATGATCTGGTGGAGCAATTGGAAGGGGTTATCCAGTCGTCGATGGCAGGATCCCTGCGGGCTCTTGATCGTGTCGCGGTGGACCCGGTCCAGTCCCTATACGGCACCGGCTACGGGATCCTGCAGGGAGCGTTGGAATCGGGAAACGACCCGGTGAGAGCCACTCGCGCCGCTATCTCGGCTGCGCGCAGCATGGCCTCGGAACTGGGCATCACCGAGTCCGAAGCGACCAGAGCGGTTGCCGAGGGAGTCCTGACCGCGGCCGCGGACTCGGATGCGGAGACTCTGAGTTCCGTACGGGAGAACCTCCCTGCCGATTTGGAGGATGTCGGACGGGATCCTTGCTGAACTCCATTGGCAGGGTTTCCATTTTCGATTGATGCTCCTTTTTGACGGTTGCGGGGTTTTCCTTGCGGCTGGATGATTGGATCGGGTCGGGGAGGTTCAGGATCGTCGGAGCTACGGCCGGAGCGTTTTAGGTTTGCGATATTGAGTCCTAGATTTCCACGTGCTGACCGCCTTGCCCGGTCCGCCTGGATTCCCGCCTGCGCGGGAATGACGGTAGGGGTGTGGGATTGGCTTGTCGCGTGGGGGATTCTTTGTTACGCTTGCGTGGCATTTTGCTTTGTGTTTGGCACTGCAAGGCGGTGGCAATCGGTGTATTTGCGCGTAATGCCGGTGAGATTTTGGCAGCGGTTTTGAGGGACGATAAATTGATACAGCAGACCCGGGTTGACATGGAAACCCTGATCAACACCACGCCGGTGGGGGTGTTGGTCTTTGACGCGGGAACGGGGACGCCGCTGTACGTGAACCGGGAGACCCGGCGGATGCTGGAGGTCCTGCGGGAGCCGGGGGCCGAGCTGGAGCAGATCGTGGACTCGCTGACCTACCGGCGGGCCGATGGGCGGATAATCTCCCTGGCGGAAGTACCGCTGGCCCGGATCCTGGCCGCCGGCGAGATAGTGCGCGCCGAGGAGATCATCGTCTCGGTTCCCAACGGACGCAGCGTCACCGTGCTGGTCAACGCGACGCCGGTGTGGGGCGGCGACGGCAAGGTGGATACGGTGGTGGTCACGTTGCAGGACCTGTCGCCGCTGGATGAACTGGAGCGGCTGCGGGCCGACTTCCTGAGCCTGGTGAGCCACGAATTGCGGGGGCCGTTAACCTCGATCAAGGGCTCGGCGGTGAACCTGCGGGAATCGCTGTACTCGCTGGACCCGACCGAGCTGCTACAGTTCGTGCGCATCATCGAGTCGCAGGCCGACCGGATGCGGGACCTGATCGGTTCGCTGCTGGACGTGGCCCGCATCGAGAGCGGCGAGCTGTCGGTGATTCCGGAGCCGGTGCGGGTGGCCTCCCTGGTGGACGAGGCCCGCAACGCGTTCCAGGCCGGGTACCCGGAGCGCAGCCTGACCCTGGACCTGGACCCGGACCTGCCCCTGGTGTGGGCGGACCGGCGGCGCATCTCCCAGGTGCTGGGCAACCTGCTGTCCAACGCGGCCCGCAGTTCGCCGGCGGAGACGGCCATCCGGATCAGCGCAGCCGCGCCGGAGCCCGATGGGGAAGGCCAGGTGAGCATCGCGGTGAGCGACCGGGGCCGGGGCATTGCGCCGGAGCGGATGCCTTTCCTGTTCCGCAAGTTCTCCCGCATTGACGAAACTGCCTTAGAGGAGAGCGACCGGGGCGACATCGGGGACCCGTCGGCGCTGGGTTCGGGCCTGGGGCTGGCGATCTGCAAGGGCATCGTGGAGGCCCACGGCGGACGCATCCGGGCGGCCAGCCCGGGGGTGGGCCAGGGCAGCGTGTTCACTTTCACCCTGCCGATGGCCGAAATGGTGGGGCCGGCGCTGCCGACCAGTTTCACCGGGCCGCCCGCCGGGGAGACGGGAGTGCGCCCGCGCATCCTGGTGGTGGACGACGACCCGGTGACCCTGCACAGCGTGCGGGCCGCGCTGACCCGGGCCGGCTACGCGCCGGTGGTGGCCGGCGACCCCAGCCAGGCGCTGCGGCTGTTCGAGACGGAACGGCCTCAGCTGGCGCTGCTGGACCTGCTGCTGCCCGACGGCGACGGCATTGAACTGATGGAAAGGTTCCTGCGCATCTCCAACGTGCCGGTGGTGTTCCTGTCGGCTTACAACCGGGACGAGACCATCGTGCGGGCGCTGGAGGCCGGCGCGGTGGACTACATGGTCAAGCCGTTTTCGACCACCGAGCTGGTGGCCCGGGTGCGCAACGCGCTGCGGCGGTCACCCGACCTGCCCGCCAGGGAATCTCCGGTCGGGCCTTTCGTGCTGAACGACCTGACCATCGACTACGCGGGGCGCCAACTCACGGTGGCGGACCGGGAGGTGCAGCTGACCCCGACCGAGTACCGGCTAATCTGCGAGTTGTCGTTCAACGCGGGGCGGACGGTTACCTTCGACCACCTGATCGAACGACTGTGGCGGCCGGAGCTACGCACGGGACGGGCCAACCTGCGCACGTACGTGAGGCGGCTGCGCCGCAAGCTTGGGGAGACGGCGAGCAGCCCGAAATACATCTTCGCCGTGCCGCGGGTGGGGTACCGGATGCCCAGCCCGGAGGTGGAGGAAGAATTGGAGGAAGTGGAAGAGACGGAGATGGAGGATGCGGACGTGGTGGAGGGAGAGGCGGAAGACTGGGAAGATACGGAGGAGACGGAGGCGAGTGTAGAAGCGTGGGAAGGGGAAAAGACGGAGGGGACGGAAGAAGCGGAGGAGTGAGGCGCGCCGGGCAAAGGAAAGGGGCGCTCAGGGGATGTTCTGAGCGCCCCGGTTCGGACTACGTAAACGAATGGTGGGCGATGGTGGACTCGAACCACCGACCTCTTGCGTGTCGAGCAAGTACTCTAACCAACTGAGCTAATCGCCCACGTTCCTGACTTGATGTTACCACATTGTCGGACGGCGGCTCAACAAGGGCGGGGCGGCGCCACGCCGGCATTGCCTTGTCCCGTGGGGCATTCTTTGCTACGCTTGCCGAGCATTCCCCAGCGACGGTTGGACCCGCAATGAGCACGCCAGACCGATTCCAGGACTACAATCTCGACGAACGCGTCTATGACGAGATGTTCCTTCCGGCAGGCGAGCCTCGCGAACACTGCCAGCGGCTGTTCGACGCGCTTTCGGATTTTTCAGGCGAGCAGTTGGCCAGCGTCCAGGAGCGGGTGACGCGCTCGTTCTCCAACGAGGGAATCACCTTCACCGTGTACGGAGACGAGGAGGCTGAGGAGCGCATCATTCCCGTGGACTGCATCCCCCGGCTGCTGCCCAAGGCGGAGTGGGATTTTCTGGATGCAGGGCTGACGCAGCGGCTGCGAACGCTGAATCTGTTCCTGCAGGACGTGTACGGCGACGCCGGAATCGTGGCGGACGGCGTTATACCGGCGGACGTGGTGTACGAATGCCCCCACTACCGCCCGGAGATGCGCGGGTTCACCCCGCCGCAGGGCACGTGGGTCGCGGTGTGCGGGACCGACGTGGTGCGCACCAACGACGGCTTCCGCGTGCTTGAGGACAACCTGCGCGTGCCGTCGGGCGTTTCGTACATGATCGCCAACCGCAAGGCGACCAAGGCCAGCCTGCGCCGGCTGTACCGGGACTCCCGGGTGCAGGAAGTGGAGCACTACGGCCGGCTGCTGCAGGAAACGCTGCTGGAACTAGCGCCGGACGGCAGGGTAAACCCCCGGCTGGCGCTGCTGACGCCGGGTGTGTACAACTCGGCGTTCTACGAGCACATGTTCCTGTCCCGGGAAATCGGCGCCGAACTGGTGGAGGGACGCGACCTGATAGTGCGGGACGGTTTCGTGTACATGCGCACCACGACCGGGTTGCAACGGATTGACGTGCTCTACCGGCGCGTGGACGACGACTTCCTTGACCCTTCGGTGTTCCGCTCGGATTCGGTGCTGGGGGTGCCCGGACTGATGGACGCCTACCGGGCCGGCAATGTGGCCCTGGCCAACGCGCCCGGCACCGGGGTCGCCGACGACAAGAGCGTTTACGCATACGTGCCCGACATGGTGCGCTACTACCTGAACGAAGAGCCGCTGCTGGAAAACGTGGAGACCCACCTCTGCCGCAACTCCGAGGACCTGGAATACACGCTGGACAACCTGGACAAGCTGGTGGTCAAGCGGGTGGGTGAATCCGGCGGCTACGGGATGCTGGTGGGGCCGCACGCCACGCCCGCAGAGCGGGCCGAATACGCGGAGCAAGTCCGGGCTGACCCCAACGACTTCATCTCGCAACCGACCCTGGACCTTTCCCGGTCTCCCTGCCTGATCGAAGGGAACTTCGAGCCACGCCACGTTGACCTGCGGCCGTTCATACTGCATGGACGCAAGACTCGCATCGTGCCCGGCGCGTTTTGCCGGGTGGCGTTGCGGCGCGGCAGCCTGGTCGTGAACAGCAGCCAGGGCGGCGGCGGGAAAGACGTCTGGGTGCTCCAGGACTGATTGCGATGTTGGCTCGCAGCGCACAGGGACTCTACTGGATGGGCCGTTACCTGGAGCGGGCCGACCATCTCTGCCGGCTGCTGCGTCTCCAGGCCGAAGCCCTGGTTGACCGGCCCATCGCCGAAATCTACAACGGGTGGAACCGCATCTATTCCTGCCTGGACCGACAACCGCCGGGGAGCGGGCCGGACCTGTTTCCCGGCAACGACGGCGATTCCAACGCCGGAATGCTCCAGGTGATGGGCGTGCCGGGCACGGCGGCGTGGCAGCGCAGCGGCGGGGACGAGTACACGCTGGCGGACTCGTTCACCCTGGCCGACGACCTTACCTTTGAGCGCAGCAACCCCGATTCCGTGTGGAACTGCTTTGCCATGGGCCGGGAGAACGCGCGGCAGATGCGGCACTGCATCAGCGCCGAAATGTGGCGATCCCTGAACCTGGCCTATCTCCGCATTCAGCAAGTTGACATCCTGGATATCTGGAACGCATCTCCTGAAGCGTTCTACGTGGAAATCGACGCCGACATCGACAATTTCATGGGCGTGGCCGCCGCCACCATGTACCGGGACGAGGGCTGGCACTTCATGCAGTTGGGACGGTACATCGAACGCGCGCAGCTGGCGGTGGCTTTATTCCTGGCGCAAACTGAGCTGTTTCCGCCGGACTACACCGGGGCATCCGAAGGGTCGGAATCCGACTGGATCGTTTTGCTACGCATGTACCACGCGGTGGAGGCCTATAACCGGGCGTACAGCGTGGAGGTAGCGCCGCCCCAGGTGCTGGACCTGCTGGTCACCGACCCGCTGCTGCCGGACTCGCTGTGCCGGTCGCTGGACGTGGCGGCGGCGGAACTGACGGCCATCGCGCCGGGGCCGGACCGGGGCTCCGACGCAGCGGCCAGGCGCCTGGCCGGACGGCTGGCGGCCCTGGTGCATTACGACTGGCCCGACACCAACGACCAACGGGGACTGTTGACGCGGCTGGAGACCCACTGCCGAGAACTGCACAGCCTGGTCTCGGCGGCCTTTTTCGATTATGCCCACGCTCGCCCGGCCATGCCTTAACCTGGCACACGCAAGATGGACGGGCACTGAATGGAGGCACACTATGGCGGATTTGACCGACGGGGAAGTGCTGGCCCTAGCCAAGGCTTCCAACATAACAATACCCGATGACCTGGTGACGGAGGTGCGGGAGTCGCTGAACGGCCTGCTGGAGGCGTTGGAGGCGATTGAAGAACCGGACGTGTCCGGCATCCAACCGCTGCCGATCATCGTTTCGGAGACGGCGCGGAAGCAGGAGGCCCAATAATGGCGGACAACAATCTGTGTTACCTGTCGGCGACGGAGTTGGGCGAGAAGATCGCGTCCGGCGAGATTTCATCGGTAGAGGCGACCGAAGCGTACCTTGAGCGAATCGCCGAGCTGGACGGGAACTACGCGTCGTACATCACGGTTACGGCGGACCGGGCGCGGGAGGACGCGCGTCGGGCGGACGCCGAGATTGCGGCCGGCAATCGGCGCGGGCCGCTGCACGGTGTTCCGGTAGCGGTGAAGGACCAGTTCGACACGGCGGGAATCCTGACCACGAACGGTTCCACTATCCTGGGGGAGAACATACCCGACGCCGACGCAACGATCATGACGAGGCTGAAGGATGCAGGGACGGTGCTGCTGGGCAAGCTGAACATGAGCGAGTACGCCAGCGGCGACGCTTTCCGGCATCCGTATGGCCGGCCGCGCAACCCGTGGGATACCCGGCGCAATCCGGGAACGTCCAGCAGCGGATCAGGCGCGGCGACGGCGGCGTTTCTGTGCGCCACGTCGCTGGGCGAGGACACCGGCGGCAGCATTCGGGGGCCGGCGGCGTTCTGCGGGCTGGTGGGCATACGGCCGACGCTGGGACTGGTGAGCCGGCACGGGGTGTTTGGGGCCAGCTGGTCAATGGACACCGCCGGGCCGATCTCGCGGACGGTGACGGACTGCGCGCATACGCTGGCGGCCATCGCCGGACATGACCCCAACGACCCGCAGACGTGGGACGTGCCAGTGCCGAACTATGCGGCGGCGTTGGACGGAGACATCAAGGGTCTCAAGATTGGCATCGTTACCGAGCGGGTGCATACGGACGCCAATGACCCGGAGGTTCGGGACGCGGTGATCGCGGCGACGGACGTTTTGGGTCGGCTGGGCGCCGAGGTGAGCGACGTTTCACTGCCGTTGATCGTGAACTCGTCGGAGATTTCCTACGCCATCATCAGCAGCGACGCCGCGATGCTGAACTGGGACATCATATCGACCGACCGGTTGCGGGAGTTAGACCACAACAACCAGGTCCGTTTGCTGATGGGCAGCGTGATACCAGCCACGGCGTACCAGAAGGCCATGCGGCTGCGCGAGGCGCTGCGCCAACAGATCGTGGCAGCGTTAGAGGAAGTTGACGCGCTGATCATGCCGGCGTCGTCCGTGCCGGCCACGCTGATTCCCGAAACCACCGGGTTGGGAACGAAGGCCGATGTGATCGCCGGTTTCAAGGGCCGACGGGGGTTTACCGCGCCGTTCAACCTGGCGAACCTGCCGGCGCTGTCCATCAACTGCGGCTTCACCGCGTCGGGACTGCCCATCGGTTTGCAGATCGCGGGCCGGGCGTTTGACGAAACGACGCTGTTCCGGCTGGCCTACGCCTACGAGCAGGCTACGGACTGGGGGGAGCGGAGGCCGCCGGGGGTATAGCAGACGCGGCCCGACGGTCAGGGAGGGGGAGTGATGAAGTACGTTAGAGCGGCGTTGAAACTGGCGGCGGAAACTGCACTGATCTCCACGGTCGGGAGCTTTTTCTGGATGGCCCTGGGCAGACAGGTGGTGACGCAGTCCGTGGGCGGCGGCGTGGAAATCGCCGGAGGCGGGCTGACTTTCTGGCACTTTTTCGTTGGCATCGTTCAGCTATACTTGCTGTACCGGTTGATTCAGTGGGTAATCGGGTTCATCGCCAGGAAGACCGCCAGGAAAGTGGACAGCGGCCTGCGGGACGTTAGAGGGTACGGCGGAGTGCGGGACCGCATGGTCAACATATTCGAAGACAAGCCGCGGGGTGGCGGCGCCCGCTAATTTCAAAGGCAACTATTGTCCAGAGGTACGACGAGCTTCATAGTTTCGCAATGGCGGAGATCAGAAACTCGGGATGACCGGCCAGCAAACCCATAGGCTCGAACGAGCCAGGAGAACCAATACCATGCCCAACGTTCACGAATTGACAGCGGCACAGGCGGCGCGGGCGATCAACGGCGGCGAAATTACGGCAAACGAGCTGGCGGAGGCGTGCCTGGAACGGATTGGCGCGCTGGACGACCGGCTCAAGGCCTGGGTTTATGTTGACCGGGAGACGGTGCTGGCGGACGCGAAGGCAGCGGATGCCGCCGTATCCGGCAACCGGACCCTGGGGCCGCTGCATGGCGTGCCCATCGGCATGAAGGACATCTACTATACGGCCGGGATACCGACACGCGCCGGCAGCGAGGTGTACAAGGACTTCGTGCCCGACTACGACGCCACGTCTCTGAAGCTGCTGAAGCGGGCCGGAGCGATTATGTTAGGCAAGGCGGTTACCACCGAGTTCGCCTGCCTGGACCCCTCGCCGACGTTCAACCCATGGAACGCGGCCCACACGCCGGGAGGCAGCAGCAGCGGGTCGGCGGTGGCGGTGGCCTCGCGGATGTGTCCGGCGGCGCTGGGATCGCAGACGGTGGGATCGGTGCTGCGTCCGGCGGCGTACAACGGCGTGGTGGGATTCAAGCCGACCTTCGGGCGGGTCAGCCGCTATGGAGTGGTACCCGTCAGCTGGAACCTGGACACGGTGGGCTGGCTGGTGCGAACGGTGGAAGACGCGGCGCTACTGTTACAGGTGATGGCCGGGCCGGACGGATCGGACCCGGTGTCGTCCCGCGAGCCGGTGGGGGACTATCTTTCGGCCATCCAGGACCCGCCTGCGCCGCGCATCGGGTTGCTGCGACGGTATTTCTACGAGAAGGCCGACACTGAAACCCGGCGGCATCTGGACGGCGTGGCGGAGTTGCTCGCGCAGGCCGGCGCGGAGATCGAAGAACTGCCGATGCCGGACAGCATTGAGTCCGCGTTTGAGGACCAGATGTTGATCATGTCAGTGGAAGCCGCTGCGTTCCACGAGCCGATGTACCGAGAGCATGCGGAGGACTATCAGCCCAAGCTGCGGGCGATGCTGGCGGCCGGTTTGCAGGTGGACGGCATCACCTATACCCGCGCATTAGAGAGGCGGCGGGAATTCATCGACGACATGCAGCAGCTATCGGCACGCTGCGACGTACTGCTGTCGCCGGCCACACCGGAGCCGCCGCAGGCAGACCGGACGAATACGGGCAACCCGGCGTTCCAGGGGCCGTGGACATCCTGCGGCCTGCCGGCGATTGCGCTGCCGTCGGGACTGGCGGAATCGGGTTTGCCGCTGGGGATCCAGATGGTGGCATCGCCGTTCGCCGAGGCGAGGCTGCTGGCGGCGGCAAGGTGGTGCGAGGAGGCTATGGGCGTGGAGTTGAACCCGCCGCTGTAACGGCCGTTCACGCCTTCCCGTCCGGGCCGGCAAGCGCGCTGGCAATCATGGCTAGATTCGGTGTAGGATAGCCTGGCAAACGCAAGCAAGGAGCAATCTCAATGACTACTACCCGACCCCGCCGGCTGGCCCGGCAGGTTTCCATTGTTGGCGCCGGGCTTTCCCAGTTCGGCGCGTATCCCGACAAGTCGAGCCGCGACCTGTTCGTCGAGGCGTTCCAGGACATGCAGGAGAACATCGACACCGGCATCTCGGCAACCGACATTGAAGCCGGCTACCTGGGGAACTATTCCGCCGACCTGTTCGAGCACCAGGGACACACTGCGCCGATCATGGCCGACTGGCTGGGCATGACGCCGACGCCGATCACGCGGGTGGAAAACGCCTGCGCCAGCAGCGGGTCCGCGTTGCGCGAGGGCGTGATGGCCATCGCCAGCGGGATGTACGACGTGGTGCTGGTGGGCGGCGTGGAAAAGATGACGTCGCTGCCCACGGAAGGCGTGACCGACGTGCTGGCGTCCGCCGCCGACGGGTTGTACGAAGTGCCGGCGGGCCTGACCTTCCCGGGGATTTTCGGGGCCATCGCCAAGGCCCACATGGACCGGTACGAAACCAACCTGGACCACCTGCTGAAGGTAGGGGTCAAGAACCACGAGAACGGCAAGCTGAACCCCAAGGCGCAGTTCCAGGTGACCATCAGGGACATGATGGAACGGCGCAAGGCGCGGGCCGAACAGCGCGGTGAGACAGTGCCGGAGTGGGCGGACGAACTCGACTTCCTGAACGACGCCCGGGCAAACCCTTGGATCGCCTGGCCTTTGCGGCTGTACGACTGCGCGCCAATCACCGACGGCGCGTCCTGCGTGCTGCTGGTGGCGAGCGAGATTGCCGAACAGTTCACCGACAAGCCCGTGCGCATCGCAGGCATCGGGCAGGCCACGGGGCGGCCGCTGCACGACGCGGACGAGCTGACTTCGCTGTCCGCGGCCAAGGTGGCGTCGGCGCAGGCTTACGAAATGGCCGGCGTGGGGCCGGAGCAGATCGGACTGGCCGAGGTCCACGACTGCTTTACCATCGCCGAGATCGTGGCCAGCGAGGACCTGGGGTTCTTCGCGCCGGGCGAAGGCCCGCACGCGGTGGACGAAGGACGGACGGCACGCACGGGCGACCGGCCCATCAACACCAGCGGCGGCCTGAAAGCCAAGGGACACCCCGTGGGCGCCAGCGGCGTTGCCCAGGTAATCGAGGTGTACAAGCAACTGCGCGGCGAGGCCGGCGAGCGCCAGTTGGACAACCCCAACCTCGAATTCGGGTTGACGCACAACGTGGGCGGCACGGGCGGCACCTGCGTCGTCAACGTGCTGCAGCGCAGCTAGGGGGCCTAAACATGACCACCGAAACTGCATCGCGTCCGTTCAATGCCGCGTCGTTTTACGAGTTCCTGAAAGAGGGCAAGTTCATGGGTGTGCGCTGCCGGGAGAACGGCAACGTGTACGCCGAGGCGCGGCCGATTGATCCCGTGAGCCACAGCAACGATATGGAGTGGCACGAGCTGAGCGGCCGCGCTACGCTGAGCACGTTCACCTGCATCTCGGTGGCGCCGGCGTCGCTGGAGGCCAAAGGGTTCGGGCGGAACAATCCCTACTGCACGGGCATCGTGACGCTGGAAGAAGGCCCGCGGATTTCGGCGAGGATCGCCGGCGTTGACGCGAGCAATCCGCAAAACATCCGGACGGGGATGGCGTTGCGGCTGGACCTGAGCGAGATTGATCCCGACGAACCCGGACTGGTATTCAGGCCGGCCTAGCCACGCCGTCATGCCGAAAGAAACGGGCGGGAATGAAAACCCGCCCGTTTTGCGTAGGCGCTACACCCTGCCGGACTGCTTGCAGATATGGCAAGCCGTGTCGTACCAGGCGTAGGAGGTGTTGGAAGACTGGTACAGGTCGAACAGCCCAACGTCCCGGTACTTTCGGCACACGAAGCACAGCTGGGTGTATTGAGGGTCGAGTTGCGCGGGCAGGCCCCGGTCGGCGTTGATGAAGACCTTGCGGATCTGGAGCCTGGAAAACGGGAGATGCTGGAGGATGCGTTCCTGGATCATCAACTTGAAAGCGTCGCCGCCGGACATCGGACGGTACAGCAGCAGTTGTTCGTCCTCCGGCTGGCGCTCGTACACGTAGCTGATGTAGTTGTCCACCGTTTCGTACAGACTTGAAACCACATCCTCATAGGAATCGCCGATGGCCGGAACGTCGATGTCAACGCAGAAGCCTTCCCAGGTTTCCGGCTCCGACTGGGTCTTTTTGATATAGCATGTCAGCTTTCGCGGTTTGGCATTCATGGACAGCCCCGGGCGGAACGCGGAGAGTCGTCGCCGCGAAGAGATTGGAACGTGGTGGGATCAGGCCGCGCCAGCCCCCTTACAGGCATTGCAGGTCTTGTCGTACCACACGTATGCCGAGTTGGGTTCGTGGAACACCTCAAACTCGCCGACGCTGCGGTACTTCTTGCAGGTCAGGCACAGCTCGGTGTAGTGCGGGTCCAGCTGGATGGGAATGCCTTTCTCGGCGTTGAGGAAGATCTTGCGGACCTGGCGGTTGGAGAAGGGCAGCCGCTGCAGGAAGCGTTCTTCAAACTGGAGCTTCCAAACGTCCGCCTTGGGCATGGGACGATAGAGCAACCGTTGTTCATCGTCGGGCTGGTTCTGGTAAACGAAGTCGATGTAGTTGTCAACGGCTTGATACATCATCGCGGCGACTTCTTCGTAAGTATCGCCGACGGCGGGGATGTCGAGCTCCACGCAGAATGCCTCCCACATGTCGGGGTTGGAGCGCGTTTTCTTGATGTAGCAAGTCAGTTGCCTGGGCTGAGTGTTCACGGCTGCTCCTTGGGCAGCGCGCGAAGCGCCGCCCTGGTCAGTCTCTGATTAGAGGAGTTCGCTGGGGGTGGCAGCGGGAATCAGTCGAGGCCGCGGGTGCCAACCCAACCAGTTTCGGAGACGTCGATCATCTCCCCGTTGGGGCCCTCGTACTTGGTCTCGACGTTCTGGGTGCGGGGGCCGGTCATCCCGGCGTGAAGAGCGTGGTTGACCTCGTCCATGGGCTTGGAGTTGGCGGCCATCAGGCGCGCTTCGGTCTCTTCCAGGCTTTCCAC
>JAJDWF010000020.1 GCA_022825745.1 Dehalococcoidia bacterium | reverse complement strand
CGCCGCCGAGACCCTGCTCGCCACCTACAATGACATATCGTCGGTGGAAAACCTGTTCGACGCCTGGCCCGATGGCATCGCCGCCGTCATCGTGGAGCCGGTGGCTGGCAATATGGGCGTGGTGCCACCGGCGGAAGGCTTCCTGGCAGGACTGCGCCAACTCACCGAGGCCAACGGCGCGCTGTTGATATTCGATGAGGTTATCACGGGGTTCCGCGTGGCCTACGGCGGTGCGCAGACGCTGTACGGCGTCACGCCGGACATCACCACCATGGGCAAGATTATCGGCGGCGGCCTGCCGGTGGGCGCGTACGGCGGCCGGCATGAAGTGATGCAGCAGGTCGCGCCCCTGGGCCCCATGTACCAGGCTGGCACTCTCTCCGGCAACCCGCTGGCGGTGGCGGCCGGCGTCGCCACGTTGACCGAACTGCAACGCCCCGGCGTGTACGAACAGCTGGAAGCCACGGCTACGAGGCTCACCGACGGCGTCAGCGCGGCTTTCGCCCGCGCCGAAATTCCGTCCAGCATCAACCGGGTGGCGTCGATGTTCACCGGGTTCTTCAACGCCGGCCCGGTGTCGGCGCTGGTGCAGGTGGAGCAGTCGGATACGGCGGCCTACGGACGTTATATGCACGCGCTGTTGGAGCGGGGGGTGTACATCGCGCCGTCCCAGTTTGAGGCCGGCTTCGTGTCCATCGCCCATACCGACGCCGACATTGACCGGACCATCGTAGCGGTGGGCGACGCGCTGGCTGCGCTGGGGTAGATGGAAACCGCCAATCTCAAACGGCTGCTCAAGCAGCACTTTGGCTACGACGAGTTCCGTCCCGGCCAGGAAGAAATAATCTCCAACGCGCTGGCCGGACGGCACGGCTTGGTGGTCATGCCCACCGGCGGCGGCAAGTCGCTCTGCTACCAATTGCCGGCGCTGGCGACGGGTGGCCTGACGCTGGTGGTGTCGCCGCTCATCGCGTTGATGAAGGACCAGGTTGACGGTCTGCGGGCCAACGGCATCGCCGCCGAGTTTCTCAACAGCAGCCTGGACAATGCAACTGCCGCCGCCGTGGAACGCCGTGCGCTGGCCGGCGACGTAAACCTCCTGTACGTTGCGCCGGAGCGGGTCAGCATGCCCGGCTTCCGGCGTTTTCTGCACACGCTGGATTTGCGCCTGATCGCCATCGACGAGGCACATTGCATCAGCGAGTGGGGGCACGACTTCCGTCCCGATTACCGGACGCTCTCCGAACTTCGGACGGAGTTTCCCGGCACGCCGGTAATGGCGCTAACGGCTACCGCTACGGAGCGGGTGCGCCGGGATATAGTGGAACAATTGGCGCTGGATAACTGCCGGCAGTTCATATCCGGTTTTGACCGGAGCAACCTGACCTACCGGGTGCAACCACGCCAGGCCGCTTGGGAGTCGTTGGTTGGTCTGCTGGACGAAAGGCGAGGGCAGTCGGCCATCGTCTATTGCTTCTCCCGCAATGAAACCGAGGAACTGGCCGAACGGCTTACCGCCAGAGGACACCCAGCCGTGGCCTATCACGCCGGCCTGGACGCTGACACCCGGCGACTCACCCAAGAGCGGTTTATTGACGGTGACGTTCCTATAGTCGCCGCCACCATCGCTTTCGGCATGGGCATCGACAAGCCCGACATACGCCTGGTGGTCCACTACGCGCTGCCCAAGTCCATCGAGGGCTACTACCAGGAAACCGGCCGGGCCGGCCGCGACGGGCTGCCCAGCGATTGCGTGCTGTTCTTCTCCGAAGGCGACCGCGCCAAGCAGGAATACTTTATCCAGCAGATGACCGGCGATGCCCGCGAGTCGGCGGAACGGCAGTTGCAGAAGATGGTCGAGTACGGACGGCTTGGTACCTGCCGTCGCAAGTACCTGCTGGCCTACTTTGGTGAGGCGATGGCCGGGGACTCGTGCGGCAACTGCGATGTTTGCCTGGCGGAAAGGGAGGCTGTGGACGTTACGGTGGTCGCTCAGAAATTGCTGTCGGCGGTAATACGTACCGGTGAGCGGTTCGGTATCGCCCACGTCAACAACGTGCTGCTGGGCAGTAAAGCGCAGCGGATTCTCGAGTTGGGCCACGATCAGTTGAGCGTGTACGGCATCGTAAACGACTATGACCGCAATGCTCTGCGTGATATTGCCAACGGCCTGGTGGAGCGCGGTTTGCTGGCGCGTGCGGACGGGGAGTATCCCACCATCAGCGTCACTGGCGCGGGTAGGGAGTGGCTGCGGAGTCGGGCGAGTCTGACGCTGGAGTTGCGAGCGGATCAAGCGACTCCCCAGCGGCAACCGACCCTGGGACGCAGGGCGGTCGAAGCAGACTATGACATGGGCCTGTTTGAGCGGTTACGCGCGTTGCGCCGGAGGCTGGCTGATGACGAAGGTGTGCCGGCGTTCGTGGTGTTCAGCGACGCCACGCTCCGGGGACTGGCAGCGGCTAAACCGACCGGCCCACAAGCGATGCTGCGGGTGTCGGGCGTCGGCCCGGCCAAGCTGGAGCGCTACGGGGAGGCGTTTCTGGCGGCGATACGGGAATTTGACGGTCAGGTACCGGTAAAAGTGTAGGGGCGAATAACCATTCGCCCCTACCAGGTTCCGTAATGTTGCAGCCGGCCTAGGTGCCGTAGCGGGCGGCGGCGTTGGGGTCGCTGTACTCGACGCCTTTGGTGGCCCAGAAGGCGGTGGCGATGGCGTCTACGGAGGCAACCAGTTCCTCGCAGGCGGCCATGTCAACGACCTGGCGGCAGCGGCCGGCCAGCTTAAGCGCGGCATTGAAAGAGCCGTGCAGGTCAAAGCCCTCGGGCATGTTGGGCCAGGCATAGTCGGCCCAGAGAATCCGCAACTCGCGCTTGCAAATCTCCGCGTGCTCTTCCTTGGTGGCCACGTAGCGGGACATGGTGTGAGCGTAGGCTACCGGGTCGTCGCCGGGTTCTAGCGCCTGCATCCGCAGGACCATCTTCTGGACGGTCTGGGCCGCGATCTTGGCCGCGATGGGGTCGTAGATGCCGCAGGGGATGTCGCAATGGGCTTCAGCCTCTTGAACCTTCAACCATTGGAGCGGGTTAAACATTATTGCTCTTCCTCGTTTCCTAGTTTGGCCCCGGTGCTGGGGCAGTCCCAAGATTACAAGAAATGCTAATGGGACGCAACCCCCGGTTGAATTTCTGAAAGCCACGGCGCCATTGATCCGTAGGCCTTGACTGTCGGTTGACGCTACCGGCGCTGGCAAACATAATGTGGCCGTCCTCCCCGGGGTAAGCAGGTATGGCTTCGGCCCTGGGAGTACCCAAGGGTCATCCCGTCAGGCTGAGG
>JAJDWF010000005.1 GCA_022825745.1 Dehalococcoidia bacterium | reverse complement strand
GTGGAACGCCGACGACTCCCTGCATCTCTGGTGCAGCAGCCAGGGCCACTTCAACGTGCGCGACCAGACGTCCACCATCCTGGGCCTCCCGGTATCCAAGGTGCTGGTGACCCAGCTGGAGATCGGCGGCGGGTTCGGCGGCAAGACGCTGGTGTACCTGGAACCCGTGGCGGCGGTGCTGTCCAGGAAGACCGGCCGGCCGGTGAAAATTCAGATGTCCCGCACCGAGGTGTTCGAGGGCACCGGCCCCACCTCCGGCGGCTACCTGCGAGTGAAGATGGGCGCGACCAACGACGGCAAGATCACCGCCGCCGACGTTGCGTTGTACTACGAGGCCGGCGCATTCCCCGGCTCGCCGGTGAACCCGGGAGCGCAGTGCGCCCTGTCCTGCTACAACATCGAGAACGGCAAGATCGAGGCGGCGGACGTGGTGCTGAACCACCCCAAGACGGCGGCCTACCGCGCCCCCGGCTCGCCGGCCGCGGCCTTCGCCGTGGAGTCGGTGGTGGACGAAATCTGCGATGCCATCGGCATGGACAAGATGGACTTCCGCACGCAGAACGGCGCCAGGCAGGGCGACCGCCGCGTCACCGGCCCGCAGTTCGGCAGCATCGGCTGGCTGGAGACGGTGCAGGCCGGCCGCGAGCACGACCACTGGAACGCGCCCATCGACCGCTCGCCCGAGGCCGAGGGCAAGAAGGTGGGCCGGGGCGTCGCCGGCGGCTTCTGGTTCAACGGCACCGGCCCCGCCAGCGCCATAGTCAGCGTATTGGCCGACGGCACCGTGAGCCTGGTGGAGGGTTCGCCGGACATCGGCGGCAGCCGCGCCGTGGCCGCCATGCACGTGGCCGAGGTGCTGGGCCTGGCCGCCGAGGACGTTTCCCCCGCCGTGGGCGACACCAACTCCATCGGCTGGACCTCCATGACCGGCGGCAGCGGCGTGGCCTTCAAGACCGGCTGGGCATCCTACGAGGCGGCCCAGGACGTCAAGCAGCAGATGATCAATCGCGCCGCCCGCATCTGGGACATCGACCCCGAGAACGTGGAGTACGACGCCGGCGTGATCCAGCACAAGTCGGAGCCGGAACTGCGCTTCACCTTCCGCCAGTTGGCCGGCCGGCTCAACGGCACCGGCGGCCCCATCGTCGGGCGGGCCAACGTGTCGCCCACCGGTGTGGGCGGAGCCTACGCGCTGCACATCGCCGACGTGGCCGTGGACGAGGACACCGGCAAGGTGGACATCCTGCGCTACACCGCCATCCAGGACGCCGGCACGGCGATTCACCCGTCCTACGTGGAGGGTCAGATCCAGGGCGGCGCGGTGCAGGGCATCGGCTGGGCGCTGAACGAGGAATACTTCTTCAACGACGACGCGCACATGCAGAACTCCAGCTTCCTGGACTACCGCATGCCCACCGCGCTGGACCTGCCGATGATCGACACCGTGGTCGTGGAGGTGCCCAACCCCGGGCATCCCTACGGCGTGCGCGGCGTGGGCGAGGTGCCCATCGTGCCGCCCATGGCCGCCATCGCCAACGCCATCCACGACGCCACGGGCGTGCGCATGACCAACCTGCCCATGAACCCCGGCGCAGTCCTGGAAGCGCTGTGGGAGCAAAACGGCGGCTGACGCTGCCCGCAAACGCGGCTGGTAAAATGTAGGGGCGAACGATTATTCGCCCCTACGCCGTTATAACTGTGGGAGGTCGCCATGAATTACCATCCCTTGAAGCTGCTGGACCTGGCCGACCAGGCGATTTCCCTCGGAGACCACGACGGGGGGTCGATTCTGCTATGGCGCGCCACCCAGGCCGCCCTACGCGACTTGGCCGACCACTACGGTCAGCCCCACGACGACGAAGACGATTTGATACGCTTCGCCAAGTGGCTGGACGTGAAACACAAGCGCGACATCGACAATTGGCACGTGGTCGCCCTATTCGCCGCCCGGTCCTTCCAAAGCAACGCCACCTGGCATTACGAAGACTGGGAGGAGATGCGGTACTCCGTCCCGGACGTCCACCAATTCGTAAAACTCCTCCGCTCCTACCAGGAAGCAGCCCCATGACCTTTCAGGAGCGTATCAGCATAATGCGGGAATACCGCACCCTGTCCGAACGTTTCCTCAGGGAAGGCCGAAGTGCCGTAGCCGGCGAAATGCTTTGGGGCGCCGTTCACAACGTCATCCAAGCCATCGGAATTCGCCATGACCTCCTTGGTGACAAGGAAGAGGTGAGGCGAGTGGCGGTACTACAACACCTTGTGGATGCCCATGGGCATGATATATCCCTGCGCAACCGTCTCCGGTTTGCCGGAGAACTCCACGGCCACTTCTACAACCGGAACGTACCGGAGTACCACCTGCTGACGGAGTTGGTACCCACCACGCAGCGGTACATCGACAGGCTCCTCAGCATCGCCGGAACACCCTGACTAGCATAAAGAGGACACTACAATATGACATCGCCAGAGCCTGACAATCTTGAGCCCATACCCGTGCGCTGCGTCTGGCCATCAGAGGCCGACTTCACTACTTGGCTCGCCGAAAATATGGACTTGCTCAGCAGAGAGATCGGTCTAAAGCTGAATCTGATTCAAGAGGAGGCCTGGTTAGCGCCATCGTCTGATTGGCAAGGGCGAGTTGACATTCTGGCCAGGGAGGACGGGAGCGGTGACTACGTAGTCATCGAAAACCAGATGGAAGAATCGGACAACGACCATTTCGCCGGTCTGTTGAACTATGCGTCGCATAGCGATTCACGCATTTTGATCCTCGTTGCCAGCAGGATTGGCGACTGTCATCGTCGCACTATGGACTGGCTCAATGAAGGAAATAGAGTGCGAATCTACGGCGTGGAGATGAGCGCATGGCACAACGGCAATTCGATTAAGCGCCGATTAGAATTGGTTGCCGGACCAGACAAACGCTCGGAGTGGCCGGAGTTCGAGTATCCTCCTGATAAGCAGAGATACCTCGATTTCTTCCGACCGCTGGTCGCCGAATTGTTCGAACAGGACATTGCAGAGCGCAACATAGCTAGGCCTGCAAATGACCAGGAGTTCCCCAGCGGCTACTCAGCCATCGACTATCACTTAGGCTTCTGGGGCGGTGGAAATTCAGTGCTTTCGATTTATCTGTATGTTGCGACCTTTGACCCGGACCGTAACAAGCGGATTTTTGATGCGATGTGTCAGCATCGGCAGGAAATTGAAGAGGCATTACCCGAAGTTTGGTGGGGCAGAGGGAATGGCCAAAATGAGGCTGTGGTCGGCATCTCAACACCCGGATCGATTGAAGACCCCGAAGAAAATCTCGACGAAATCAGAGCGTGGGCGAGCAAGAATATGCCCAAATTCAATGCGGTCATCCAGCCTTGCCTGGACCGGGTCATGAGTGAATTACCACCCGAACCTGCGGAGCCAACCCCAGGAAACGCACCGACCTAATCACCACCGCCGTGCCCCTTGTATCGTGACCGCCGCGACTTTATCATCCAACCCGGCGACACCGGGATGCGGGAGAACTACCCGGGTAACCCGCCCCATCAACCCAAGGAGCGAGAACGATGACGACAACTGAACAGCAGACCGGCCTCAAGCCCTACGTGGTGCATACGGTGGGCGACGCCTCCGAGACCATCCAGACGCCCGGCATGGTGCGCCAGCCGGCCATTGTGCCCGGCAAGGGCGATACCACCAAGATCTGGATGGGCAAGGTGACCGCCGCGCCCCGCGAAAAGGGGCCGCCGCACACCCACCTGGAGGCCGAAACCGCCGCCTACGTGCTGCGGGGACACGTGCGCGTCTATTTCGGCGAGAACTTCGAGGAGTGGATCGAGGCCGGCCCCGGCGACTTCATCTTCGTGCCGGCCAACACGCCGCATATCGAGGAGAACCCCTACGACGAGGAGCAGGAGGGCATCCTGTGCCGCGCGCCGGACAACCTGGTGGTGAACCTGTAATTGACCGGCACCGCAATATGGTGAATAATCAGCCCGCCCGACGCCGGAGCCGCTAACTATGGCGACGGGCGGATTGACAGTTAAAACCGAGGAGGAATCAAGATGGCGGACGTCAAGGTAGAAATTCGTGCCAACGGACCCCTGCGGGTCATCGGCGAGATCGACATTGTTGACCAGAGCGGCAACAACTACACCATCCCGGAAGGGCAGTGGGTGTCCTTCTGCCGCTGCGGGCAGTCCGACAACAAGCCGTTCTGCGACGGCACCCACCGCGACTGCGGCTTCGAGGGAGTCAGCGAGGCGCGTTAGCAACCGGACTCCGGTCGCTCATGGAATCAGGCAGGGGCGGGTTTCAAACCCGCCCCTACAACGTTGCTACGTTGCCCACGCTCGCCAATCCGAAAACGGCTATAATCGGGGCATCAACAATCAGGGCATCAACCAACGAACGACCACCAGGAGGCGCTTCATGGTGACCACCACGCCGGCCCGCGAGGCCGCCGAGCTGATTTTCGAAAAGTACCAGGCGGTGCAGCCCTTTGACCGGCTCCCCGACAGCCTGTTTCCCAAGACCCTGGAGGACGCCTACAGCATCCAGAGGGAACTGCACTGCATGCTGTCCAGCCTGTGGGGGCCGCTGGCCGGCTACAAGCTGGCCTACACCACGCCCATCATGCAGGAACGGGCCGGGCTGGACCATCCGGTGCTGGGCGGCGTGTTCGAGAAGACCATCCTGCGCTCGCCGGTGGTGCTGAACTTCACCGAGTACGTGAACCTGGGCATCGAACTGGAGATCGGCGTGACGCTGGGCAAGGACCTGCCGGCGTCGGGCGCGCCTTACACGCGGGAGACCGTGTCCGAGGCGGTGTCTGAGATCGCCACGGCGTTCGAGATTGTGGACATTCGCACGCCGGACGACCTGACAACCGAAGAGCGCACCTTGATGAGCGTGGCGGTCAACATCCTGAACTCCGGCGTGGTGCTGGGCGATCCGGTCACCGACTGGCAGAGCCTGGACCTGGTGAACTGCCACGGCACAATGCAGATCAACCACGAGCAGGTAGGCGAGGGGTATGGGCGCGACGTGATGGGCCATCCCTTCGAGCCGCTGGTGTGGCTGGCCAACGAGCTGTCGCGGCGCAACCACCCCCTCAAGGCCGGGGATACGGTAATCACCGGCAGCCTGGTGCCGCCCACGCCGCTGAGTTTCGCCTCCGAGGGCCGCATCTCCATCGAGGGCTTGGGCGAGGCCGTCGTAGTCTGCGCCTAGCCGGTCTGCGCCTGGCCGCCCGTCTCCACCCACAACGCATACACCGTCCGGCGCGGGAGCCCGGTGGCCGCCACGACCTCGGCCACGGCCTCGCGCCCGCGCATTCCGGCGGCGCGGCGTTCCTTCAACGCATCCCGCGCCGCCTCGACGGTGATGGCCGGTTCGCCGCCAGTTGCCGTTTCCTCCAACTCCGTTGGCCCGACGACGATGGTGAACTCACCGCGCGGTTCAGCAAAGTGTTCCAGCGCGCCGGACGCCAACCCGCGCCAGACTTCCTCGTGCAGCTTGGTCAGCTCACGGCACACCGCCAGCGGCGGGTCGTTGAGCGCGTCGGCGATGTCGGTCAACGTGGCCCGCAGGCGGTGGGGCGCTTCGAATATGACCAGTGTCTGGCCTAAACTCGCGGCGTCGGTGAGGGTTGCCGTGCGCTGCGACTTGCGGCGGGGCAGGAACCCCAGGAACGTGAACCGGTCGGCGGGAAATCCGGCCACCGACAGGGCCGCGGATACCGCCGACACGCCCGGCACGCTGACCACCGGATAGCCGGCCTCCGCAACCGCCGCTACCAGGCCGGCGCCGGGGTCGCTGATGCCGGGCGAACCGGCGTCGGTTACCAGCGCAACGTCGCCCGATTCCAGGGCTTCCATCAGGGCGGGCAGTCGTCGGCTCCAGTTGTGCTCGTTGCAGCTGAGCAGTCGGGGTTTGGCGTCCAGGTGGGCCAGCAGGCGGCGGGTGACGCGGGTGTCCTCGGCCGCCACCAGCGGCACGGACGCCAGGATGCGCGCCGCCCGGAGGGTGATGTCCTCCAGGTTCCCAATGGGAGTGCCGATTACGTAGAGAGCGCCCACGCGGGGAGTATAACCCCACAGTGTCGGGATTGCCCCGCTGCCGCTGTGATAAGATTGTTTGGCCCGTTCGTTCGGGCCGTTCATTTGCAGATTTTTGCCCTATAGACCCTATCGAAAGGAGTTGCATTTATGCCGGAGCTGAACGGGGGCCACCTCTTTATCCGATGCCTGAAACAGGAGGGTGTGCAGAAGGTTTTCACCATCGTGGGCGACACCATCCTCCCGCTGGTGGACGCCGCCGCCGATGAGGGTATCGAGTTCATCGACGCCCGCCACGAGGGCGCGGCTATGCACATGGCCGACGGGTACGCCCGCATCACCGGCCAGCCCGCCGTCGCCATGTTCACCGGCGGCCCCGGCTTCGCCAACGCCATCTCCGGCCTGCCGGCCATCTACACCTCCGAAAGCCCGGTCATCTTCGTCGCCGGCTGCGCCGAACTGCCCGAAAAGGGCCAGGCCACCTTCCAGGAAATCGACCAGGTGGCGATGGCCGCGCCTGTGTCCAAGGGCTCGTGGCTGATTCACGAAAAGAACCGCATCCCGGAATTCGTGGCGACGGCTTTCCGCACCGCCATGAGCGGACGCCCCGGCCCGGTGCACCTGACCCTGCCCATCGACCTGCAGGAGGCTCCCATCAGCGAGGAGGACCTGCCGCCCTACCTGCCCCAGGAATACCGCAACATGGGCCGGCCCCAGGGCGACCCGGCGCTGATCGCGCAGGCGGCCAACCTGCTGAGCAACGCCCAGCGTCCCGTCATCATCGTGGGCAACCCGGCCCGCTACTCGGTGGAGCCGGCGCAACTTGAGGCGCTGGCCGAGGCTTACGGCGCGCCCATCTTCACCGTGGAGCAGGCCCGCGGCCTCATCGACGACCTGCATCCTCTGTGCTTCGGCTACGCCGACGGCGCGCTGAACCGCACGGCCCGCAAGTTCCGGGAGGCCGACGTGGTTCTGCTGCTGGGCAAGCGGCTGGACCACCGCTATCGCTACGGAGGCATCTTCGACGCCGACGCCAGGCTGATCCAGGCCGACCCGTCGCCCGCCGAGATCGGACGTAACCGGGGCGTCGCCGTCGGATTGCTGGGCGACCTGGGCGCCATCGTTGACCAACTGGCCGCGGCCGGCAGCCTGAACCGCAACGTGGGGCCGTGGATCGACGCGCTCAAAGCGGAGCATGACGCCTGGCTGGACAGCCTGCGCAGCAACGCCACCAACGCGGCGCCCATGCACCCGCTGGACGTGTACACCCGCATCGAGCACCTGGTGGACGAAAACACGTTCATCGTGCTGGACGGCGGTGACTACGTGCAGTGGGGTCGCTGCTACCTGCCGGCGCGCTCGCCGGGCCACTTCATGCGCCTGGGGCCGCTGAGCCACCTGGGCGGGGCGATTCCCTACGCCATGGCGGCCAAGCTGGCCTACCCGGACAGCAAGGTGCTGGCCTTCATGGGCGACGGCTCCTTCGGGTTCTATTCAATGGAATACGATACGTGCATCCGCCACAACCTGCCCATCACCGGCATCATGGGCAACGACGGCAACTGGGGCATCGACCGCACTTTCCAGCTGGCCTACTTCGGGCGCGACGTGGGCACCGCCCTGCGCCCCGGCGTGCGCTACGACCAGGTGGTGGAGGGCATCGGCGGCTATGCCGAGCTGGTGGAGCAGCCCGACGACGTGGCCCCGGCGGTGGAGCGCGCCATCAACTCCGGGCGGCCCTCGCTGGTCAACATCACGGTGAAATCCGGGGCGAGCCCGCTGGCCGACGCGATGATCGCGCGCCGGACCGGAGGCTAGCCGTAATCCGGGCCGGGCGTCCCGAGGCCGGGATTTGTCCGGCGCAAACCGGTCGGATTTGGCGTTTTTGCGACGCAATCCGCAATTTGCTGAAATTCGCGCCGGCAGTTGCGCATTATTGTTGACAAAGATGCGGCAAGGGTATAAATTGCGCGAAATGCAACCGCCTTTGAGCGGCGAAAGCCAACTGTGAGGAGGCTAATATGCTTACCATTGGGCACGAGGTAGTCCGTCCCGGAAGGCACTGGGGGGACGCCGATATCACGATTCCGGTTCCGGAAGAGCTGGAAACCGTTCCCGGTATTCCGAAGACCGACCGTGAAGTTGACTGGTACGCCCGCGAGTATCCGCTGGAAACCATGAACATCACCGAGCGCGCGTCCCGGGACTGGTCGAACACCCTGCGCGACCTCCACGCCGAGATGCGTGAGATCCGCAAGGAGCACGACAAGCTCAACAGCAACCTGATCATGGCCGCCCGTTCCACCGCTGAGATGGAGCCCACCGCCGAACCCACCGGCGAGGACATCTCCCAGCTCATCAAGGACAAGGCTCGCCAGTTGGGTTACCTGGAAGTTGGAATCACCAACTACGACCCCCGGTACGACTACAAGAGCAAGCGCGGCTTCACCGTTCTGCCCAAGGCCATCTGCCTGGCCTACGAACAGGACTTCGAGCCCACCCAGACCATCCCCAGCGTTGACGCTGAGATCGTCCACTCCAGCACCTACCGGACGCAGGCAGCGGCCGGCCTGGAACTGGGCAACTTCATCCGCTCCCTGGGTTACAAGGCCCACGTCGTCCACTCCAGCGACGCCACCGGCCCCGTGATCCCCATGTTCGTGGCGGCTGGCCTCGGCTCCCTGGGCGCCTGCGGCTACCTGCTGTCCCCGCACACCGGCAACCGCATGCGGCTGATGATGATCACCACCGACGCCAACGTCACCAATGACGAGCCGGTGGACTACGGCATCCACGCCTTCTGCCAGGTTTGCCAGGTCTGCGTGAACCGCTGCCCCGGCCGCGCCCTGATGCGCGACAAGATCTGGTGGCGCGGAATCGAGAAGAACAAGCTCTACTTCAAGCGCTGTCGCCCCGTCATGGCCCGCTATCTCGGCTGCGGCGTCTGCATGAAGGTCTGCCCGATCCAGAAGTATGGCCTCAAGAACGTCATGGAGCACTATGCCGCCACCGGTCAGGTCCTCGGCAAGGGCACCCACGACCTCGAAGGTTACAACCTGGAAGGCAAGGGCTACTTCGGCCCCGGCGAACTCCCCGTCTTCGAGCGCGACTTCTTCGACATGCCCCACGGCAACTCCGACGAGTGGGCCTTCGAGTCGATGAAGGAAGCCGCCAAGGACAACGACGGCGAGATCCCCGAAGAGATGCTGGAAGACCTCAAGGTTCAGATCCAGCGCGCCATTCAGCTGCAGTCCGGCGACGTCCTGCAGATGATGGCCGAGGACCAGGACTACATCTAGTAGCCCGTCCACATCTCGCCACACCGGCAACCAGGGCCGGCGGGAGCAATCCCGCCGGCCTTTTGCACGGCTGCGTATTATGACCGCACCCCTACCCTCCCTCCTTATCTCCATATCCGACGGCGTGATCGATCTCGGCTGGGGGCATCCGTCGCCCCGGCTGCACCCCACCGATGCCCTCGCCGCCGCCGCGCAGTCGGTGCTGGGGACGCGATCGGCGGCGCCGTTGCAATACGGCGCGGTGCAGGGGTTCGGCCCCCTGCTGGAGTCCCTGGCCGCGTACCTATCCACGCAGGAATCCTACGGCGGCCCGGTTGCCCCGGACTCGCTGTTCCTCACCGCCGGCGCATCCGCCGCCATCGACCTGGCGACCACCCTTTACGCCACCGCCGGCGATACCGTCGTCGTTGAGGAACCAACCTACTACCTCATCGGGCAGATTTTCATCGACCACGGCCTCAACGTCGTGGGCGTTCCCGCGGACGGCGACGGTCTGGACACCGACGCGCTGGCGGAACTGTTGGAATCCAGCGAGTCTCCCAAACCCAAGTTGCTTTACACGATACCGACGTACCAGAACCCCAACGGCTCCGTGCTGCCCGTTCAGCGGCGTCGGCATCTCATCGAACTGGCCCGGCGCCACGGCTTCACCATCATCGCCGACGAGGTGTACCAACTGTTGCACTATGGCGCGCCGCCACCGCCGCCCATGGCCATGCTGGACGACTCGCCCGGCGGCTGCGTCATATCCCTGGGGTCGTTCTCCAAGGTGCTGTCGCCCGGCCTGCGCCTGGGTTGGGTGCACGCCGCTCCCGGAATCGTGCGACGGTTCGTCGAATCCGGGGTTGCCGCCAGCGGGGGCGGTTTGAGCCACTTTGCCGCCACGTTGGCCCACGCTACGTTGGAAATGGGACTGCTCCAGGAGAACATCGAAACGCTGCGCCGGGTCTATGGCCAGCGTCACGACGATGTTGCCGGCCTGCTGCGCGCGGAATTCGGCGAGACGGTCGATTTCACGCCACCGGGGGGCGGGTACTTCTACTGGCTCACGTTTACCAACGGCGTCAACACCGACGCGCTGCTGCCGGCGGCTCGCGAATCCGGGGTTTCCTACCGTCCCGGCACGGCTTTCTCCGCGTCGGGCGGATTCGCCGACGCCCTGCGCATCAGCCTCTCGCTTTACGAGACCGACGAACTGGCGGAGGGGATACGTCGTCTGGGCAGAGCGACACGGAACGGCCGGCGCTGACGCATTGCGAAAATAATCAAAATCATGTAACGGAATATGATTATTCAGCGGGTGAAGTATTGACATTCGACTATGACGGCAGTATCTTGAACCCAAATTCGGCCTATTCTAGGCAGTCCAACCACAGGAGGAGGATATGCTAACCATCGGTCATGAGGTACGACGTCCCGGCAAGTATCTGGGCGACGCGCCTGTAACCATCCCGGTGCCGGAGGAGCTCGAGACTACTCCCGGCATCCCCATGAACCAGCGTGAAGTTGACTGGTACTCCCGCGAGTATCCGGTCGAGACCATGAACATCACCGAGCGCGCTTCCCGCGACTGGGCCAACACCCTGCGCGACCAGCACGCCGAGATGCGCGAGATCCGCAAGGAACACGACAAGCTGAACCGCAACCTCGTCATGGCCGCCCGTCTGACCGGCGACCTGGAGCCCACGAATGAAGCCACCGGTGAGGACGTCACCGAGGCCATCAAGCAGAAGGCTCGCGAGCTCGGTTTCGTCGAAGTCGGCATCACCGCCTTTGACATCCGCTACGTGTACCAGAGCAAGAAGGACTGGGTCCGCTTCCCGAGCGTCATCTGCCTGGCCTACGAGCAGGACTTCGAGCCCACCCAGACCATCCCCAGCATCGACGCCGAGATCGTCCACTCCAGCACCTACCGCACCGAAGGCGCCGCGGGTCTGGAACTGGGCAACTTCGTGCGCAGCCTCGGCTATCGTGCCCAGGTGCACAGCCCCAACGACAACACCGGCCCCTACATCCCGATGTTCGTCGCCGCCGGCCTCGGCCAGCTTGGCGCTTGCGGCTACCTGTTGACCCCGCACGTCGGCTCCCGCTGCCGCATCATGATGATCACCACCGACGCCAACGTCACCCACGACCAGCCGGTGGACTACGGCATCCATGCCTTCTGCCAGGTGTGCCAGGTCTGCGTGAACCGCTGCCCGGGCCGCGCCCTGATGCGCGACAAGATCTGGTGGCGCGGAATTGAGAAGAACAAGCTCTACTTCAAGCGCTGCCGCCCCGTCATGGCCCGCTACCTGGGCTGCGGCGTCTGCATGAAGGTTTGCCCGATCCAGAAGTACGGCATGAAGGCCACCATGGAGCACTACGCTGCTACCGGTCAGGTCCTCGGCAAGGGCACCCACGACCTCGAAGGTTACAACATCGAGGGCAAGGGCTACTTCGGCCCCGGCGAACTCCCCGTCTTCGAGCCCGGCTTCTTCGACATGCCTCACGGCGACACTTCCGAGTGGGCCTTTGACCAGTTGAAGGACGCTGCGCGCGCCAACGGCAACGAGATCACCGACGAAATGCTGGAAGCCTTCCGCACCGACGTGACTCGCGGCCTCGGCCAGAGCACCGACAACGTCGACATGATGTACGAGGAGGAAGACTACATCTAAACGGTGTAGCCATCCAAATCAGTCGGTTCTCCGGAACGGACAAAAAGCAGGGGCGGGAACATTCCCGCCCCTGTTGCCGTTTAATCGTTGTCGCCGACCACGCTTTACCGGTGGCGTTTCCCGACGGCCTCGGGCAACTACAGTTGCAGCGTCCTGGGGTCAACGGCCTGGCGCGGCGGCTTGGCGGCGCTGGCCGGCTGCTCTTCCCGCAGGTTTTCGATCAGGTCGCCCAGGGCCGCCTGGTATTCGTCCGATCCCGCCGCCTGGCCGGTGAGGTCAAACACGCGATGGTCTTCCTTCAGGAGGCGGGCGGCGCGGTTCCGGCCGGCACCCATGACACCGTCGGCGTCCACCAGGAACATGGTCCAGCGGTCGCCGGTGTTTTCCGCTTCCTGGGCAGCCGTAATGTCGTTGCGCACGGTTTCGCTGTCCAGGCCGGCGGCGGTGCAAACCACGATAATGCGATCATAGTGCCGCACCCACCGCTCGATCTCTTCTTCGCCGGAGGAGGCGCGCCGGTCCACCAGCGGATTGCCCCGGAATCCTTCGGCGAACACCCAGGTGCGCACCCCTCGGGCCCGCAGGTTGTCTTCCAGTTGTCGCGCGAACTCGATGTCGCCGTCGGCGCAGGAGATATGTACCTCCAGCGTGGTTACCGGAGCGTCCGCCACCGAGTCCTGGATGCCTGCCACAGCTACGGGGATGCCGGAGCCCAGGATAAAGGATTGCGGCAGCGCGCCCCGGGAGCGCAGCAGCGTGTCCAGCCCGATGGTGCTGGGCGCGTCATGGCGAACGCTGTCCAGTCCCAGCGCGGCGTCCATGGCGCAGTTCTGGAAAACCGTGTAGCCGATGATGCAGTTGTTGAAATCGGCGTCCTCGGTGACCACGTCGTTCAGCACCGCCTCGTAGAAGTCGGCCGCGCTCAGCGTGGCTTCCGACAGATTCGTCCGGGACAGGTTCGCTCCGTTGAAGCTGGCGCCCGTAAGGTTGGCCCCGGTGAAGTTGACCCGGTCCAGATTGCTGCGGTCCAGGTTGGCGTTGGTCAGGTCCGCGCCGGAAAGATTCGCTTCCGAAAGAGTGGCGCCGTCCAGGTTGATGCCGGCCAGGTTGGCGTTGCGGAGGTCCGCGCCCCGCAGGTTCGCGCCCGGCGCGATGGCACGGCTCATGTCGGCTTCCCGGAGGTCCGCCCGGTAAAAGTGGACGTTGTTCATGTAGCTGTTGGAAAGGTCGGCGCGGCGCACCATCGCGCCCATGAAGTCGCCGTTGCGCAGGTCCGCGCCGCGCAGGTTCACCATGGGGATGCGCGAGTGGCTCATGTAGCACTCGTTCAGGTCCATGGGCGTGTTGGGGTTCTCCTCGCGCCACGCCGCCACCGCATCGCGTCCTCGTTTCACTATCTGGACCAGTTCCATGTTGGCCATCAGCAAGTCTCCAAAAGGGGTTGTCGGCGTCGATTTTAGCATAAATCACGCCCGTACCCGCGCGGTGTAAAATGGCCGCCACATATCGCTACGGAGGCGCTCCAATGACCAAAGCCATGATGTTGACAGTTCTCTCGGTCGTACTCGTCCTCGCCATCGCCTGCGGCGGAAAGGGCGATGTGGTAGCCGTCGAGACGCCGGAAACGGACCACATGGTTGCCCAGGCAACTCTAACCGCTTACTACATCGACGCCGCCCTCAAGGCCGGCATGACCCCGCAGGAAATCAACTACACCCTGAGCCGGGTCGCCGGCGGCACGGCGATATCCGAGTTCTGGATCAGCGACGAGGACGGGCAGGTCGAGTTCACCAACGTTGCCGGCATCGACTTCGCGTTTCCCACCGACCCGGACGCCGATTCCCAGGCGGCGCCCTTCGCTGACCTCCTGCTGGGAGGGGAAACCGTCGTCGTCCAGGAAGCCCAGCCGCGCGATGTTGACGGCGCCCTGTTCCAGTACGTCGCCGTCGCCGGGGTGGACCGGCCGCGCATCGTGCAGGTAGGTTTCGACCGGCGCTGACCCCGGCGGTTTTGACGCTGCGACGCTTTTGACAACGCTCGGCGAAAATTATACTGTTAGCCGGGTTCTTGAAGATGCTGCTGACCATCGACATCGGCAATACCGCCGTGACCATGGGCGTGTTCTACGATGAGCCGGCCGCCGCAACCGGCGTCAACAAGGCCAACCCCTTGCAGCGGCTGGTCACCACCCTTCGCGTCGCCACCGATTCCCGGCGGCTCGCCGACGAGTACGGCATCCTGGTCAAGAACCTGCTGGAGTTCCGCGGCATCGCGTCTTCGGACATCACGGCGGCCAGCATCTGCTCTGTGGTGCCGCCCCTGACCGGGCTGTTCGAGGACCTGTGTCGGCGGTATTTCGGCATAGCGCCCCTGCTGGTCAACTCGCAAATCGACCTCGGGATGCCGGTGCGCTACGACAACCCCCGGGACGTGGGCGCAGACCGCATCGTGGATGCGGTGGCGGCGGTAGAACTTTACGGCGCTCCGGTGATCATAGTTGACCTGGGCACCGCCACCGTTTTCGACGCCGTGTCCAGGGATCGGGAGTACCTGGGGGGCGCGATCGCGCCGGGGATCAACCTGTCCGCCGACGCGCTGTACGACAATACCTCCCTGCTCCGTCGGGTGGAGCTGGTGGCGCCGGCGGCAGCGGTGGGACGCAACACCACCGCGGCATTACAGTCGGGCCTGGTGCTGGGCTACGCCGGCCTCGTTACCACCATGGTGGAGCGATTCAAGGCGGAAATCGGGTCCGACGCCCAGGTGGTGGGCACCGGCGGCCTGGTGACCGTCATCGCCGACCACTCGCCGGTGTTCAACGACATCAACCAGGAGCTGACCCTGGTGGGCCTGGACCTCATCTACCGGATGAATGGCGCCGGGTGAAAGGTGCCCGGGTGAAAGGTGATTGAAATGGAGTCCGCCCTCGCTGGAAAGAACATTGTGCTGGGCGTAACCGGCAGCATCGCCTGTTACAAGGCGCTGGACCTGGCCAGCAAGCTGGTGCAGGCCGGCGCGAACGTGGAGACCATACTCAGCTACGGCGCAACCCAGTTCGTAACCCCGCTGGCCTTCCGTAGCCTCACCCACCGGGCGGTCGTAACCGACACCTTCGACCCTAACTCCGAGCAGAGCGTGGAGCACGTGGCGCTGGCCCGGTGGGCGGACATCGTGGTGATCGCGCCCGCCACCGTGCATTGCGTCGCCAAGCTGGCCGCCGGGCTGGCCGACGACCCGCTGACCACCACGGTCATCGCCACCGAGGCCCCGCTGCTGGTGGCGCCGGCCATGGATGCCAACATGTACGATCATCCGGCGACGCAGGAGAACGTTGCCCGCCTGCGCGCCCGTGGCGTGTTCATGGCCGGCCCCGCGCCCGGACGCCTGGCCTCCGGGCTGATGGGGATGGGCCGGCTGGTGGAGCCGGCCGACCTGCTGGGACACATCGCGGCCGCCCTGGGCAAGCACGGTGACCTGGCCGGACGCAAGGTGGTCGTCAGCGCCGGCGGCACCCAGGAGGCCATCGACCCGGTACGGGTCATCACCAACCACTCGTCGGGGCGCATGGGCTACGCCGTCGCCGAGGCCGCCCGCGACCGGGGCGCTGAGGTGGTGCTGGTAACCGCGCCGACGGCTCTGCCCGACCCGCCGCTGGTTCGCGTCATGCCGGTGCTTTCCGCGCAGGACATGTGCGACGCGGTGCTGCACGAAACGTCCACGGCGCACGCGCTGATCATGGCGGCGGCCGTGGCCGATTATCGTCCGGCGGTCGCCGCCGAGCAGAAAATCAAGAAGACGGCCGCGGACGAAATGTCCATCGACTTGGAGAAAACCACCGACATACTGGCCACGGCCACCGGTGATTTCGTGCGAGTGGGCTTCTCGGCAGAGAGCGAAAACCTGGAGGCCAACGCCGCCGACAAGGTGCGCCGCAAGTCGCTGGACCTGATCGTCGCCAACGACATTACCGAAGAGGGCAGCGGCTTTGGAGTGGATACCAACCGCGTGGTCCTGATTGACCGGGAACTGCGCGCGGAACGGCTGCCGCTCCTCTCCAAGTACGAGGTGGGGCACCGCATACTGGACCGAGTGGTGGACTTGCTGGGATAAGAAATCCGATGAGACCGAACTACTCCCTCGGCATGCTGCGCGGCGACCTGTTCGGCGGGATCACCGCGTCCGTCGTGGGGTTGCCGGTCGCGCTGGCCTTCGGCGTCGCATCGGGACTGGGACCGATTGCCGGGATGTACGGCGCCATCGCCGTGGGGTTCTTCGCCGCAGTGTTCGGCGGCACCCGCTCGCAGATCTCCGGACCCACCGGTCCCATGAGCGTTGCCATGGCGGTCATCGTGACCGTCCATGCCGAGGGCGACTTCGCCAAGGCTTTCACCGTCGTGATGCTGGCCGGCGTAATCCAGATCGTGCTGGGCGCGATCAGAATCGGGCGGTTCGTCGCCTACACGCCCCACTCGGTTATCTCCGGCTTCATGACCGGCATCGGCATCATCGTCATGCTGGTGCAGGTGGCCCCGTTCGTGGGCGCCGAGGCCCAGCCGGGCGGTGTGATGGCGAAAATTAGCGCGATCCCCGACGCCATATCCAACGCCCAGGTACACGCCCTGATCGTCGCCGCCATCACCCTGTTAGTCGGCGTGCTCTGGAGGCCACCGCTGAGCCGATACCTGCCCGGGCCCCTGGCGGCCATGATCATCGGCTCGGCCATCGGCATCTTCTGGCTGACCGACCTCAGAGTCATCGGAGACGTGCCCACCGGCCTCCCCGACCTGCGCATCCCGGTATTCGACGTGGGCTTCATCGTCAGCTCGCTGACGCCGGCGTTGATTCTGGCCCTGCTGGGCTCCATCGACAGCCTGCTCACGTCCCTCATCGCCGACTCGTTGACCCGCACGCGGCATAACGCCAACCGGGAACTGGTCGGCCAGGGCATCGGCAACACCATCGCCGGCCTGATCGGCGGGCTGCCCGGCGCCGGGGCCACCCTGGGCACGGTAATCAACATCCGCTCCGGCGGGCGCACGCCGTTCTCGGGCGTGGTGCGCGCGGGGATACTGCTGGCGCTGGTGCTGGGCTTGGGCCGGTATGTCACGGAGATTCCCCACGCCGTGCTCGCCGGCATCCTGATGAAGGTGGGCTGGGACATCATCGACTGGCGGCTGATCAAGCGCGCCCACCGCATCCAGCGGGACCACCTGATCGTCATGGTCATCACGCTGGGGCTGACGGTATTCCTGGACCTGGTCACGGCAATCGCTATCGGACTCATCGCGGCCGGCATGGTCGCGGCGCGGCAGGTGGAACGGCAGGAGCTGGACAGCGTGGTTTCCACGCCGCTGCTGGACCAGGCGTTTCTGTACGACACGCCCGAGGAAGCGGCGGCGGCCAACGACGGCGACGAGTTCGCCGCGCGCTGCGGCGTAGTCGGAATGCGTGGCCGCTTCTCCGTGGCGTCCTCCAGCAACCTGGTCAACACCATCGGCGGCGACATCCGCGACCACGAGGTGGTGATATTCGATTTCTCCGAGACCCTCTACATGGACGACAGCGCGGCCATGGTGGTGGAGCAGATGATTGACATTGCCACCGAGGAGGACACCGAGTCCATCGTCATGGGCCTTGCCGGCTCCCCGGTGGAAAGCAACCTGCAAGCCCTCAACATCCTCGGCAAAGTGCCGGAAGACCGTTTCGTCGCTGACCTGGACGGCGCCCGCGAAGTGGCCCGCAACATCCTGAACACTACACCCGAACCGCAGGAGGTCGCGTAATGCGCATCGGAGTTTTTGTTGGAGCATCCGCTGCTGACTTGATGAGCCTGGACGAGCTGATTGGCCGCATCAAGCAGGCCGAAGCCGACGGGTTCGACAGCTTCTGGGTGCCCCATATCTCGGCGCGGGGCTACGACGCCCTCACCGTGCTGGCCCTGGCCGGAACGCAGACCGGCCGTATTGAGTTGGGCGTCGGCGTGGTGCCCACCTATCCGCGCCACCCGATGGCATTGGCGCAGCAGGCATTGACCACCGCTGCCGCCACCGACAGCCGGTTTATCCTCGGCATCGGCCCGTCCCATCGTCCGGGCATCGAAGACAGCTTCGGCCTGTCCTACGACCGACCCGCGCTGCACACCCGCGAGTACCTCTCTGTCCTGCGTCCTTTGATGGAAGAGGGACGGGTGCAGTTCTCCGGCGAGTTCTACAACGTGAACGCCGAGCTGGACGTGCTGGACCGCCCGATCTGCCCGGTGGTGATTTCCGCCCTGGCGCCCCGTATGCTCCGCCTGGCCGGCCAGCACGCCGACGGCACCATCACCTGGATGGCCGGGCCCCGCGCCATCCGCGAGCACGTGCGCCCTCGCATCAACGCCGCCGCCGAGGTCGCCGGACGCCCGGAGCCGCGCATCTGCGTCGGCTTGCCCGCCACGGTGTGCGACGACGAGGCCGTCGGACGCCGCGCCGCCGCCGAGTCCTACGAGCGTTACGGCCGCCTGGTCAACTACCGTCGCATCCTGGACGTCGAGGACGTGGAAGGCCCGTCCGAGGTAGCCGTAGTAGGCAACGAATCATCCCTCCAAACCCAGCTGGAACAATTCGCCGAAGCCGGCGCCACCGACTTCATCGCCAACATCTTCGACGCCGGCGACGGCGGGCAGTCGGGAGCGCGAACGTACGCCGCGCTGCGGGACCTGGTGGGGCGGGTGTAAAATTCAACGTGAGAGATTCTGCTTGCACCCCACGCAGCGCACGGGAGGAACACCATGAGAGAGCGCTCGCTTACCACCTTGATGCCCTCGCTGCAATTCCGGCAACTGGTCGGGAGATTGGATCAACTGCGCTCCGTGCCCGAGAATGAGCGTTGGCCTTCCAGTGAACCCCCTGACGATGCGGCGTTCCGCGACGCCAGAGCTTTCCTCGACCGGCTGTCCTTTCCCCTGGCAGCGTTGCCTCATATATCGCTGGCTGACGACGGCGAAGTGAATTTTGCCTGGGATGACGGCGGACTGCATATAGATTTAGGCTTTTACGGCACCGGTGCGTTCTCTTACTACGCCCGTAGCGCCGATGGTCAGGAGTACTTCGGGGACGAAGTTCCGGCGAGTCGTCCTTTGCCGGCGGATTTGGAATCGCTGCTGCGTGCGTAAAGCGTTATGGTTCTCCAGTCCCCTCACTTGGATGAAACCGTCAGCGCTGCCCCTAACCTGTCTCCCGGCGTAGTCCGGGATGATGAGCAACTTCTGCGGTCTCTGTTTTGAAGCCAGAACTGTACGCAGTATTCAGGCCGATGGTCGGCAGGTTTTCGTGGTGATCGATACGGCATCGCTGGATAACATTGGGCACGCCTCGATTTATTTAGCAGACCCTGCTATGCCACCTAGCCATGCGCGAAAAATGAGGGAGCAACTGCTCCCTCTGTTACAGCGGCGTATGTCCGCCGCCGAAGCTTTCGCCCCATAGCCAGCGGTTCGCAGTCGCCGCTTACTTTGGAGAACCGGGCAATCCGACTCAGCCTACCGCTTCCTTGAACCGCCGTATCGCCTCGATGTGCTGGTCTGGGCCGCTGAGGCCGGCGCGCATGGTGTTGACTGACAGGTGCGATGCGCCCGCGTCGTTCCAGTCTGAGGCCAGCTTGTTCCAGTCGTCGGGGTTGTTGCTGTCCATCAGGGCGACGCGGCCCTCCACGCCGATGGCGGACGGATCCCGGCCGTAGCCCCGCGCCAGTTCGCGCATCTCCTCCAGCTTTTCCCGTCCCTCGCCGTCGGGCTTGAATTGCGGGAACCAGCCGTCGCCCATGCGGGCCAGACGCCGCACCACCTGGGGCGCGCCGCCGCCGAACCACACGGGGATCGGACGCTGCACCGGAAGCGGGTTGATGCCGGCGTGGGTGATCTTGTGGTAGCGGCCCTCGTAATTGACCACCTCCTGCGTCCACAGCATCCGCATGACCTCGATCTGCTCGGCGGAGCGGCGGCCGCGGTTCTCCCAGTTCTCGCCCAGCGCCTCGTACTCGACCTCGTTCCAGCCCACGCCGATGCCCAGGCGCAGCCGGCCGTTGGTCAGCACGTCCACCTCGGCGGTCTGCTTGGCCACCAGCGCGGTCTGACGCTGCGGCAGGATGATGATGCCGGTGCAGAACTCGATCTTCTCGGTGAGCGCGGCCAGGTAGCCGAACATCACGAACGGCTCGTGGAACATATCGTCCTTGTTGTAGGGGCGGTTCCACTCGGCGCGCTGGGTATGGTCCGCGCCCAGCACGTGGTCGAACACCAGCAGGTGCTCGTAGCCCAGCGCCTCGGCGGCCTGGGCGAAGTCCTTGACGGCGATGGGGTCGGCCCCGATCTCGGTCTGCGGGAAAATGGCTCCTAGTTGCATGGCGAAAACGCTCCTCGGTTTGGGAAATGGAGTCTGATTGCGTTGAGATTGCGATGCCATTCTATCCGTCATTTGCCCATACGCCAATCCGTGATAGGCTGGATAGCATCCCGTTTCGGAGTTGAGAGTTTCTTCCATGACCCCCGAAGCCCGCCGGCAGAAAATCGAGTCCTACGGCAACGCCTACACCCAGTTGGTGGAGGCGCTGGACAAGCTCCCCAGGGAGATGTGGCAGTTCCGTGATGAGCACGGCTGCTGGAGCATCCACGAGCACATCATCCACGTCACCGACAGCGAGGCCAACAGCTACATCCGCTGCCGTCGCCTCATCGCCGAGCCTGGCCGCACCCTCATGGACTACGACGAGAACCAGTGGGCCGCCGCCCTGGACTACCACGAGCAGGACATCGACGACACGCTCAACCTGTTCAAGTGGCTGCGCGGCAAGTCCTACACGCTGATCAAGTCGCTGCCCGAATCCGCCTGGGCCAACACCGCCTACCATCCCGAGAACGGCGACACGACGCTGGACGACTGGCTGGACACCTACGAGGCCCACGTCCGCGAGCACGTCGAATACATGCAGCAGAACCTGGAGGCGTGGCGGTCAGCGCAATCGTAAGCCGCCGCGTTGAAAACCCGCCGCTCCCTCTGCTAGAATCGAAGGGCGACGCTGGGGATTAGTCTAGTGGTAAGACGCCTGACTCTGGATCAGGTATCACAGGTTCGAATCCTGTATCCCCAGCCATTACTTTTGCCTTCTATCAGGCAACTTAGGTAGCGACGCCAGACACTATCAGGTTCGCGCAGTGCGGGCCGCGATCGAGGAATCCAGGAAATGAGGGACAGCGCTCGGTACGTCAAGATAGTTGAATGGTCCGAGGAAGACCAATGCTACGTGGGCAGCGCTCCGGGTCTGATCTACGGCGGTTGTCACGGCGCCGACGAGCGGCAGGTGTTTGAGGAGCTTTGTCAGATAGTTGACGAAGCCATCGAACTATATCGGGAAGATGGCAAACCGCTGCCTCCAGCGACGTCCGGCCGCGACCTGGCGAACAGGTTGGGCGCAACGGTATAAGTCGCGTAGCCGCTGCGCCGAGATATACTTGGTTTACGGTTTCTCCATCAGCCCGCCGCGACGGCTGCCGGTTGGTGGGCTTTCAGGAAGCGGCCGGCGTGGGCGACGACTTCGTCGATGTGCTCCTGCGTGTCTTTCCAGGGGTAAATGGTGACCTCGGAGTTCGGGGCCAGGCTCGCAACCTCCATCGCGCGCTCGTATGGGTGCGCCGGCACGTCGTCGGGCGCGATCAGCAGCGGCGTCTGTAACGAGCTGACGAACTCGCGGGATACGGTGAACACGAAATCGGCCCGGTTGGTGTACATGTTGGTCAGGAAGTCGTGCACCATCTCCATGGTGATGTCCGACCGGCTCTCGCACAGCGGCGGCCCCCACCCGGTCGTGTTGTTCTGGTAGAACAGGTCCGGCAGCTCAGGGCGGTACCCGCTGGGCTGCATCAACGCCGCCGCTACCACGCGCCCGCCGGCCCGGCTCAGCAGGTTGAGGATCATCGGCCCGGCGATGCAGAAGCCAATTACCCCGAACTTGTCGATGCCCAGGTGGTCCATCAGACCCAGGTGGTCATCGGTGAAGGCATCCCAGGGCCGGTCGATCTCCAGCGGCCCGGTGGACTGCCCCGTGGGGGCGTTCCGCAGGTCGGCGGCGATGCAGCGGAAGTCGCCGCCGTAGGTTTCCAGGGGGTTGAAAGGATGCGAGGTCCGCAGGCCCTCCACGGTGGAGTTCAGCCCACCTCCCGGAACGATCAGCAGGGGAAATCCCGAACCGACCTCATCGTAGTAGATACGGGTGGCGCCTCTTTCGTAGAACGGCATGGCGATTTTCCTCCATTGGCGAGTCGTAAAGCTAACCGGATGTCCAGCGTTGAATCTAACCTACGACGGTCAAGCGGTCAACGTAAAGGCGCGAATCCGCTGCACATACCTTATCTGGCCCGGAGTTGTCGCCGCGCCCGGGCCACGCCGCCGAACTTCAGCCGCAGCAGCCCCTTCACGTCCTCCCACGCCGTCCGCAGGATGCGCACCCGCGTGTCGGGATCGTCCTCCCAGTGCACCGGCAACTCCCTGATGCGGTAGCCGCACTTCTGCGCCAGGATCAGCAGCTCCGAGTCGAAGAACCACCCGTTGTCCTCCACCAGCGGCGCCAGGTCGTCCGCCGCCCGCCGGCTGGCCGCCTTGAACCCGCACTGCGCGTCGCGGAACGTGGTGAAGAACATCGCGCGGAACAGCAGGCTGTACCCCCGGGACGTGATCTCCCTCTTCAGAGTGCGTCCCACCACCTGTGAGTCGGGCAGCAGCCGGGAGCCCGTCGCCACGTCGTAGCCATCCTCCGCGATGGCCGCGATCATCGGCGGCAGGCTGTCCAGGTCGGTGGACAGGTCAACGTCCATGTAGGCCACGACGTCGGCGCGGCTCTCGGTCCAGGCCCGGCGCAGGGCGCGCCCCCGACCGCGCTGGTCCAGCCGGATGTAGCGAACCTGCGGGAACTCCTGCGACAGTGCTTCCGCCGCGTCCAGCGTCCCGTCAGTGGAGCCGTTGTCCGCCACCACGATGCCCCAGTCGTAGCGGCCCATTCGCTCCGACATGAACGCGTGCAGCCGGCGGATGCACACCGGCAGCGCCCGCTCCTCGTTCAGGCAGGGAATGACAACGTCCAGGCTGATCGACATGGCGAGAGATTATAGCAACCCCGCCGCGTCGGGCGCGCGGTAAGTGAGCGATTGGGCAGGTTACGTTTGCTTTTGCGGGATGCCTATGGCAGAATCGCCGCTGTCACAGTTCAACCGCAGTTAGCCGTCGGCTATACCCAATCCCTCCTTGCGGGGGGAACTGCATCAGGCTATCCCCTGATTCCGCCCCCAGCGGGCGTGAAAACGCGAGTTACAAACGGATAGAGGCATTGTGCCTCTCTCTGCGCAACTCGCGTTTATCGCTGACGGGAAACGGTTGACTGTGACAGGTAGCCCTATCCTGATCGCAGAGGGAGGTTCCCCAGATGCGCCTATCGATTACACTTTTGGCTGTGTTTGCGACCGCCGCCGTGTTGGCGTGCAGCAGTGAAGACCCGACGCCGATTGCCGACACATCCCAACCCCAGCAGCAGGCTACATCACCCACACTGGAACAGTCGACTGCATCCCCTGCTTCGACGGAAACTTCCACCCCACCCACCGCCTCCCCTACCCCTACCACCAGACCGACGCAGACACCTAGGCCAACGCCGACGGCGATTCCACTGGACAATCTTCTGTCGCTGGCTGCGGCGTTCGATATTGCCCCAAGCGACATAAACGTGGTCGGTGCCAGCGTGCCCCGATCGAGACCGAGTGTAGTGGTCGGGTGCCATGCCGAATCTGTCGATGCGCAGACATTCGCGTTCAACCGACAGGGCGGGCAAATAAGAGTTCCTGCCGACCGAAACATTGCCACTGGGGCAATAATAATCAACGGTTACTTCCCCAAATTGGAGCGAGGCGGATGCTACGCGATGGCCGTGAAGCCGGACGGCGTTGGCGACTACCGACTTGGCTTCAGGCAGGAAATCAGGATCAAGGAGTACAGGTTGCTCCACTACTCGGACGGTGTTCAAAAAGTGGTGTCGGCAATCCAATACGAGGCTCCGCTGGCCGCGATGGTTCCTCCCACCGTCACCCCTACACCCACGAGGCAGCCAACTGCAACCGCTCTACCCACGCCAACCCCCGCACCTACGCCGACCGACGTGCCAACTGCAACTCCTGCGCCTACACCGCCCCCTACGCCGACTGCGACCCCCGTTCCGTCTCCCACGCCGGCGTCTGAGTGGAAGGGTTCCGGTTCTTGGTATCGTGACTCCGAGTGGGAATTGGCGTTGGCGGAAGTATTCAAGGAACAGGGGCGAGATAATTTAGACCTGCGAGTTGCCACAATGGACGCTGACCCGTCCGCATGGAGCAGCGAAGTGGTTTTGACGTTGGCCTGTCTGGAAGATTTCCGCGTCGCGTACATCAGCCCGTACACGTACATTGTCCCGGAATCGGTGGATACCTACACGGTCGGGATTTGGGACTACGGGATCGAAAACTGGTCCGAGACGGACACCCTAGTGTATTCTGACCCCGTGATAACCGATGATGGGTCATCCATCTACGTGCTCAACAGCATCCAAGTGCGCCAGATATTTAACGTCGTGCTCAACGCTTATCAGAATCAAGACGCCGACTCAAAGCTCAACATCGGGATGTACGCGGAAGGGGACGACAATCAGACTGGACTGTGGAGCGAGTTTGACACCGACGGTCTTGATGACGCGCTGGGCTATCTGGCTTGCTTCGACGGTTTGAGGTAGGCGGAATGATTGCCAAAAGGGTGGCAAGAGGCACGAACGGGGGTAGACTGGCCGCAACGACGGTTTCGTTCGTAATGATGGCTCTCATAGCAGGGGGATGTATCGGGACGATTACGGTCACATTTGCCTTGCCCAGCCTGGCAATGGCGCTTAGAGTTTGGTTGGGAGACTTGGCGGTGATAGTGGCGCTTGCGATTGCGTCGAATCAAGCTGTGTATAGCGTGAGCGAGATCACCACTAAGCGTCCCTCTGGCATTGACGGACTCGGAAAGGCAATAACCCAAGCCGCCGCCCCCTTCGCAGTCGCGACGGTAGCGGTTGTCGTGAGGGATGAGTATCACATGTGGCAAGCTTGCGGCTTGGCCCCACTGACTGCGTGGTGTTGGGCTGAGCTCATTAATTGGCTGCGGGAGAGGATTCCCGGCAAAACGCCCGATCAAACCACCTAATACCGAACGCCACGTAGTGACACTTCCCCCTTGCCCTAACGCACTGCCCATCCTTACCATTTGACCATCCAACCCCCGAGGCCGTCCCATGCCAACCTCCAAACACCGCGAACCTCGCTCCCCCAAACCCGCCCGCCAGCCCGCCAAAACCACTGGTAGCGCCACCAAAACCCTTCCCCCGGCCCCATTCAGCCTCCACAACCCGCCTGATGCCATACCTGAATTAGCGCAAATGAGAGGAAATGAGCGGGAAATCAACCTTTCCGTCCTTTCATCACGCAATTACAAAGTGGGTACGCGTGAGGAGCGCGCCAAATTGACAATTCCGGCCCTGCAATGCTATATTCCGTCCGCTAAACACGTCGGCGCAATCGTGGCCGCACCGTTTTCGCAATGGGGCGACCGGGTATCGAATGCGGCCCAACAGGGTGTTTTCCCCCGCAATACACCAGAAAGCCTTACGGCAACACCTCCCATCACCAACCGGGACGGTGTTATTTTGTGTCCGTGGCGACAGGCGCCGCGGCCCGCGATGCGCGAAATCGCCGGCTTTTAGCAGACCATAGCCGGTTCGGAGGAACCTCCAGATGCAAATGAACGACTTCGTCGTCCGGTTCGCCGGTGAGGGCGGACAGGGCGTCGTTACCTCAGCCGAAGGTCTGGCCCAGGCGTCCACGCAAGTCGGCTACCACGCCCTGACTTATGCCACCTTCCCATCCCAGATCCTGGGCGGTCCCACCTGGACCCAGGCCCGCATCCGCACCGAACCCGTCCTGAGTTCCGGCGACGAGGTGGACGTGCTGGTCGCGTTCAACGAGGAAGCCTACGAGACCCACGCGGAAGAAGTCCGCGAGGGTGGCGTCATCATCTACAACGCCGATGACTTCACGATGACCGACCCTCGCTCGTTCGGATTGGCCATCGATACGCTGGCCCGTTCCACAGGCAACAACCGCGCCGCCAACATGGTGGTGATCGGCGCGCTGGCCCAGCTGGTGCACATGCCCCAGGAGTACCTGGAGGACTTCGTTGAGGCCCGGTTCCGGCGCGGCCGCGACAACGATGACGAGATCATCTCCTCCAACATCGAGGCGATGCGGCTCGGCCGGCAGCACGCCGCGGAGAGCGGTTTCGTCCTGGGCGACCTGGCCCCGCCCAACCCGCCGGACTACACGCAGATGATGCTCAAGGGCAACGAGGCCATATCCCTGGGCGCAACCCACGCCGGCCTGAAATTCTACGCCGGCTATCCCATCTCGCCGGCCACCACCATCCTGCTGTGGATGGAGCGCAACCTCGTGGGAGAGGACAAGTTCGCCTACCAGGTGTCCTCCGAAATCGAGGCCATCACCGCTATCCTGGGCGCCGGTTTCGCCGGCAAAAAGTCCATGACCGCCACCGCCGGCCCCGGCATCTCGCTGATGAGCGAGGGCCTTGGCCTGGCCTGGATGGCTGAAATCCCGCTGGTCGTGGTGGACGTGCAGCGCGGCGGCCCGGCCACCGGCCTGCCCACTAAGACCGAGCAGTCCGACCTCATGGGCTGCCTGTTCCCGGCCCACGGCGACGTGCGGATGCCCGTCATCGCTCCCGGCTCCGTCGAGGAGTGCTTCTACGCGGCGGCCCACGCCCTCAACTGGGCCGAGCGCTACCAGGGGCCGGTCATCCTGATGAGCGAAATGTCCATGGCCGAGCGCGTACAGAACATACCGCGCCCCGACCTGTCCAAGATTCCGGTGGAAGAGCGGCTTGCCTACGAAGGCGGCAACGGCTACCACCGCTATTCCGGCCACGAGCTTTCGCCCATGCCCCTGCCCGGCGGCCCCGGCGCTTACGTCGCCAACGGCAGCGAGCACGACGAAATGGGCGACACCACGCACCTGCCCAGCCGCCACATCCAGATGACCGAGCGGCGGTTCAGCAAGCTCAAGCTGCTGGAAGAAGAACAGTACGAAAGCGACAATTCGGAAGCCCGTATCGCCCTGATGCCCTGGGGCGGTTCCAAAGGCCCCGTCCGCGAGGCTTACGACCAGTTGCGCGCCGAGGGCGTTGACATCGGGTGGTACTACTCCATGTTCCTCCATCCGATACCGCCGAAGCTGCGTGAAGAGTTGCGCGCCAAAGAGCTGGTCATCGTCCCTGAGCTGAACTACCAGGGGCAGTGGGCCAACGTGCTCCGCTTCCATCGCGTCAACTCAACCCCCATCACCCAGTACACCGGGCTGCCCTTCAAGGTCAGCGACCTGGTCGCCCGAGTCAAAGAAATAATGTCTGAGCACACGGAGGCAGCGCGGGTATGAGCAAGAAGAACCCCGAATACGACTTCAAATGGTGCCCCGGCTGCGGCGACTTCGGCGTCCGCCGCGCCCTGGAATTCGCCATGATCAACCGGCTTGAAGAAACCGGCCTGCCCATCGAGAACAACGTGGTCGTGGCCGGCATCGGTTGCAGCGGCAACCTGGTCCACCTCCTGGAGGGCGAGCAGCCCTACGGTATCCACGGCATCCACGGGCGCACCCTGCCCGTGGCCATGGGCATCAAGAGCGCGCGCCCGGAGCTGAACGTGATCGTGGTGGCCGGCGACGGCGACTTCCTGAGCATCGGTGGCGAGCACATCGCCCCGCAGGCCGCGCGGAACGTCAACCTCACCGCCGTCATCATGGACAACGGCGTGTACGGCCTGACCAAGGGCCAGAGTTCTCCCACCACCGAGATGGGCGCCATCACCAGCAGCACGCCCTTCGGCAAGATTGAAGAGGACCTGGACCCGCTGGAACTCTACCTCACCCTGGGCGTATCGTTCATCGCGTCCGGCTTCTCGGGACAGCCCCGCGTCCTGGCCCGTCTCATCAACGAGGGCATGAACCATGAAGGCATGTCGATGATTCACGTCCAGTCGCCGTGCGTCACCTACAACGACACCTATCAGCTGATCAAGGGGAACGCCAAGGAGGGCATCGCGCCCGCACTGTGGGACATCCCTGACGACCATGACCCCAGCGACAAGCGGGCCGCCGAGGACCTGGTCCGGCAGGGCGGCCTCCCCGTCGGCGTCATCTACAAGGACGAAACCCGGCAGTCCCTGGACGCCAACATGGGTATCATCCGCTCCAAAGCCCGGGAGCGCACCGTCGAGCAGTTGATGGACGCCTACACGTTCTAGCCTACTCCCGCAACCGCCAACTACGAAGCCCCCGGTGCAGCGCACCGGGGGCTTTTCCATTTTGTCCGAAATGCCGTATCATTATATCCGTACTATCTTGTACGTACATCAAAAAGGTGAAGGGATGGCTACCAGATTCGAGGTCAGGCTGGACGAGAAACTCCGGCAGCAACTGAGCCAACTGGCCACGGCCAGGGGAATGTCAGCGTCCGCAGTAATCCGGAACCTGATTGAAAACGCTCATAGCGATACTGTGAGCGCGCAGAGAATGCAGGCCGTCGAGCAGTTGGCAGCCATGTCGCTGGAAGTGCCCGAGGACCCGATAGCGCTCCGTGAAGTTCTTGAGGGCACGCATGACCCGGCCGTACTTCATTGATGCCGACATTCCCATCTACGCCGCAGGAAGCGCCCATCCGCTCAAAGATCCTGCGATACGGATACTGAGATTGGCGGCGCAACACCCGGAGAGCTTCCTGACCAGCGCCGAGGTATTGCAGGAACTGATCCGTATCGTATCAGCAGACCAGAACCTTGATCGGATTCCCTGGCTCGAAAGATTAGACCCGAAAAATGTCGCCGATCTGACGGCGCAGTTCGCCTGAGTTCAGTACCCGCCCTGCGTTGCGCCCGCCGCCCCGGGGACCGCGTCCGGGTTCTCCGCCTGTAGCGACTGGTACTTTGACGGGCATTTCACCAGGATGTTGTCCGTGGCGAATACCCCGCTCTGCGCGTCGTAGCTGCCTTCCAGTATGATCTCGGAGTGGGGGTTGAAGAACAGGTCGGGCAGCACTCCTACGTAGCTCGCTTCCATGACGCGGGTGCCGGGAATCAGGCCGGGCACGTCCGGCTCCTTGTCGCCCAGCGCGAACCGCGACGACGCCGAGCCGTCCTCCCGGCGGAAGCTCTCCGGGTCCAGCGCGCCCGCCACCCGCAGCGTTTGGCCATCGTGCAGCCTGGGGTCGTCCAGGAACTCGCTGACCGACACGAAGTACTGGGTGTTGCCGGGGAACGCCGCGTACACCATGTAGGCCACCGCCAGCGCGATGACCCCCACCAGGATGATCAGCCGCATGCGATGGCTGCGCCATCCCGAGCGTTCCTCCGTGGCCTCCGATTCCAGGTAGGCGGATACTTCCGCCGGCGGGTTGGTGTAGTTCTCCGATTGCATCGTTGCTCTGCGCTTCCTCGGTACAGGCTGGTTCGGCGTTAATTATACCGGGCTTCAGCCGCCGCCATCGTTGCCGCCGGAACCGGATTCCTGGCCGTTCGATTCCCGCATTTCGTCCAACTCCCGTTGCGCCGATTGGCGACGCCAGGACATATACGCCGCATAGATGAAAAACACCACCCACACTACGGCAAAGGCGGCGAAGAGATAGGGCAGATTGGTCGGTGGTAGTTCGGTCATGCTAGTCCGTGTTTCCTTCCCGGCGCAACTGGGACAGCCGGTCTTCAATACCTCGCAACGCCACCCGCTCCAGCAGCAGGTAGGTGAACAGCGCCAGCGTCGCCACCAGCGAGAATACCAGGATCTGCGCCATGATCGGCTCCAAAGCGCCTTCCGCCGCCTCGGGGCCGATGACCTGCTTCGGGTGAATTGACTGCCACCACTGCACCGAATAATAGACGATGGGCACGTCAACGAACCCGATGATGCCCACGACTGCCGACCACGTGCGCCCCTGCTGCGGCGTCGGCGCGTACTGCCGGATCATCAGGTAGGCTACGTAGATGAACCACAGGATCAGCGTGGTGGTCAGCCTCGGTTCCCACTGCCACCAGGCGTTCCACACCGGCCGCGCCCAGATGATTCCGGTGACCAGCGCCAGCGTCACGAACACCACACCCACCTCGGCCGATGCGTGCGCCACCCGGTCCCACCGCTCCGTGCGCCGGATCAGATAGCCGATGCCGGCCACCGCGCATATCAGGAACCCCAGGAACGACAGGATCGAGATGGGTACGTGGACGTAAAAGATGCGCTGCACATGCCCCAGCACGGCGTCGGTGGGCGCCACCATGAAGATCAGGTAGCCGTCCACCAGCATCAGGACTGCCGTGATCAACAACAGCCAGAGCCGCGCGTCCCGTAGCCCGCGCTGCCACGACGCTTTGCCCGCCGGCCGGCCTGCTATCGCTGCCAAATTGCGTTATCCCTCAAACACGAAACCGAAAATCCACGGACATATTACCAAATACAGCGCGTCGAATACCAACAGCAGCGGCGCCCAGCGCGTCCACACCGCCGTCATCGGCCCGCCCTGTAATGCCAGCGCCGACGCCTCCACCGCCGCGATGATCACCGGCACCACCACCGGGAAAAACAGCACCGGCAGCAGGATTTCCCGCGAGCGCGTCTGCACCGCGATGCCCGCGAAAAACGTCCCCACCGTGGCGAACCCCACCGTCGCCAGCAATATCACCAGCCCCAGCGTCGGCGACAGCGTAGGCAAGTCCAGCATCACCGCGAACACGGGCAGCAGGATCGCCTCGATCACCAGCATGAATGCCAGGCTGCCCAGCATCTTGCCCAGAAACACCGCGTCCCGGCTGATGGGGGCCAGCAGCAACCCGTCCAGCCCGCCGTGCTCCAGCTCTCGCGTGAACGCCCGGTTCATCGCCAGCACCCCGATGAAGGCGTATGCCACCCAGAGCAGGCCGGGCGCAACCGGGGCCAGGCTGCCCGGCGCGCGGTTCAGCCCGAAATTGAACACCACCACCACGATCAGACCGAACACCAGCGCTGACGCGATCACCTCGCGGGAACGCAGTTCCAGGCGCACGTCTTTCCACGCGACCGTCAGCGCGCCTCGCAGCAGTTCCATGGCGTCATTGTAGCATCGTCGGTTGCGCCGGACCTGACCGCTCCGGCGCAACGTCCGACTCGATGCGTCCGCCGGCCAGCGTCAACGACCGGTCGGCCCAGGCCAGCCCGACCTCCGCGCTGTGGGTGGTGAGCAGCGCCGCCCGGCCCGAGGTGGCCCAATCCCGCAGCAGGTCTCCCAGCGTCGCCACCGATTCCGCGTCCAGTCCCGACTCCGGTTCGTCCAGCAGCAGCACCGCCGGCCGGTGCAGAATCGCCCGCGCCATGGCGAGCCGTTTCTGCATCCCGTGCGACAGCGTGCGGACCCGCCGGTTCGCCCGATCCGAAAGGGTCGCCTGCTCCAAAACCTCGTCAATCCTGCCGCCCGCGTCCCGGATGCCGTACAGCCGGGCGTAAAAGGCCAGGTTCTCCCGGCAGGTCAGGTCGTTGTACAGCATGGTCTGGTGGCCGGCGAAACCCACCAGCCGGCGCGCCCGGTTGCCCCGGCGGTGCATGGGCCGGCCGGCGATGTGCGTGGTTCCCGCATCGGCCCGGGTCAGCCCCGCCAGGATGCGTAGCAACGTGGTCTTGCCCGCGCCGTTCGCCCCGAACAGCACGGCGATCTCACCCCAACCCACCGTTAGGTCAACGCCGCGCAGCACCGCCCGGTCGCCGTAGTCCTTGCGGATGCCGGTGCCGGCAATTGCCGGCCCGCCGTCATCCGGCACCTCAGGCGTGGCTCTCAAAGCGCTCCGGCAGCACTTTCTTGTCGAACTTGCCCACGCTGGTCTT